>CAZNOB010000080.1:0-21747 GCA_964574535.1 uncultured Granulosicoccaceae bacterium | reverse complement strand
CGCTTGAGGCGCCTTCCTCAGAAGTGAATATGTCGTCTCGGCTCATGAGTCTGGGACTGACGCTCAAAGTGTCAGCTATTTTCTGCCATTAAAAGAATTTTATGTACTGTACCTGACTAGCAGGCTCATTTCGATAAGAGAACCCGCCGGTGTACGGTGCGCTGTCGCGCAACTAACATGACACCCATGCCGAGGGCCTTCATTTTTGAAAAGACCAAAAACGCCCTTCAGACGGAGTCACTTTTCAAACGACGAAAAAGTAACCAAAAGTCGTCTTGCGACTATTCAGCCTGGAGTCTGTCCGGGAATGAGGGTCGTAGCAAGGATGTGAGATTTTGAGTCATCTCTTGTGATCGATTGAGGCGAATAGTTTTTCATATTCAACGAAATTGATCGCAAGAGATGGCCAAAAGACCGCATCTGCAGTAGATCATCATTCCTGGACAGACTCCCTGGGTGCCTGCGGCATTTTGAGAGTGATCGTGCAAGTGGATAGCGCTTGCAGCCATCCATGGCAGACAGCGCTCTTTGGGCCATCCATCGCGCGCCGACCCATTTCCACGATCACTATCAAAACTGATTAAGCGCGGGTAGAGCAAGAGCGAAAGCAAGAGCAAGAGCAAACGCTTTGCGTTTTTCGTTTTTCGTAGTTAATGGACGGCTTTGTGGTTTGCCCAAAATATCTCGAACAAAAAATCAGATACTTATGCACTTGTTTGATTAAAGCCAATAACGATCAACTGCAAAAAAACCAGTCACAGTGCCATCACCGAGGCAGCCCAAAAAGCTGCGATTGTCGACCACTGCGAACTCAAGCCTAAAGGGGTGATCTGAATCCACTCGCAACCGTAAAATACTAAGCCGTTGAGACAGGATCACTGCGTTAACCTATAATTGGTCCTCGTAGCGCCGCGTCACAATGTGACGTCGCCTTCAATTTACAGCGTCTGGCGACAATCCTGTTAGAAAGCTAACGTTATTTCTGAAACATCACCTTATTCCCGACGAATTCTTGATCTTTACTCCTCGTCTACACTGGCAGCCTGCCCCCTGTGACCATCGCAGAAACCGAACAATCCCGTTTTCAGCAATCGAACTCCGCCTGCGCCCGCGCTCTGGCGGCTGACACCAGCTTATCAATCGACACAGAAAGCTCAAGCCATGCAGTGCGTCTTGGTTTCTCGCCGCCCTCTCTCTCGCAAATTGATGAGAAGACCAGAAAGAATCTGGCGCGCGGTATCAGCGATGTCATCGCGCTGGTCGCCGCTCATCACAATCCAGAGATCCACCAATTGCTACAACCGGCGGGGAGCCTATCGCAAACGCTGTTCAATGAAATGGAGAGAGCCCGTTGTGAGGCCGTGTACACCGGCAAATACCGGGGGGTAGATAGTAATCTGGGCATGGTGTGGCAGGAAACACAGCATGCCAACTGGCGTGCGCACGCAGACCCGGGTGAACAGCTCAGGCAGATCACAGCCCATATGGTACGAAAATCCCTGAAGCTCCCTGCTCGTGCCGATCAACGTATCAACGATACGCTTGATCACTGGCGGGAAAGCGGATTTGTTAATAATCAATCTTTATGGACAAGCCTGCGGGACCATATAAAGGACCAATATCAGTTTGCTGCAACCAGCTTACAAATTATCGCATTGATTGATCGAGTTGCCACAGGCGACGTTGATAACGCGAATTCCGTGGAAACAACAGAACATAAAGCGTCCGACGAAACCGACCAAAGCACTGACACGGAAGAAACTGATACCGAGGAGCCAGACAACGAAGACCCGGACGGCACCTTAACTGTCGAACTTCGCGATGACACCGATATTTCCGCCGAGTCGTTACTCGCCCCTGCTGACGATACACCTGATGAAGAGGCGGTGATCGCAAACCGGGACGCACCGGTCAGTGCAGATTCTGAAAACGCTGGCGGAATAGCTACCCTGGCAACATCAGGATATCGCGTCTATTCCAGAGCCGAAGATGAAATTGTCACCGCCAAATCGCTTTGCACGCAGCAGGAACTGGATTTTTTACGCAACGCACTGGATGATCAGATTAAACGCCATGAACGAACCGTGGGACGCTTATCGGGCCGACTACAACGAGTTTTAATGGCACAGCAAAACCGGCACTGGAAATTCGATCTTGACGAAGGAATTCTGGACACCACCCGGCTGACGCGGGTCGTCACAGATCCGATGGCGGGCCTTTCTTTTAAGGCCGAAAGCGATATTGAATTTAAAAACACCACAGTCACTCTTCTGGTAGACAACTCGAAATCGATGTTGGGTAAACCGATTGCAATCGCAGCGGCATGTGCGGACCTGCTTTCCCAAACGCTTGAGCGTTGTGGCGTCACTGTGGAAATTTTAGGCTTCACTACCACGCAGTTACATGGTGGCGAAATTCTTGAAGACTGGAAACATCAAGGAGCAACAGACAGCCCTGGCCGTTTAAACGGGCTGCGACATATCATTTATAAAGCGGCTGACACACCTTATCGTGCCGCCAGAAAAAGCTTTGGATTAATGCTGCACAAGGAACTGTTAAAACAAAATATTGATGGGGAAGCGCTATTGTGGGCTCATCAACGTTTATTAAAACGGCCCGAGCAACGTAAAATCCTGATGGTGATATCAGACGGCGCCCCCATCGACACCAGTACCATGATGGCTAACCCGAAGAACTATCTGGTGGATCATTTACATCAGGTGATTGGTCATATCGAAAAACAATCAACTGTTGAACTACTGGCTATTGGCATCGGCCACGATGTCACACAATACTACCAACGGGCCATGAGGATACTGGACGCGAGGGACCTCAGTAAGTCGATGCTGACTCACCTTGGCAGCCTGTTCGCAAAGGCAGATTAAAAAAATTGCGTGAGTACTCGGGATCACAGCATCCAGCGAGCTGTCCTAGTTTGCTGCTTCGCCGCTGTATCCGGTTAATGCAGCTTCCAGCTCATCGCAGGTTAAATCAATACAGATTGATCCAAATGTCCCCCGGCTGATGTTAGAGCCTGTAACGGCTACCCGACTTCGCACATCATTCCCTTCTGCGGCCTGCGTAAACCATTGCGTCAGAGCATGCATTTCATCGTTAGATGCAAGCGCACACAGGGGAGTATTAAGAGTTTTTTTATACGCGTTCAAAGCTGGCCCGCCACACGACATAGTATTATTTTTATAAGTATTTACTTCTTCGGGGCAGGATAGCGGCAGCGACGGTGAATCCTTTACCGAAAAGATTTCCGACACCTGCAAAGACCGCACTCCAATGCGTGCGGGGGTGTCAGCCGCCTTGTGTCTCTATCCAGTGTTGTGCGATATCAATTCGTTTTGCCACCCAGACGTGTTGCCTGGTTTGTATGTAATCCAGAAATTTTCGCAGCGCCTGCGCCCGACCGGGTCGCCCGACTAAGCGGCAATGCAATCCCACGGACATCATTTTCGGGTGGGAATCGCCTTCCTCGTAAAGCAGATCAAACGAATCTTTCAGATAGTTATAAAACTGATCCCCGGCGTTGAATCCCTGCGGTGTTGCAAAGCGCATATCGTTTGCGTCGAGTGTGTAGGGCACCATTAATTGTGGTTGATGATAATCATGACACCAGTAAGGCAGATCATCGGCATAGGTGTCAGAACAGTAGGTAAAGCCCCCTTCCTCGGCAATCAACCTGATACTATTTGGGCTGGTGCGTCCGATATACGCGCCGGTAGGGCGTGAACCTGTCGCTGCCGTATGAATTTCGACGGCTTGCTGAAGATGTGCTCGCTCTTCATCGATTGGCATATGCTGATAATCAATCCATCGATAACCGTGTGTAGCAATTTCCCAATTGGCTTGCAGCATGGCTTCTACTGCCTGCGGATTACGCTGCAGTGCCATCGCAACTCCGTAAACAGTGACCGGAAACTCGCGCTCGGTAAACAAACGATGCAATCTCCAAAACCCCGCTCGCGAGCCATACTCATAGATTGACTCCATATTCATGTGCCGCATATCAGGTATTGCCTCTGCGCCAACGATTTCGGATAAAAATTTCTCCGAAGCCTCGTCACCGTGCAGAATATTGTTTTCCCCGCCCTCTTCGTAGTTGATCACAAACTGCACTGCTATACGGGCCTTACCTGGCCATTGCACTTCAGGCGGTTTGCCGGCATAGCCGATCAAGTCTCGCGGGTAATCGCTATCTGTCATGTTTGCTCCAACATGCGGGTTATATCAATTTAGGTTATTAGCTTTCTACAATGATATCTGCCAGACGAAAATCAACAATTGCGTGCACCTGACGCATAGCCGTTTTTATTTCTGTCTGCTGATCATTACCCAGACGTCGATCAAATTGCTCAAAAATCTCTTCGACTGAATTATTTAGCCTGACTGCCACAATGCCCGGGAAACCAAACTTCTCCATAAACCGGCGATTGTAACCTTGCATTTTTACATGTTTGTCGGCGGGCAGACTATTCAAACTTAACCGACCCTGCTCACTGGTTGAACTTGCGGTTAGTGCCTGAGAAGGCTTACCTGCAAACTCAGGATGTGCTTTCAACAATTGCAATCGTGCTTCATCATCGGCTTGTTCAACAATATTTTTCATCGCTTCCTGCAAGGAAGCCTTACTGGCAAATGGACGTTGATTAACTACTGCCTCGGCCACCCATGGGGAATGTTCATAGACCCCTCCCAGAAGCCCGACAAACGCGCCTGCATCAAGATCATTGATATATTCAATACTGACTCGTTGAGTCATCAGAGCGCCCTGCCAGTGATTTAATTAATTTGCAGCGCTTCATAAAGTGAAGGCACAATCTTTACCCCGGCCTCTGGAGTGTGTTGTCTGGAACGATATCTTCGTTCTGACGGAAGTCGGGTTCCCGGCTGAGACAACACTTGCTCAAATAAACTTTCAGCATGCGCCAATGATCCGGTATTGCCGCACCGGACGGGGTCAATGGCAATCATGAATTCACCGCCACTGCTTGGCCCGCCGTCAGGCTCATCATTCTCGGTCGCTTCAAAACTAAAGACATCACCAACCAGGGCACCGGCAAGTAATTCGACCATCATCGCGATAGCAGCACCCTTGTGACCACCAAACGGCAGTTGCGCGCCTGCCAGTGCAGCCTCGGGATCATTGGTCGGGTCACCGTTGGCATCGATCGCCCAACCATCCGGAATCTTTTTACCATCGCGCCGCAGTATTTCAATTTCACCCCGTGCACTGGCGCTGGACGCCTGATCAAAAATCACCGGAGGGGCGTTCTCTCTGGGCCATCCGAATGCCATAGGGTTCGTTCCGTATAGCGGCTTTATACCTCCGACGGGAGCGACAAAACTTTTCGCGCTGACAAAAGCAAATGCTACTAAGCCCTGATTTGAAAGACGCTCAACCTCAGGCCACAACGCTGAAAAATGATAGCTGTCAGTAACAGCCAATGCGGCAATACCCTGCGCACGTGCTTTTTCTGCGAGCGGCTCTGCGCCGATTTCAAGGGCCAGTGGCGCGAAACCGTTCTGTGCATCGACATGCACAACACCAGGTGCCAGATCATGAATAACAGGAACAGCATCACCGGTCACTTTGCCGCTTTTCAGGGATGCACAAAAGCCCGGAATTCGAAACAGTCCGTGAGACTTGCACTCATCCCGCTCAGCATCGGTCACAGTATCTGCCACCGCACGCGCCTGAGCTGCAGATGCACCGCTATGAATTAAATTTTTAGTGGCGAGCGCATGCACTTCATCGAGAGTTAATCGCACCATGTCAGACATCAATTAATACCCCGCTTTCAGATAGATAAAGTCGTTTAATCCAGTTTACATTGAAGCTGATAAACTTTTACTTCTTTACGGCCCGTAAAAAGCGATTCTTTTTACGCTGCTGCAATGGCGTTAACTTATTGCGGATGTGACCGTAAGGGTTGTCACCACGCTTAAAATCAATACGCACCGGTGTACCGAACAGTTTTAACTCACGCTGGAAAAAATTACTCAGGTAGCGCTTGTAAGTATCGGGGACACGCTCGGTCTGATTGCCATGGATAACAATCACCGGTGGATTTGATCCCCCCTGATGCGCATAGCGCATTTTAATGCGTCGACCCCGTACCAATGGTGGCTGGTGCTGTATGACCGCATACTCCAGCATACGAGTCAGCTCAGGAGTTGCCATATCTATCATGGCAGAATCATAAGCGCGATTGGCCAGCTGAAAAAGATTGCCTACTCCGGTCCCGTGCAGTGCAGAGATAAATTCAACACTGGTGAAACTGAGAAAATCCAGCCGTCTGGAAATATCTGATTTTATTTGCTGGCGTTGATCGTTATCCAGTCCATCCCACTTGTTTACCGCCACAATCAATGCACGACCTTTATCGATCACATAGCCCATCAGGTTTAAATCCTGATCGGTGACGCGCTCAGTGGCATCCAGTAATAAAATACAAACGTTACAGGCTTCGATAGCCTGCAGAGTTTTTATTACACTGAATTTTTCGACGGTATCAGTGACTTTGCCGCGCCTGCGTACTCCTGCTGTGTCGATCAGCGTATATTGCTTTTCATCGCGTTCAAAAGGGATTTCAATGCTGTCCCGGGTGGTGCCCGGCAAGTCAAAAGCAACAACGCGCTCCTCACCCAAAAAGCGATTGATGAGTGTCGATTTTCCAACATTGGGCCTGCCCACAATCGCAAGCCTCAGCCCCTCATCGGGATCTTCATCAACCTCTGCAGATAGTGTTGGCAGAAGCTCCTGTACAGCGGTCAGGAGTTTCAATAAGCCACGGCTATGAGCTGCAGCAATGCAGTGAGGAGTGCCGAGTCCTAACTCATAGAATTCGGCTGAAATCTGGGATTCATCCATTGAATCAGTCTTGTTAACCACCAGACACACCTGTCTGCTGCTGCGTCGCAGCTGGTCTGCAATTTCATGATCAACCGGGTTAATCCCTTCTCGACCGTCAACCAGAAAAATAACAATATCTGACTCTTCCACCGCCTGCCACGATTGCTGCTGCATGCGCACATCAAGGATTTCTGACTCGCCATTCAGACCACCAGTATCGATAGTGAGGTAATCGAACTCCCCCAGCTTGCCGTCACCATACTTGCGGTCACGCGTCAGGCCGGCAAAATCTGCCACCAGCGCATCGCGTGATTTTGTCAGTTTATTGAAGAGAGTCGACTTGCCAACATTGGGTCGACCGACAAGAGCAATTACAGGTTTCATTCGCGGGAGTTTACCCTTTATCGCTACAGGTCAGGGCAAAAATTCAGTGCAGTGAGTCCGATTAGGGAGCAAGCACACAGAGCCAGCTACAAGCAGACGCAGAAAGCACCCTTGTTGGCTCTGATCCGGTGGGTCGGATTACAGGCCGAACGCAGAGAGCTGGCCGGAACGACCCAGGGTGTAAAGCACACCTTCGTGCAACACGGGTCGACCCGTAATCTGATCACTGCCCGCTCTTACCCGACCCGCCAGACCGCCATCATCACCAGAGAGGATATGCAGATACCCCTGGAAATCTCCTACGATCACACTGCCATCATCGGTGATAACGGGAGCGGTTAATCGCCGATGCGAAAGGTTCTCCTGCTTCCAGAGCACGGAACCGTCATCGATATCGAGCGCCCACAGGGTGTCGGTTTCATCGGTAACAACGACCATGCGGCTGTTGACGCTCAGACCCGACGATGATGAAAGCCGGGTCGTCCAGAGTGTCCGCCCTGCGCCAGGTTCAATTCTCGCTGCAGCGCCCTGATAGTTAACCGCAAAGATGGAATCACCAAACACCACGGGATCTGCATCGAGATCACTCAGCTTATCTATTTCGGAACGACCGCTGCTGCCAGCCAGACGTGTTTCCCAAAACACCCGACCATCCTCTTCACGCAACGCGACCAGCCTGCCGTTATCAAGACCGACTAACACACCATCAGGCACAACCAGCGTACGCCCGTTTCCATGCAAACTGAGTGCAGGAACGCTATAGGTGTAAAGCCAGCGGCGTTTACCTGAAGACTTTTCCAATGCAGACACCCGACCGTCGATGCTGCGAACCACCACGTAGTCGGCTCCGGCAGAAGGTGCAGAGATTACCTCGGACGAGACTGTAGTTGACCAAACCAGAGAGCCATCTGCCTGGCTAATGCAGTAGACATCGCCGTTACCACTGCCGGCGTAGAGATAGAGATCATCGCCACTGACACCGGCGGTGAGCTCTGTGTCCAGATCGATCTCCCAGAGTTTCGCACCGGAGGATCGGTCAAAAGCCTGCACACCGCCGTCCGCATTCACACCAAAGACTGCCGACTCTGAAACAAAGGGGGCGAACTGCACCACTGACCTTTTACTGCCATCACCCACTTTGGCTGACCACAGCAAATCAGCTTGCTTCGTTGATTCGATTGAAGAGAGCTTATCAGGCTCGATTTTTTTTACGTTGCTGCAGCCGATAAGCGCCAACACCGCAGTGCTGAGGATCAGCACTTTTAGTCCAGAGACAGAACGGCCATGCAGTGCACAGCCGGTATTAATAACGCTGTAAGGCCCGCCGAATGTGCGGGTCAACGCTTTGATCATGAGCCAGTCTCGGGTACGGCCAGGTCATCCAGCTTCATCTGCAATTCATCTGCTGGACCACTGGTGCCGGATTCCTTAGCGCGTCGGTAGGCTGCCAGTGCCTCTTTGGCGTTTCCACTATCGAGGTGGATATCGCCGCGTATTTCATCAACCAGACCTGCATATGAGATAGATGTTACATCATCCAGAACCTCCAGCGCCTCATCATGTTTTTTCTGAGCATTCAGCACTCTGGCCAGCCGCAACCTGGCGATTGATTTCAGCTCTTTAAAGGTTCCCTGATCAACTGTCCAGCGCAGCGACTCTTCAGCACCAGCCAGATTATTTTGTTCGACGTGGTATCGGGCTTCGGCCAGACTGGCCATTGCCGCGTATGACGTGCCACCGTGGTCACTTTTGATTAATTTGACCTGCTTTAGAAATTCTTCGCCATTGTCGCCAGCTTCAAGCGACTCCATCACTTTGGTATAGGCACTTGATGCCTCCTGCGCGACAGAGGCTTTGTGCCCTTGCCATCCACGCCAGCCAAAGATCAGCACCAGCCCCAGGCCAATACCGAATATAACGGCCCGACCGTTTTCGGCCCACCATCTTTTGAGTGCTTCTACTTGTTGTTCTTCGGTTTCGTAATCAGCCATCTTGTTTTACCAATTCAGGGTTAACCCGTCGGTTCCCGTTATAATTATTATTGTATGTCATCAGGGGTTCAAAAATTCATTACGCAAGACAGTTACGACTTGATCACGCGAAACAGTTTTTTGTTCCGCATGCGCACGAAGTGACTTGATTCCTACAGTATTTTCAGTGATTTCATTTTCGGCAAGTATTAGCGCTACCTGCGCACCGCTTTTATCCGCCTTTTTAAATTGACTTTTCATGCCGCTCAAATTGCAGTTGCAGGTGACCGACCAGGTGGGTTCTGCGTTGCGAATTTCTTCAGCCAGTGCCAGCCCACTCACCATCGCCTGCTCTCCGGCAAGCACCATGAAAATTTCAGGTTCCGGTGGATCGTTTGCCCCGTGTACCTTAGCCACTAATTCAATAATACGTTCCATACCAAGCGCCCAGCCCACACCCGGTGTTGGTTTTGCGCCCAGTTGTTCAGTCAGCCCATCATAGCGCCCCCCGGCACACACCGTCCCTTGAGAACCCAGATTATTTGTTACCCATTCGAAAACTGTGTGACTGTAGTAGTCAAGCCCGCGAACCAGACGGGTATTAATCTGAAACGGAATGCCGCACGCCTGCAGTGACGACTGCAGTGCTTCAAAATGCTCACGCGATTCGTTACACAAGCTATCGCGCAAATCCGGCGCGCCAGCCACTACATTTTGCATAGCCGGATTTTTGGTATCCAGAACTCGTAACGGATTAGTAGTCAGGCGTCGTTTTGAATCTTCATCGAGACTGCTCAGATGATCATTCAGATAGCTGACCAGAGTAGATCGATAACTACTGCGATCTTCAGCGTTGCCCAGGGAATTAACCTGCAGTTCGACATGATCATTCAAACCCAGCCGCTGCCAGAGCCTGGCACTAAGTAAAATAAGTTCTGATTCAATGTACGGTCCGGGTACCCCGTAGACTTCGGCCCCCACCTGCCAAAATTGTCGGTACCGACCGGCCTGTGGGTTCTCACGTCTAAACATTGGCCCAAGATACCAGATGCGAGATGTCTGGTTATTCGTCAGCAACCCATGTTGGATGGCGGCTCTTACACAGCTTGCCGTGTTCTCAGGTCGCAGGGATAGATGATCACCGTTGATGTCCTCGAAGGAATACATCTCCTTTTCGATGATATCGGTCACCTCACCAATTGAGCGGTGAAACAGTTCGGATTTTTCCAGAATGGGCGTGCGCATTTCACGGTAGCCGTAGCCGGACATCACATCGCGAACATTTTGCTCCAGAAAGTGCCAGCCATGCACGTTGTCAGGCAGGATGTCATGCACACCCTTAATGCTTTTAACCACTTGTGCCATAGAGAATTAACGCCGCTTGTTTGCGTTGCCCTGTAATCGGGCCATTGCTTTTATAATCACAAACAACCCACCGGCGCGTATGCCCGGCAGGCTAATATTTGATGCGGGTGCGGCAACCCCGCTTTTTTAACTCACTGTGAAGCGAGGAATGTTCTTGCCTGTTGGGACCGCGGATAGGCGGACACCAGCTGCTGGGCAAATTGATCGACCGCCTGGGAATCACCAAGCGCTCGACGGATTTCAATACCGACCAGCAGACTTTGCGGCGTTTGCCGCGCAATGTCCATATATCTGGAATAATAAGCATCAGCGAGCCTAGCGTCACCCGTTTTAAGTTTCAATTCTGCCATGTGCAGCATCGGTGGAGCGAAATTGACGTTTTTTCGTATTGACGCACGCAGATGTTTATTAGCAAGGTCATATTTGCCTGCATCCATCGCGCAGACACCCGCATTATCAAGTGCGAATTCCGGTGTTTGATAGAACTTGTTTTCAGATGCCGTGACAAACTCGGTCATTGCCGCGTCAATCCGTCCTTGTTCACACAGAAAAATCCCGTAGTTGTTGCGGTATTCGGCACGTTTGCCGTCGAGTTTGATCGATTTTTTAAAAAAGCGTTCTGCCGATGACGGGTCATCCAGCGCTGCCAGTAATTTACCGTTACTGTTATTAGCCAGAGCATTGTTCGGGTCCTGGGCCAGCGCTCGCTGCAGTTTGGTCTCGGCCTGCTCAAGGCTGCCGGTCGCCAGATAGTTTGTACCCAGCTCAGCGTTATAGCTGGCGGCCTTTTGGCCATCTGACAAACGTCCGTCCGCAGGGCTCACAGCACAGCCACTTATTGCTGTTACGCTGACAAGCAGCGCCAGTACAGTGATTTTCACAGGTTCTCTCCGTAGCGAGGCTTCATAAATTTTAAAACACGTTTGCTTCTATCATTCACTTGTCCTGCCAATTGCCCGCAAGCCGCATCAATATCGTCGCCGCGTGTTTGCCGGCAAGTTGCGACAATTTTATTTTTGGTCAAAATCTGCCAAAAACGGGTAATTGCCTCATCCGATGAGCGCTGATATCCAGCTTTCGGAAACGGGTTAAACGGAATCAGATTGACCTTACAAGGAAAACCTTTCAACAATTTCACCAATTCCCGGGCATGCTGCGGCTGATCATTGACGCCATCCAGCATCACGTACTCAAACATGATATGGCGTTTCCTATCTCCCTGGCCTACCCAGCTTTGACATGCCTGCATCAGCTCGGCAATGGGGTAAGTCTTGTTGAGAGGCACTAACTCAGAGCGCAACTCATCATTCGCCGCGTGCAACGAAACCGCTAAAGATACATCGACCGCATCTTTTAGCTTCTCCATAGCCGGTAACACGCCACTGGTACTGACAGTGACACGCCTTTTACTCAAACCATAAGCCATGTCATCGAGCATTAAATTCAGCGCTCTGACAAGATTATTAAAGTTAAGCAAAGGCTCCCCCATTCCCATCATCACCACATTGGTAATACGATGATGTTGCGTGGCGGGGTTCTCACTAAGCAATTGTGTGGCCAACCAGACCTGCCCGATAATTTCTCCGGCAGACAAGTTGCGGTTGAAGCCCTGACGGGCAGTGGAACAAAAAGAACAATCGAGCGCGCAGCCAACCTGTGAGGAAACGCAAAGCGTGCCGCGATTTTTCTCTGGAATAAATACCGCTTCTATGCTGTTCATGCCTCGCAAGCGAAAAATCCACTTGCTGGTGCCGTCAGCGGATAAATGGGAATGCTCAACTTCCGGGACATAGACTTCACAGTGTTGGTGTAGTTTTTCGCGCAGTTTTACCGCCAGATTTGTCATCTGGTCAAAATCGGCGACGCCGTGCTGATACAGCCACTTCATTACCTGATCTGCACGGAATGGCTTCTCATCAATGGTTTCAAAATAAGCACGCAAACCCGTTCGATCAAAATCGAGCAGGTTGACTTTATCACTGGAGAGAGAAGCCATATTAATGCGTCCGGCTGACTAGCGCTTGCGTTCGCAAATACCATCATCACCAAAGAAAAATTTGATCTCATGCGCTGCGGTTTCAGGCGCATCTGATCCATGAACCGCATTTTCATCAATGCTGGCAGCGAAATCTGCACGAATAGTCCCGGCATCAGCTTCAGCGGGATTGGTTGCCCCCATCACTTCACGATTTTTTGCGATGGCATCTTCACCTTCAAGAACCTGCACCATCACAGGACCAGAAGTCATGAATGACACCAGGTCATTGTAGAAAGGACGCTCTTTATGGACTTCGTAGAAACCCTGCGCTTGTTCCTGACTGAGTTGCACCATTTTGGCTGCAACAATCTGCAGACCGGCTTTTTCGAAACGGTCGTAGATTTGTCCGATAACATTCTTGCCGACTGCATCGGGCTTAATGATAGAGATAGTACGTTCAACAGCCATTTAGGACTCCTGGTTGGTTTTTGAGAAGGAAAATATTCAAAAGGCGCCGAAGTCTACCTGAATTCGAAGCTTGACGCTCTATCGTTGTATGCAAGCTGCACTTACACCAGTATTTAGGGTGCGCTTTCGGTTAATCTGCATGGTCAGAGCTCCGCTCATGACATTTTTCAACCGCCTGCTGGTATATCCCGCGGATCCCCCGATAGTGGGTTCAAATGTCAGCGGCTTCAAGCGTTATGACGCGCCGAGTCATAGGCATGGATGAGGCGTTGTCAAATTCTGCGCCAGCCATGACGCCCGCCTGAGCGATTGATTCGACCGAATCATAACGGTCATAAACCGCATGCATGGCCCCCAGCGCATAGGGACTGCCCGAACCAGTGGCCCAAAAACGTGAGTACTCATACACCTCACGCATCGCATAAATTCCGAATATGCCATGCTTGTTCATTGCCAGTGCATCGATGTGGCTGGACTCATACGGATCGTCTTCGTCGTCTTTGGTGTTCAGAAAATAGTTCTCTTTTAGCTCGCGGTGAACATTCGAGAAAGTTTTGAAAATTTCTGCACGATTTGAGAAATCCGGAAAGAAATCGTCTTGCTTCAGCAGACTTTCAATCACCAGGGTATGGGCTGCACTGCCGACTATCGCCAGATGAGTGTCATCAAAAGTCTGAATTTTCTCGCTGTGTGGGTCAAAGTCAGCAGACAGTTTTAAATCACCGTAGCTGGTCAGCGAATCAGCCGCAATGCAGGCGACACCATTCTTTCGAACTACAACGACTGTAGACATAGAAACTCTTTCGTCTCGGGTTGGGGGTTAATGAGTGGCTTTTTTTGCCCGAGGGTTCAGCACAAGCCGTACATCCGGACCGATACGACTGACATCGCTTATCTCAAATTCGGGGCGTTCTGCCATAAGCTGCGGACCCATAAACTCAAATAATGATCTGGCGTCAGAGCCCAGCAAATTCGGTGCAATATAAACAATCAGCTCATCGATCAGATTTTCCGAAAGCAGGCTTGCAGACAAATTCGCCCCGCCTTCCACATGAACCTCATTGATTTCACGCTGAGCTAAATCCCGCAATACACCTGACAGGCTAATATTGCCGGATACAGTCGGACTGAGGTGATAATTCACCTCACATTTCTCATGCATGCTTTTGTTTGTATTGGTATAAATCACGACTTTTCCGTCACGATCAAAGATTCTGGCATCGATCGGTGTGCGCAGACTTGAGTCAACGACAGCCAATAGTGGTTGTCGATCATACTCGATTGTCCAACGCTCTTGCGGCAGACGGACTGTCATTCGTGGATTGTCAGCCAGAATAGTTCCGACTCCCGTCAGGATACAGTTGGCTCGAGCACGCCACAACTGAACGTCAGACCGTGAAGCCTCACTGGTGATCCAGCGGCTCTCTCCCGATGCCAATGCAGTGCGGCCATCAAGGCTGGCGGCAAGCTTTAATCTTACCCAGGGCCTGCCACGCTTCATACGACTAAAAAAACCGCAATTCAGTGCCTGATTTTCTTCATCGAGCAAACCCACTTCAACTTCAATACCGGCATCGCGCAAGCGCTCAATACCCGACCCGCTTACCAGCGGGTTAGGATCAACACTGGCAACCACAACACGCGCAATCTTGTGTTTAATCAGGGAATCGCAACACGGCGGTGTGCGACCATGGTGCGAACAAGGCTCAAGCGTGACATAAGCGGTAGCTCCGGCGGGACTGACGGTACAGTCATTCAGAGCCTCGACCTCGGCGTGGGCCTCACCCACGGGTTGTGTCCACCCTTCACCGATAACATTGCCCTGCGACACCAGCACACACCCAACCCGGGGGTTGGCACCAGTGGTGTAGAGCCCACGGTGTGCAAGTGCCAGAGCGCGAGCCATATACTCACTATCTTCGTCTGAAAACATGAGCTATCGGCGTCGCGGACGAGAAATTTTTTCCTGTTCTTCGTCTAATAAGGTGAGTTGACTGCGTGCCTCTTCGGGAGAAAGTTCTTTTTCAAGCCGTTCGATCACATCGCGAAAAGATGCAATATCTTCAAAACTCAAATACACCGATGCAAACCGGATATAGGCGACATGATCAAGCTTGAGCAATTCCTCCATGACCCATTCACCCAGCTTACGCGATGGTACCTCGCGCTCACCGGCAACCAAAGTGCGGTGCTTCAGCCGACTCATGGAAAGATGCACATCGTCCATCGCCACCGGCCGTTTCTCCAGCGCCTTCTGCAGACCAGCAAGCAACTTGCGTTCAGAAAACGGTTCGCGACTGCCGTCTGACTTGACTACTCTGGGCAGATTCAGCTCGGCATTTTCATACGTCGTGAAGCGCTCCTGACATTCCAGACATTCGCGCCGCCGACGAATCTGGTCGTTATCACCACTAAGTCGGGAATCAATGACTTTGGTATCCATTGCTCCGCAGAAGGGGCACCGCATAAGTTCGGCCTTAGAATATTTAGAAAATAAAGTATCGCGTAGTGTACCAAACCGCTAAGTCTCACGGCGGCAAAACAATGCAGCAAACTGATCTATTTCTATTGCCATGCTCTCACAATCCGAGCACCTGATACTCGCATCTGCGCCCTGTTCAAATGATTCTTTAACGGGCTGGCCTGGCCGGGTTGATTCCCCTGAAAATTAAAAAGCGGTTCAACACTCTGCACCGCAAGGAAATTTCACTCCACACCCGCCTCTAAAGCAGCTATTATTGACAAGTATCTTAATTTTCCGGTGTGCCTGTCCCAGGCAAAACCTGTTTATATCATCCCGATCTAAACGGCTCACCCAACACACTATCATAATGTAGGAGACACCCATGACGGAACCAGTTCGAATTGCGATTACTGGCGCGGCAGGTCAAATATGTTACTCAATGCTATTTCGTATAGCCTCTGGCGGCATGTATGGTCCAAACCAGCCTGTAGTGCTGCAGCTGCTCGAAATCACGCCAGCTATGGGGGTCCTGGAAGCCGTAAAAATGGAGCTCGACGATTGCGCGTTCCCGCTACTGGCTGACACCATCTGCACAGATGACCCGAAAACCGCATTCACTGACATTGATGCGGCGTTATTCGTCGGCGCAAAGCCTCGCGGTCCAGGCATGGAAAGAGCGGATCTTTTAAAAGATAACGGTAAAATATTCAGTTCGCTGGGAAAAGTAGTCAATGAAGTAGCCAACCCGGAAGCCAAAATTTGCGTGGTTGGTAATCCTGCGAACACCAATGCTTATATCCTGAAAGCAAATGCTCCGAATCTTAACCCACGCAACATCACAGCCCTGACCCGCCTGGATCACAACCGTGCCCTCAGTCAACTGGCAGCCAAAACTGACAGCAAAGTCACTGAAATCGAAAAAATGATTATCTGGGGCAACCACTCGACAACTCAGGTGCCAGACATCAGCCATTGCACGGTTGGCGGAAAGGCCGCTGCAGATATGGTCGATCAATCCTGGGCCCGTGAGGACTTCATTCCTACCGTCGCCAAACGCGGCGCCGCGGTAATCGCTGCACGCGGTTCTTCCAGCGCAGCATCCGCCGGAAGTGCGGTGGTAGATCATATGGCCACCTGGATCAACGGTACGCCCGATGGCGACTGGACCAGCATGTCGGTACCATCAGATGGCAGCTACGGTATCGAAGAAGGTTTAATCTACAGCTATCCGGTCACCTGTAAAAATGGCGACTATCAGATTGTCCAGGGATTAGAGAACAATGACTTCATTCAAGGCAAAATGAAAGAAAGCGAGGCCGAACTTCAGGAAGAAGCAGCCGCAGTCAAGGAAATGACCTAAGTCATCCCGTCAACTTCACTGATTGCAAAAGACAAAAAAGCTGGCCTCTCCACCCGGAGGAGCCAGCTATTTTTTTAATTCACGAACAAAACGCCATAGTAGTAAGAACAGAAAAATAGCCAGATAAATTGCTGGCTCGCCGACATCTTTCGCCCTAACCTGCCAAAGAAAATGCACAATTGCCAACAAAGTCAGCGGATAAACCAATCGATGCAATGGCTTCCACTTTTTACCAAGCTTACGGATAGCCCACCGATTTGAAGTCAGCGCCAATGGCAGCATTGTCAGCAATGCAATAATACCCACCAGAATATATTTTTTTTCAACAATCTCGCGCAGTACGGTGCCCAGCTCCAGACCCTGATCAAGTACCACCCAGATAGTCAGGTGTAAAGTTGCATAGAAAAACGCATACAGACCCAGCATCCGGCGAAGCCTGGCCACCCATAACCAATTGAAGGTAAACTGCAACGGAGTCACGCTAAGGGTAATTAAAAGAAAACGAAGACCCCATTCACCCGTAACATGTAATACGCCTTCAATTGGATTGGCCCCCATACGGTTGGAGGCGACTGCGTACACAGCCATCGCAAGCGGTATCAGGCAAATAATAAAAACAGCGGGTTTAATCAGGATACGCCACGAAAATCTGCGTGGTGTCCTGGTCGGATCAGATGTCACTGCCATTATATGAATAACCAGCGTATTGATTTATGACTGCGATGATTACTCACAGGTTTGAAAACAGAATTTCTCACCAGTGGCTCATGTGAGGCTTTCAACATGCGCCACTGATAAACCAACCAGCGCCGGCGTAAAACCACAGCAAGTTCTGGCATAGAACCTGGCATTCAGGGACTCACAAACCATCCATTAGCCCGTCCGTTTGCAGGTAGACCACAAAGAAGGTTCTTTGAAATAGCGGTACAGCAAGCTATAGCAACAATTCCACCGACTTTCAGGCCTTGAAGCGCCCATCCGGACGCTGATGATTCAAATGGCTGGCTCCAACCCCACCAGAAAATACCTGGTGAAATTGAAGCTTCGGCGATCAAATTGCAGAGCCTGATAGACAATTTTTTGTATGTCGTCAGTAACACTGACAAATCAGAAATTTTCTTTCAGATCCAACCCTGTATAGAGACCCGCGACCTCTTCAGCATATCCATTGAACATAAGCGTTTCGCGTTTATCAGCAAACAATGCAGCGAGGCCCTCGGATTCCCCATCCAGACGACGTTCTTTAGCCTGACTCCATCGTGGATGACTTACCTGAGGATTCACGTTGGAATAAAAACCATATTCACTGGGCGCAGACAAATTCCAACTGGTATCGGGTTGCTCTTCAACAAAATTTATTTTCACGATCGACTTAATACTTTTAAATCCGTACTTCCACGGCACAACCAACCGCAACGGAGCGCCACTCTGGTTAGGCAATAGCTTGCCATACATACCCACCGCCATCATAGTCAATGGGTGCATTGCTTCATCCATCCGCAAACCTTCAACGTACGGCCATTGCAGTACCGGGTACCGCTGGCCTGGCAGACGTTCTTTATCGAGAATGGTCTCAAATTGCACGTACTTCGCGTTGCCTGTCGGCTCGAACCGCTTCAGCAAGTCACCAAGTGGAAATCCAGCCCAGGGTATTACCATTGACCACGCTTCAACACAACGAAGCCGGTAAACCCGCTCTTCATTTGCGTGCGGCTTGAGAATATCTTCCAGCGTGTACGTGCCAGGTTTAGCGCATTCGCCTGCGATCTCGACTGACCACGGATCAGTGACAAGTCGGCTCGCATTCTTTTTTGGGTCGCCTTTGTCCGTACCCAGCTCATAAAAATTGTTATAGCTGGTTGCCTGTTCTTCAGGGGTTTGTTGCTCGTCAGTGCTGGCGGACCAGCTACCCAGCGTTCCTAAAGGAGGCGTCGCACCAAAAGCGGGTGACCCTGGCAACATATTGGCGGTCGTTGCACCAAGTGCCAATCCAGCGGCGGCTAAAAACTCGCGTCGGCGATTGAAAACATCTTCCGGAGTGATCTCGGACGACGGTATTTTATCTGCTGTCTTAATGATAACCGGCATTTTGTCTCCTTTGGGTTTAACCATACGCCAACTATGGACTTCTTTGGCGTTTTTTCTCTAACAAATTATTAACGTCTTACAAACATAAGGGTATGCAAATACAGATCGGACAGTGCGAGATCAGCGCCAGATATAACGTATCAAGTGCAGACACACAATCCGACCAACCTCCTATACAACTAAACATCCGTTACCGCGACCGTCCAAACATGATCCTAACGCCAGAATGACCATTCACATACACTAATCACACTTGCAAAGGCCACATTCTCGCTACGCGAAAAATTGCCTTGTTATCGCACGATGAGAGCCAATGTTTCGACACTTGCGTTATTCGCATGATTCTTGTTAGCACAACGCCACATTTAAAAACGGCGTCACATTTATAGCGCCCTTAGATTAGCAAAGAGAATCACTTTCATTACTCAGGTTCGCCTGATGTTTTCCAGCATGCTGCTAACCTTAGAGTACCGCAAAGCTCAAGTAGTTCCTGCGGTAAGATAAACCGTTACGTTAAGAAAATCTGAATCTATGACTTCAAATGCAGAGAATAGTTTCGCTACTGCGGAACAACTGACTGATCCAACGCAGTGGGAAAACACCGCCAGCCTGGAGCAACAAATATCAGGGCAAAAGAAGGCCTCACAAGCAGCCCGTCTGCTACGCAACACCAGCCTTAAAAACTGGGACACAAGTAAGGTTGATATACAACTCACCCCGGTCTCATGCATTGATGTCTATCGTGAGCTGGTCATCCAGAAGAAAAGCCTGCGACTGCAGCCCGATCAGTCGGAGCTCGACCAGCCTGCCGAAATTGGCGCGGCCCCGCCCAGCGCATTAACCACCAGACACCCGGCTAAAAAACTCGCGTTGCGTTGTCGGAAAATGCAGATGGAAACCTCTGATGACAACCCGATTAAATATACACTCTATATTGCAGCAGGCTTTGCCGTCACCACTGCTGCAGATGGCGAAAAACAGCGTGCACCCATATTACTGATACCAGTCAGCATTGGTAGAATCCGCGGCAGAGGCAGCGACTATACCATCACCTACACCGGTGAATCCCTGCGCCTGAACCCGACCATCGCCGAGTCCTGCACCTCGCACACAGATCAACTGATCAAGCCTTTTGATAAAGCCGCTGATATGCGGGATTACCTGCGAGGTATGAGCCGCCGATTACACAAAACGCTACAATGCAGAATCAGCGCAAATACAGGTCTGTTCACACTACAAGCCGAAGTACTCACTGATATCACTGCCAGTGATCAAATCAACATTGAACTCGAACGCACACGCCCGGGCATGGAGTTCAAACCACTACCTCCTACGCCCGAAAAATTTAACGCACAACTGGCAATGCGTATACTGAGATTTATCGATCAGGACGAACTCAGCAACGCACTGCAGACATTCGCTGGCAAAACCACACAAACAGAAAACACAGCAGTGCTGGACTACGATCTGGAAGTTAAAGATCAAACACGCACAAAAACCATGAAGTGCGCGCAGTGGCTTTGCGAGATAGGACTGGGGCACTGGCGGCTCGATAGCCTGTCGAAACTACCTCGGCGTATTGAACAAATATCAACCGACATTCAGACACTGGTTGAGCAGGAAGCGTTCACGCGTCATATTGGCACGGACAACTGCACAATAGGATTGCTGCAGAACCTTTATCGCGCCCAGAATCGAATCAGCAACGCCCCACCGGAAATGCACCATCACGCGATCTCGACCCATGCAGACCCGGATACTCGCCTGCTGTTACAAAAAGCGAAAATACAGGCGGCTTCCATCGAACATGAAATGGCAAGTCTGTGCGAAACGTTTCACATGAGCGCTGTTCCTGATAGCACTGCGCTGCATCGGCTGATTAAAGTTATCTCGAAACGCGAAGAGTCTTCACAGCTGGCCAATCCCCAGTACTTTCGAGCGCGAAGACAACTAAACGAAATCCTGAAAACTCATAATGGTCTGGTTACGGATAACGACCTTAAAAAACTGGACGCTTTAGCAAAAACACTACGCTTTGCTGAACTCTTTGAACAAGACCCGTACTATCGTCGTTGCTTTGGAACATTGTTTCACGGGGTAGAAACTAACTGGCAGCGACTGGATTCAGTAATCAACTTTGCACGTAATCTATCCTATGATCTTGAATCATCTGCTCTGGTCGGTCGACTGGCGGAACACTGGCCAGCATTCCAGAGAGACTTCACTGCACTACAGGAAACCTTGCGACCAGCTGCCACCAGCTCACACAAATTATGCACGTTAATCCCGATATTTGTGAACCCGCATACCAACCTTCAGCACGCAATCAGTACAAGTCGAAAGTTTCACGATAAAGTGAACAAATGGCAAAAGTACTTGCGCAAGTATATTGTTGATACCTCGCGGACTCCATACTCAATACTTCAGCCGACACAATACGCTGATGTACAAAGCACGCAGAACATTGCGTTCTCAGAGCAGGAATACGATGATCGAATCTATCACCATATTGTGGGTGTTGGACTTTCTCAGGAGAGCATTGCCGCTACCGCCGAATGGCTTATCAATGCCGTTGAGCGACTAGAGATCGATCTGCCAACACTGCGCCGCTACCTGGACGGTGAATCAAACTTCGATATTACCCCTTCATCGATCGGGTTTTAATATGGCAGCCTGATTCCCCGGGATCATGACATCACGCCGCCAAAGCGTGCTCACTATCGCATCACGAATGGATTCGCCATTGGTTGATCTGATGTGTTAATCCAGGTGGTTTTAGTCCGCGTGTAGTCCATAATTGAATCC
>CAZNOB010000079.1:20680-22555 GCA_964574535.1 uncultured Granulosicoccaceae bacterium | reverse complement strand
TTATCGCTGCACTCAAGCAACCAACTGTTCCAAAAATCCGCTGCGACTATGCCCTGTCACCAACAGCATCTCTGTTGCCCGCGTCATTCCAACATAAAGCAATTTCGCTTCTGCTGCTTCGTCTGCTTTAGCATGCGGTAATTCGTTTGTACCCACGATTGACACAAAAGGAAATTCCAGCCCCTTGCTACTGTGTATGGTCATCACCGACACTCTATTGTCCGATCTTTGATACCGCTCCTTATCTTTTTTCCCGGTCAGCCAGTGTGCCGGCAGCCCCTGTTCTTTTAAGCCCCTGGCCACCACTTCACCAACGCGGGATGTTCGATAAAGCACACACATATCAGAATATGACATACCACGCTTGCTAAGTGATTTTATACACCGTGCGGTGTACTCGATTTCATCCTGCAAACTGGCTCGCAACTGCACTACGGGTTCGGGCCCGTGCCGTCTGGCGCTCTCAGGCACTATGAGTGGAATTTCTTCATTTTGAGATTCTGACTTAAAGTAGTCTTTGGCAAAGCGATACGCGAATTCCATGATTTCGTCGGTGTTTCGGTAGTTCATTCGCAGAACAGTGGTACGACCACGAGCCTTTATACCAACGCTTGACATCGTAAACCCCAATTCTTTCCTGGTGGAATAGATCGATTGGGCATCGTCATACAGTAACAACAAAGATTCACTCTCCGGATCAACACAATCAACCACAAGCTGCAGCCACTCTGGTTCAAAGTCATGCCCTTCATCTACCATTATTGCGCCGTAGGCACCCTTTGGTATTTGCCCCATTGCCGTGGCATTAATGACGGTGCTGACTAAATCATTAACGTAATTACTACCTGGTTTCGGGAGCTTGATGTGATAGGTCATCAACAGCTCTTTACACCATTCATGAAAATGAAAAACATTAACTTGCTGCGCGATCCCGCGATCTTTCATTAATTCGCGCAAGCGCGCCGCAAGGGTCACGTTAAAACAAAGCACAAGAATGGGTTTATTCATTTCATTGGCCAGCTCCAGACAGCGGTAAGCGAGAATCAATGTTTTTCCGGAACCCGCCACGCCGTGGATCACACGATGTCCGTCCCCCAGACTACGCGCCAGTTGTTCCTGTTGCAGGTCCATGATTCGCATAATGTCTGGCAACAATTCTTCGTTCTCATCGAGTAACGCCGGTGCATCGTTAAATAACTCTGACTGTGCCGGTTTTTTAATAACGATTTCAGGAAACAGGTGCCCACGAATATGGTCCAGTTGCGGCGGTGTCAGCAAGCCCGGAAAGGTGACCGGAAACATATCCCACATGGATTTCTGAAATCTCTCGGAATCCATCGACTCTACCATTTCATCTTTACAGATCACCAAATGCTCAGGCAGTACCAAAGGCAGGTCAGTGCTTGTGAATTGCTGGCGGGTTATATTAGTCAGCACGACACCAAAGGCATACGGTACAACCAGGTTCCCTGCGTACCTGCCTTCCGGGTGTACCAGCAGAGGGTCTTTCTGAAGCGTCTTGATCAATTGATAGGTACATTGCCGCGCCTGTTCAATCGGGTGTTGTGTATTTTTTAGCCCGGTAGACGTGAGCAACGTAATAATGGAATGATCGATCTTATGGATTGTGCCAAGCTTCCAGTCTTTTACTTCCAGTAAAAGCAATCCTCTGCCCGGGTGAAGAATAATGAAATCCGTGTAGCGTTGTCGCTTACCCACCGGTATTTCATACCAGCAAAGGTAGTCAGACTCAAGGTGTGATTCAAGCGCGCGGGCAAATCGCCTTTCTCCGGGAGTCATCCTGGCCGCACAACGATTCAACGATGGAATTAACCTGGCTCCCACTACAACTTCCTTCTAAACCGCATTTGTGTT
>CAZNOB010000079.1:0-20580 GCA_964574535.1 uncultured Granulosicoccaceae bacterium | reverse complement strand
TGTCTTTGTATCAATTTCGAGCCTGTCCGTTTTGCATCAAAACCCGTCGCGCGATTCATTCACTAGGTGTTGATATTGAGTTACGTGATATCAACAAAGACATCAAGCATCGTGAAGCGTTACAACAAGGTGCGGGACAAGTCAAAGTACCCTGCCTTCGAATCGAAGATAACAACGGGGTACGCTGGATGTATGAATCGAATGAAATCATCACGTACCTGAATCAACGTGCCAATGCGTAAAATCTACCCGGGCACTAGCTAGCTAGTTACAATCGTACGGCTTAATACTTTGCTCATAGTGGAAAAAGTAAGGTGCAGGATCGTACTTGTTCTTGACCTCAAGCAGCTTATCGAACGCGCTGCCAAAGTACATTGACCGGTAGTCCGTGAGCTCTCTGCTCGGGTAATTCTGATAAACATGGCCGTTAAAATATGGCTTCATAAACTCTGAGTATTTATCGCGCCAGTCAAGAGCCTCCTGTTTTTCAGAGTCTTTATCCCAAAAAACATCGACGAAAAAATCCATATCGACATCGCGATGGATAAATGCATTTTCACTCACAGATACCTCGTTGATCGCACCACCATAGGGCTCGATAACCACTGTGTTATAGCCGCGCGGTGTGGTCTTGTAAAAATCAATCACACACTGCCAATCGCTAGTGCCAAGGGGGCGATCGATATAACCCGCCAGCTTTCCTTCTTTGGCATTTACTGCAACATCCGGGATCTCATAAGGACTAATATCAAGCCAGCTATCCATTTTCGCATAGGGCAAAACGGTTTCCTGTTCCTGTAGCGGTCGGGCTTTGCTGCTCAGTGCTGCCAGTGCCTCCCTGCCCTCATCGCCAGTGCCTATATACAAACCTTGCAATACAAAGACCTGCTCCCCCTTATGTGTAGCAAGGTTACCCATATATCCCAGCTCGGCGGCTGCACCAGTGCGCATGTAGTTGCTTTGCAGTTCCGAAAACAGTGTAGCGGCGTGGTCGATATGCCAAACTCTGGCAAAGCCCCAAACCGGATCCAGCCGGTGTACCCGGTAAGTAATATCCAGCAGCACACCGAAGTTACCACCGGTACCACCGCGAACTGCCCAGAAGAGATCAGCGTGTTCCTGATGGCTCGCTGTCACTACCTGACCATCACGCAGCATCATCCGGAATGACTCAACGTTATCGCAATTCATTCCGAACTTACGTGATGTGTAACCGTAACCCCCGCCTTGCATAAACCCCGCTACACAGACGTTCTCACAAGCCCCACCCGGCACATGCAGTCCATAGTCATTCAGGTGTGCATTTAAACGACCGAAATTTGTGCCTGCTCCCACACGGGCAAGGCGTTGCTGAGGGTCGACACAAACACTGTTCATCAGACTGACATCTATCACCATGCCGCTGTTTACAGAGTACCCGGCCGTGCTGTGGCCTCCCGCACGACAGGCAACCCAAAGGTTGTGCGCCTGTGCAAACTGAAGACTCAGACGAACATCTTCGGTAACCTCGCAATAAACAATCATCTGCGGATATTCCTGATATGCAGAGTTGTTTTCCTGTCGATCTGCCTCGTAACTGGAGTCGGTTGGCAATACAACATGGCCGTAAAGCTCATGATCCAGATCAGTAATGGATTTTAGATTAATCCCTGATGCATAGTCATTATTGTTAAGCGCCGTACGCCATGCGCTGACTCGCTGCTTAGCGTCGATGATTCGTTGGGTTGGCCGATACGCCATAAGTTAGATTCCCTGCTTTTTTCAGGCTGGCCAATACGATGTTGCCCTGACAATACTGACCATTATTCCTCCCTGTGTTGCTGATCAGCAACACCGAGGCTCACACGCAACTCCAATTCAGCATACTATCGAATCACGAATTCGTACACTGACCACACCAAAATGATGCGACAATCGTTTTTGATCTACAATAGCGAGCTTGTGACAAGACAGGTACAAGTACCTTTTTTCGCTCCGAATCCTGCTCAAGGTTAATCGAGTTTTGTAATCCCTCTATCTATGACAGACGTCGCACATTGGCTTGATACACTGGGGTTATCCCGGTACGCCCCCGCATTCGAGGAGAACGCCCTTGAAATGGAGCACTTGCCAGAGTTGGACCACGACACCCTCAAAGAGCTCGGCATCCAGTCACTGGGCCACCGGCTAACCATCCTGAAGGCAGCGCGTACGCTGGACTTCTCTGACGCAGCCCTGCCCGCCACCACACCCCATCCACCATCTGAGCCAAACGCTCCAGAGGCTGAGCGACGACAACTTACAGTTATGTTTTGCGATCTGGTCGGTTCAGTGGCACTCGGTGAGACGATGGATCTCGAGGATTACCGTGAATTACTGGCCAATTTTCGACGCGCCACTGTCGATGCTGTTAGTCGACACCACGGTTACATTGCCCGCCATCAGGGTGACGGCCTGCTGGTTTACTTCGGCTACCCTGCCGCTCACGAGAACGACGCAATTAGAAGCGTGCGGGCCGGATTGCAAATTGTCGCAGCGGTCAAAAAGCTGAATCTGGGAAACGATGCTGATCTTTCGGTTCGGGTGGGAATAGCCACCGGACTGGTTGTCGTCGGTGATGTACTGGCCACCACATCGTCAACAAAATCTGAACATGCGGCCTTCGGCGCAACCCCGAACCTTGCCGCCAGGCTGCAGGGACAGGCAGAGCCCGACACAGTACTTATTTCCGCGACTACCTACAACCTGGTCGCAAATACGTTTCAGTCTTCTGCGGCTCGCGATCTAACCCTGAAAGGAATGTCTCAAAGTGTCCAGGCGTATCAAATCTACAGCGAGTTAGAGACCAGCAGGTCAGGCCGTTTCGGAGAAATCTGGATTGAAGATACCGCGTCACTCGTGGGTCGCGATAACGAACTTCGGCATCTGACTGATCGATGGCATGCAACACAGGGTAGCGCTGGCCAAACCACCCTCGTCTCCTCACAACCGGGATTAGGCAAAAGCCGCTTGATCCGCGCACTGGTTGCAAAAGCCCTTGAAAGCGAATGTCATATTTATACATTCCAGTGCTCTGCGTTTCACGAGAACAGCACTCTCTACCCTATCATCGATCAACTTAGCCATCAGGCGCGCATAGCGTTTGGCGATTCTCCGCGAGCACGTCGTCGGAAGCTGAAAACACTTCTGAAACGCTATCTGGATCAGTCGGACTCAAAGTCAAGCGCTATCGAAAACCTGATCGATCAAGCCTGCTTCACTACAGACACTAATTACCAATTCGCTCAACAGACGGAGCAGCGGCTGGACGGATTGATTGAAATACTGGCTGACCTGACAACCGACAAACCCGTATTACTGATTATTGAAGACATTCAATGGGCAGATCCATCGACTCTGACACTGATAGATCAAATTAACGGTCGCGTTTCTCAACTTCCGGTTTACCTGGTGTTAACACATCGCGGTACCTCAAGCCTTGAATTTTCAACACCCGAACACGTGCAAACAATATCGTTAAATCCGCTTGGCCGAGAAGACAGCGAAGCGGTAGTAACAAATACCGCTCAAGAGGTACAGCTGGACCAAAAGACAGTCGCCAAAATTTGTGAAAGAAGTGATGGCATACCACTCTACCTAAAAGAAATTACTATGGGAGTAGTGCAAACCTACAAGGAACAGGAACGCAATATGCCCACCGGATCCAATCCGGCTCATCTGTTACTGGCTTCGATACCCGAACGGCTGCAGGACTCACTAATGGCACGCCTCGACAGACTTGGGCCCGCAAAACTTGTTGCCCAACTGGGCGCTGTAGTCGGGCGACAATTCGAGCACGGGATTATCTCGGAATTACTGTCACGATCCAGCGAGCAGGTAACCGAATTACTGAGCCAGCTGCTACTGTCAGATTTGATCACAGCTCAAGGCGCAACACCCAACACAGTTTATATTTTCAATCATGCACTGGTGCAGGAGGCAGCTTACCAATCACTCCTGAAACCCGTCAGATCCAGATACCACGCGTGCTGCGCACAAGTACTGGTTGAGCTTTTCCCTCATGTTGCTCAAACCGAACCCGAACGAATAGCCCACCATTACAGCAGGGCAAAAATGGCAGTCGAGGCGACTGACTACTGGGCAATCGCCGCACGGCGAGCACTGAGTCGCTCTGCCTATGAAGAGTCATGCCAAAGTGCAGACCAGGGCATCAGGTTACTGGATGATATCCCGGACCCGAAAGCCAGACATAGCTTCGAAATCACCCTGTGTAACACTATCGGACATGCCACCGATATGTCCAAAGGATTTGGCAGGAAGGATGCCCGCGATACTTTCAACCGCGCACTGGAGCTGGGTAAACAGACCTCAAACGACGCGGAGTTATTTTTAACATTGCTCGGCATTTGGCGAGGTACGATTGCCAGGTCCGACTTAAACCAGGCACAGGCAACTGGCGAGCAACTACTGCAAGTGGCCCGAACGATATCCAGCCCGGTTCCCACTATCGTTGCACACATGACGATTGCCAATACAAAGTTTCACATTGGTGACTTCAATAGCGCCTTAGTCCAGGTGGAGCGGGGGCTAGCTATCTATCACCCGGATCAGCGCAACCAGATTGGCGCTCCCATGTTTACTGTAGGGCAGGACCCTGTAGTTTCTCTGGAATACTGCGGTGCACTTTCGTCCTGGCTGCTGGGCAATCACACTGAAGCACAGCGCTACAATGACAGAGGACTCACGCTGGCAAGGGAATTAAATCAGCCCTACACACTAAGCATGGCACTGGTCTGGACCAACATACTTTACCTATTCGCAGAACAATGGGATCGCTCCATAGCACTGGCAGATGAACTCGTCGAGATAAGCGAGGCCTACGCACTACCCTGGTCATTGGGAATGGGACTCTCAATTCGCGGCTGGATAAAACTAAAAGGCAGTATGGCCGAACCAGGAATGGAAGAACTGCATAAAGGCATCAGCATACTCGAGGAGATGAAAGAATCCAGTTTTAACTATTACGCATTCGGACTTCTTGCTGACGGCTACCGAATCACTGGAAAGGTGGACGCAGGCCTTGCTATGGTTGAGCGCTCAATTGATTGGTTCACTACATCGGGGATGAACTGGGATGCGCCTTATATGCTGCGTCTGCAGGGGCGCCTGGCACTGATGAACAACGATGAAAGTCTGGCGGAGAGCAGTTTCCGAAGGTCAATCAAATACAGTCGTGACTTATCAATGGTTATTCATGAAATAGATTCCAGCCTGTTATTAGCTGACCTCCTGCACTCCACATCACGTACTTCAGAGGCGATCGAACTATTAAAAGGCTGCCCGCTTCCCGACCATTCAGATCATCGCGCCAAAGTTAAAATAGTGTACGATGCCATGGCTGCCCTCCAACCGGATGGCTCAGATTGACCGGCACATGACGGAGAGTAAGGTGCGAAAGGATTTTTTGTCTATACTGGCCATTCTGGCGGCGCTCGGGAGTTTAGCTTCCTGCGGTTCCAACAACAACGATAGTAAGGCAACGGCAGACAACACAGAAACTGCTTCAGTAAGCGAGGGCTCGGACTCTCCAGAAGGCAACCAACTACTGTCGACCACACAAGATAATCACATCAACACCATGGGTGCACAATGTAGCGCTAACATTGGTGTGATCGAACCATTTAGTTGCCTGGACGGAGAAATCATACCAATACAGGTTGATGGGGTTAGTAAAACCGGAGATGACCCTCTCCCGGAAAACTGCGATCGCCCCAGTTGGCTGGGTGGAAGCTATAAATCGTGGTGTCAACCAAATGCAAGGGTTGGGCGTCTACCCAACCTGGATGCGAATGGACTGATCGACGATGATGTACAAAACATATTCATCTGCCGTCGGTATACCTATACACAATCTCCTAAAGACCCTTATTTCGAAGACGTTGCTATTATTCAGCATAGAAAATCAACCGGCGACACCTGCTTTTTTCAGCACGAGCCTCCTGATTTAACAGCGAATCCACCACAGAAAATTAACGCCAGCCGCGTTCCCCCGCCCGCCGAACCTGCGGACGAAACGCCAGACCTTTGCCCCACACCTTCTAACCCGAACGCCCGCTGCAAGACCGCTGAAGAATTCTGGTTGCCTCCTAAAGAAGCTGCTGCAATCGGATGCCATGGCTGCCATGCTGCCGGACCATTTATTCGCTCACCCTACATTTCGCAGGTAATGAAAAACGGAGAGCCGGTTATCTACCCTTTATCTGACGACCCCACAAACAACTACAGGTTTCTCGGGTCAGCCTTTAGCGACTGGAACCCGCCACAATACGCAGCCCCGGATCACAACCCTTGCGTAGCCTGCCATATAACCGGCTACGGCAAATGGTATGCACGACTCATGGCATTCAGCGTTGGACAGCTCAATCCTCCTGCTGACGCGCCAAGCCACTGCCAGGGTTCAAATTTTTATCCACCCTTCTCTGCCACCGCGCGCGAATACCCCAACTCACACTGGATGCCTCTTGGTGTAGCCTCTCACACAACATCCCGCGAAGAGTGGGACGCCCTGTACCGCGAGTCAGTGAATCAGGCGCTGGCTTGTTTACCAACAGACCCTAAAGATGCCCAGTGCATGGAACCAATTACTCCCCACCCGCAGGGCTGCAATGTTCAGACTTTCGGGCCGACGGCAAAGTAGCTGCATCCCGGGGAAACACTATTGACCAGACGGTGCTTAGACCGCCTGCCGTCGCCGCCAGAATATTGATAATGGCCAGCGCTGCTCAAGGGCATAGAGATACTGATGCTGCTGAAGGTAGCCCTTATAAGCCTGCACGGAATTGACCTGCCAATTACTTAAGGCCTGCCGATCACCACGCAGGGCTCCGGCTATGGCAGATCCTGCATCAATACCATCGTTTAGCGATTTATAAATACCAACACCGAGAATCGGATCAATGCTGCACGCAGCATCACCAACCGCCGCCCAGTTAACGCCACACTGTGGCCATAGCTGTCCGGTCACAGCAGGTGTTGCGCTTAAGGTGCCGGGATCAAACCGCGATTCTGCAAGACCGGTAGAGATATACCGGGTTGATGCCAGGTGTTCCAGCCAGCACTGCCAGTTGCGCAACCGGTGATCACGAAAATAACTGGTATCACAAGACAGTGCCGCAATCATTCTGTTATCCGGTAGTCGCGACCGATACCACCATCCATACTCACAAGCTTCAAGTAAGGTTTGTTTGCTGAGTTTTGAGTCAGTCGGCACTGAAAAATATCCGTAAGTCACGGTGAGTTTATCGGTAATTTTTCGAACAGCACCTTTGTGCCGTGCAAATCGCGATGACAAACCTGTGGCATCAACCACAAATTTTGCACCTATATTCTGCGTTCCTTCCTCGGTTTGCAGCGTCAGCTGCAACCCACCGCCAGACTCAGCTTCTGTGTACGATTGGTAGCGACAAGCAGTGCAAACTTCCACACCACGGCTAACGGCCTCTTTCACCAGATGGCGGTCGAATGCACATCGGTCGATATGCCATCCGTTGCCCAGCGGATGACAAAGAAAATCACTGTAGCCGAGTGAGTCCTGTCCCCAACTGGATGAATTACCGGGTGATTGCATATGGCATGAATCGAGAAAATCATAGTCCATATCTAATTGGTTAAAACAGCGCCGCACATCTGGTATCAATGATTCTCCTACCCGCTGTTTTTCGAATCGGTTTGCCTCTATGAGCAACACCGACTCAATACCAGACTGCAGCAGAGAAAGAGCCGTAGCTGATCCAGCCGGACCACCACCGATAACAACTACATCATAGTCTGTGCAGGCTGGCGCCAAGTCCCACTGCAAAGCGTTAGTCAGAGACAGGGGTTGAACCGGCTTTATTCGGCCACGGGGTCACCGGCAATGTACCATCGCCCAACAGACTTGATACCTCGAGATAGCTTTCAGGGTTATAGTCTTTTTTATCATCTATGGCAGTTGCCTGAATCACTATACCGATATCTTGCCAGTGCCTGACTATGGGAGTCATTGGCGCAAAACGCCCTTGATCGTTTGGCACCGTAGATTCTGCTCCTGCACCGCGTACCGACCAACGCTGCTCTGGCAATTCTTTTGCATTTATCACATCACTGGCAAGATAGACAGCGACAGGCCGCTGTGCCGGCCACGACCAATACAGCGTGCCGTTATCTGCCGGGTGCGTCGCACAGGAGTTATAATCGGTGTGCCAGGGTATCGCCATAAATTTGGAAAGATCACCCGGCTCCAGACCGAGGTGGCTCTGAGACATATCGACAGGGTTATCATCACTCAACGGATTATTGAGCAGATTCGGAACATAACCGCCAGTGAGAAACGGAGCATCCAACGGATACTTGTTTGTGTAGTTAAGTGGTTTGTGTTTTACCCGAAACGGCCCGCCACCAGAGGTACGCCAATCAGTTTCCCATATAGCCGGGTCTCGACAACATATACTCAGCTCTATACCCGGGCTTAAGCGTCCTCCCTGACAATTAAACAACACTGTTTTATCAAGCAATTCTCCCTCATTTAACTCGGGACAGGAAGTCTGGACTGCCTTGCCGGAGCGCCATTGCTGCAGGAAAAAATATTGCGTTCTGCGCAGCGATAAAAATTCATGACCGGCATCTCCCATTGATAAAGGCATTTGAGCCTGACCAACCGCCGGGTTTTCGGAGGCAGGATCCCGGATCGAACTTAGCCCGCCCAAAACACTTTCATTCGGGTTAGTCGAAGGAGAAATTTCCGCCGTAATCTTATGACTAAGGATACCGCGTGCATTTAAGTTAGTGGCCCATTGATGTAAACCAGCGCTGCGCATGATCGGGCTGATAAAGGTTTCAAACGAAGGTTTAAAATCTGTCTGAAAGCCTGTGTCCTGAGCGGTTGATTCCTGTGCCCGCCTGAAGATATCCGGACGTAAATCAAGATGCCTGACCCAGACATCGAATATATCGTCCCACAAAGTAACCGAGTTGGTGATTTGCGGGGCGTACGCAGGGTCTGCGACTACCAGCCAGGCACCACTGCCAGCGACTGCAAATGTGCCATCATCAAACACGACTGTAGCGGTTACCGGGCCGTCTGCGCTGTCGTCAAACCATCCGTCGTTATCGGTATCGTGCTGTAGTTCAGCCGGCTGCCCTTGCCTGCGATAAGCAGCAGTACGCCCGAACCCGCCAGTGGCTATAAGACGCCCCTGATCGTCTGTTCGCAGCTCACCCAGACTGTCCAGTTGTTTCTGTGGATAATACATCTGCTCACCCTGGTCACCAGGAAAGGTTTTGGGGTAATTGTCCAGCTGGCGTATGACAGCCTGCTCGACAACGCTCGCAGGGGTTTCTTCATCAAAGGCAATTGCCGAATCGGCAGAACTGCTGATCGCGCGGGGCCCCGGGTCAATGGTCAGTTTTTCGATCCGCTCGGGATCATTGATGTCGGGACCAGAGTTTTTGTTTCTAATTTCAGGCGTAGCCCCCTTAAAGTAAGCCTCAATGCCTTTCTCGTCCGGTACCTTAAACCAGTTTGCTTTCTTGTTTGCGAGGTGTACCGTCCAGAGTATTTCACTGACTCGCTTCCCACCAACGCTATCGCCAACATGTACCTCCACACCGTTCACGCCCATGGGATACGTTTCAACTGGTTGTGTCGGGTAGGCGTAAACTTTAAAGCGCGAAGCCTGTCGTTTGAGCCGGTCCTCATCATCCCGCAATTGACTGGCGACTACCGTATCGGTCTCGGTGCCGGGCTGCACTGGCAGACCACCAGTCTGAACAACCCCTTCTCCCTGAGGCTGACCCGCCAGGGTTTGAGGCTCAATTAAAAACTCGGGGGAGTTACCCACTCTGGCAAAACCTATCGAGGGGTGTATTCTAAATTGTTCGGCCATTCATTTTTCCCTGGCTAACGACAGTTTGCAGGCATTCTTAACATTGCCCATGCAACGCGTGCTCTAACGCTTGTTCAACATGTGACCCAGCATAACTAACTTGTAATAGCGTTATTGTCCGCAGTATCGATTATAAAATAACACCTTTCGATCTTATCTACACGATACGACTGCTTCCTATACGAATACCCCGAAACTGCCTTTAAGATTCAATGATCCGAGACACTGTAAAGAGCTCTATTTACGGTTACTCTTTTGGTGTAAAGTCCACAGTACCAGGAACATTGCTCCGATTAACCTTCACCCCTTTCAAAATAGCAGGCAGGGATAAATGAACAACAACTTACGCGCGCTTGCGGTGGCAGTCGCCATCAGTACGCTGATTGCATGCGCGACTTCGAAGGCAATACCCCTTCCTATAATTCCCAGCGTAGACGCCACTGGCGTATGGTTGTTCGAGAACAACGACGGCTCTGGATTTATTCTCAGCGGCAAAGTAGATCGAAGCTTCGATCGTGTGGTTATCCAGAGATATCTGGAGAACGAATTAGGTTATAACATTATCTCCAATCGCATTACTTCTGACTGACACTTAGTCCAAAATTCATTAAAGCTTAAAACAGTGTTTTGGAGTGATAGTGTTTTTTAAAAGAACAACAGCGGGCGGCACAAACCCTTTACTCTTGATCGCCCGCTGCAATGCTACGCACCAAACTCATCCTTGCAAGTCTGTTCAATAAATTCCCGTCTTTTCTCTGCCTGCCAGGGATCACTGGACAACACACTGTCTGCGACCCGCGCACCAAAATTTTTCATCAGTAGTTCGTCGTCCTCAACCTTTGGTACCGGGTATACCGTATCCTGACAATAGGTTGATACCTTCGAAGCCTCATTCAGTACCGGCATCGGTGCATCACCGGTCTCTGCATGGGCACGTACTTTATCTCGCAGCATTTTTCGTAACTTTGACACACCTCTGTCCGAGGTAACACGATGCTCCAGTGCATGCACTGCAATGGGACGTTGAGACACCTGAACTTCGTAGTCACCTGGCTGGCGTTGTTGCTCTTCATAGGGCCTGCCTGCGGTTTGCCCCATAAAATCGATCGTTTCCTTGCCAACCTCTGAAGGCGTATCCTGACCACGCGGATCAAGCGCCTTGCTGAAGTAACGCCAGCCGATAGTCATGGTATGTGTGTTATCAATGGGCACCATCCAGCGCAGCATAGAGACACGCTGAAATACCTTTTTAGATTCTGCCTCTTCCCAGATTGCACCTGTTTGATTGCCGTTAGGGAAAATTGAATCCGTTGTTCGCGTCCACAGGTGATCACCGACCCGACGTGTTTGAACATTCATCATCCCTAGTGGTGTGGTGCGGTAATCAATCAATTGCTCCACACCCGATGCCGCACCAAACTGCACACCACTGGATAAGGCATGTAAGTGAATAACGTGAATCGGGTCCTGCGTGTTTTCATAGACCTGCAGCCAGTTAGCCGGCATGCTTAAAGAAAAGGTTTTTTCTTCGGTGTCTGGCAGGTTCATGGTGTCATAGATTGGGAAGTCCGGTTTTTTATCTGGTGGTCCCATATAGGCGAACACAATGCCGTTGATCTCGTGCAATGGGTAAGCACCCTGCACTACTTTATCCCGCACCGGACTGCCCAGTGGTTCGGATGGGGCATCAATCAGACGTCCGTCAACATCAAAGTGCCAACCGTGATAACAGCACTTGATGCCACAGTCCATAATAATGCCAAATTCCAGTGAAGCTCCACGGTGCGCGCAATGCCGGTGCAATAAACCCAGCTGGCCTGACTGATCACGAAACAACACCAGGTCCTCCCCCAGAATACGAATAGCCAACGGCAGATCAGAGACTTCATTAGACATCGCTACCGGTTGCCAGTAACGCCTGAGATATTCACCGCACACGGTTCCCGGACCTATATGCGTGAGTTCCGGGTCTTCAGCGGGAACGTCTCTTTTAAAATATCCGGAAAAAGGGCGTGTTTCAGTGTTTTTCATGAGATAAAACTATGGCTTTGCAGATGATATCGTACTGGATGCGGTGGTGTTTCGCATCTGCTTTGCTGTTGAGCTTTATTTCTCTTGTTTTTGAGGGGGTTGGGTGTTTTTTCAATGTCCTTTTTTTTGAGAATTCCGTGCCGGGGACCTTCATTTTTGAAAGACCAAAAACGGAAGCAAAAAGTCTTTTGCGACTACTCAGCCCTTCGGGTGCCTGCGGCATTTTGAGAGTGATCATGGAGCGTAAGAGCAAACGCTTCGCGTTTTTCATCTGTTTATCTTGCTTACTGAACAGCCTTTATATGTAGCCGAGAAGACTTAAATATTGCAAATCACATCTATTATGATTTTTTTGATGGAAGACTACAGGTGCGGTTCACTAGTGAGCAATAAATACAATCCTGTGATAGGAGTTGAATCAGAAAGGTCGAGTTTTCATTGATACTTATGGCATGTGTTTAATTTGGGATACCGAAACTATTCGCGCAACAGGGTTGTGCTCCCACAGTTGAAGTTCCGTTGCGATGCACTACGCCGTGGGAGCCGATCCCCGATCAGCGAATAATGACCTGTCAGGGGCTTTGCTACTGACGCGCAATCCTCTACCCGGTTTCTCCCCAAAATGCTGCTACTAAAGGATCATTCAAACTTTTCTTCAGTGCGCACAGACCAACGTTATAGGGTTCGAGTTGCGGTTTGATATCAAGCACCAGAATGTTTCTCGCCACCGGACTGTTATCTAACACCAGTCGCGGTACAACGCCTATACCCAACCCCAGACTCACCATGCTGACAATTGCCTCGTTACCGGCGACTTGTGCATAGATTCGCGGGGTGATGCCTTTTTCTCTGAACCACGCGTTGACCCGTGAACGCGCAAGTCCGCCCTCAGACAGTATCATCGGCACTTGAGCCCACTGTTGTGGTGTCTGATTCCCAACCGTTGGCAGTTCAAGATCACGTGATTTCCGCGGGGCAATAAACACCAGAGACGACATGGTTATAGACTTAAACTGCACCCCGCGGGGCAACGCGGCAGGCCGTGCAGCGATGGCTACTTCTTCTTCGCCAGCCACAACGCGACTAATAGCGTGTTCCGGGTCACCGGTGTGCAGCTTAATTTCAATCCCCGGATAGTCTTGTCTGAATTCATCCAGCAGATTAAAAAGAATGCTGTGACTGGCAGTTACCGAACAATACAGACTGATTTCACCGCGCAGTACATCGGATTTATCAGCCAGTTGATGACAGATCTGGTTCCATTGACGGATGGCCTCCTTAGCGTAGACCTGAAACCTGGCGCCCTGCGGGGTCAGGCTCACGGAACGATTGTCGCGCTGAAACAAGGTTGCTCCGGTCTCTTCTTCCAATTGCCGAATATTACGCGACAGCGCAGAGATGCTGACATTGCTTGCCGCACTGGCCTGGCCGAAATGCAGATGGCTGGCCAGTGCCAGGAAATGTTTTAGATTACGGTCATTCATGACCGCACAGGATACCCTATTCATTGCACAAATCGGGACACTGTGTTGCATTTATTTCAATTTACGGCATGAGTGGCTTTAGATACACTACTGCCAATCGCAGACTGCGACTGACAATCCGTGCCGCAGCACCTGTTCCCGAAACATTGCACAACCAAGTGCACAACTGAAAAGAATCTTCGTTATGGCTGAAAATTATTTCAATTCACTTTCCCTGCGTGAGCAACTTGAAGAACTGGGTAAGTGCCGGTTTATGCATCTGGCTGAATTCACCGAAGGCGTCGATGCCCTGAAAGGCAAGAAGATGGTGGTTATCGGTTGTGGCGCACAGGGGTTGAATCAGGGTTTGAACCTTCGGGACAGCGGCCTTGATGTGTCTTATACATTGCGTGCGGAAGCCATTGCAGAAAAACGTCAGTCCTGGAAAAACGCGACTGAAAACGGTTTTACTGTCGGCACCTATGAAGAACTAATCCCGGATGCTGATGTTGTCCTTAACCTGACGCCCGACAAACAGCACACGGCAGTGGTAAACACAGTGATGCCACTGATGAAAAATGGCGCCTGCCTGTCTTATTCACACGGTTTTAATATCGTTGAAGAAGGCATGCAAATTCGTGATGACCTGACTGTGATCATGGTTGCACCCAAGTGTCCCGGCTCAGAAGTACGCGCCGAATACGTGCGCGGCTTTGGTGTACCGACACTGATTGCCGTTCATGAAAAGAATGACCCGAAAGGTGAAGGCCTCGCACTGGCCAAAGCCTACGCGGTCGGTACCGGCGGCCACAAAGCCGGTGTACTGATGTCTTCTTTTATCGCAGAGGTAAAATCAGACTTAATGGGTGAGCAGACGATTCTCTGCGGCATGCTGCAAACCGGTTCATTGCTGTGCTTTGACAAGATGATCGAAGAAGGCATTGATCCGGGCTACGCCTCAAAGCTGATTCAGTATGGCTGGGAAACCGTGACCGAAGCGCTGAAGTACGGTGGCGTGACTAATATGATGGATCGTCTGTCAAACCCTGCGAAAATAAAGGCATTTGATCTTGCCGAAGAAATGAAAGACATCATGCGTCCGCTCTATAACAAGCATCAGGATGACATCATGACCGGTAAGTTCTCCAGCACTATGATGGCAGACTGGGCCAATGACGACAAAGAACTACTGGGCTGGCGTGCAGATACCGCAGAAACCGCCTATGAAAAAACGCCAGCCGGAGATGTGGAGATATCAGAACAGGAATATTTTGACAACGGCATCCTGATGGTGGCTATGGTTAAGGCCGGTGTAGAGCTGGCTTTCGAAACCATGACCTCCGCCGGCATCATTGCAGATTCGGCCTACTATGAGTCACTGCACGAAACACCACTGATCGCCAATACCATTGCACGTAAAAAACTGTACGAGATGAACTCAACCATATCTGATACCGCAGAATACGGTTGTTACCTGTACAACCACGCTTGTGTACCGCTGCTGGGGAATTTCATGAAGAACATCAAGAGCGATGTTATCGGTGCCGGGCTGCAACTTAACCATACCGGTGTTGATAATGCTCGCCTGATTGAAGTGAACGATCAAATTCGCAACCACCCCGTCGAAGCCATCGGCAGCACTCTGCGTGGTCATATGTCTGACATGAAGAAAATTGTGTAGCAACCACCGGTATGTTGTTTCCTTAACCGAAGGGCCAGAGATGTTTCTCTGGCCTTTTTTATACCTGATCACTCTTTAAAAACACCGAGCTTCCCATGCCACACCCTGTCAGTATCAGACTAAAAAATCTGACGGTTGATTTTGACAAACGCTTTCGTCTGCACAAAATTAACTGGATGGTGACGCAACAGCAGCACTGGCTGATTTGCGGCAACAACGGTTCGGGTAAATCAGCACTCGCAGCCATACTGGCAGGCTATGGTGACATAGAGGGCGGCGTGCTCAGCCCGCTGCCGGATGTCGGACTGGTTTCATTCGAGGCACAGGCAGAACTGATAGAAGCAGAGCGTCGCAAGGATGATGCAGACATCATGGATGTAATTGCCGAAGGAACCCCGGTATCCGAAATAATCGCCGCTGTTTGTAAAGACACAGCTCTGGCTGAACAACTCACCCAACAATTTGGTTTAACCCCGCTGCTGGCTCGAGCTTTTAGAAAATTATCTACCGGCGAATCAAGAAAGGTCATGCTGATCCGTGCGCTGACCAGTAAACCCGCTTTACTGGTGCTGGATGAACCGTTCGAGGGCCTTGATGCTGATAGCCTTACAGCACTACAAACACACTTAAAAACCGTTGCCGAAAAAACACCGATCGTGATGGTGTTAAACCGGATAGGACAATGCCCTGCATTCATTACACACATCGCATTTATGAATGATGGCGAACTGCAGCATCAAATTAGTCGTGACGACAAAGAAGCCTTAGATCAATTACACCAGCTATTACACCTCAAAGCGGCTGATGTACAAGTGCCTGCAGCAGATCCGGAAACTGCAATTCCACCACTTGATCCCGCTCAGCCACTGGTAAAACTGAGCGACGCTACAATCAAATACAGTGATGTAGTGATATTTGAAAAGCTCAACTGGACCATCAATGCAGGTGAGCACTGGCAACTAAGTGGCCCTAACGGCAGCGGTAAAACGGCACTGCTGTCACTGATCACCGGCGATCATCCGCAGTGCTATGTGAATGATATATTTGTATTCGGCTTTCAGCGAGGCAGCGGCGAGAGCATCTGGCAGATAAAACAATTTATAGGTTATGTCTCTACGGCATTGCAGTGGGAGTACACGGTCGGCACCAGCTTACGCAATGTGATTATTTCCGGCTTCTACGACAGCATCGGCCTGTATAGTAAATACACAGATCGTCAGGCACAGATTGCTGACGCCTGGTTAGAAGTTCTGGGTATGCGTGACCGCAGCGACCAGCCCTTTAACAATCAGTCTTACGGGGATCAACGGCTGCTGTTAATTGCACGGGCTATGGTAAAACATCCGCCGCTGTTGATACTCGATGAACCGTGCCTGGGACTTGACGATATGAATCGACAAAGGGTTCTCGCACTGATTGAAATCATCTGTTCACAGAAAGTGACTACGGTGCTGTACGTCAATCACCATGCACAAGACAAAATCAAAGGCATAGATCACTACCTGGCGCTGGGTGATCAGACAGCCTGATCGTTTAGGCACATCCACGCTTGCCGGTTTAAATCACAGGAGGATCCGGGATATGGCACCTGCAAACCCCAGAGGGTCACTACAGCAAGGTTTTCAACCCGCCAGCAATATTCTGCAGCGCTATACGGTGCTCGACCTGACCCGTGTTCGGGCCGGACCAGGCTGTGTGCGACAACTCGCTGACCGGGCCGCCAGCATCATCAAAATAGAGCACGTCGCAGCAAAACAAAGTGCAAATGGCTATATAGGTGGCTCGCGCAATTCATCGGACTTTCAGAACCTGCATCGCAACAAACGCTCGATGACACTGAACCCGAAAAGCCCGCAGGGAATTGAAATTTTTAAATCCCTGGGGCAGCAGGCCGATGTCATCGTCGAGAACTATCGACCAGCGGAAAAACACAGACTCGGTATCGACTAATGCCAACAAAGATTGCCCTGATTGCAGGTGCCACCGGTGCGATCGGATCAGCACTGGCCAAAGAACTTTGCAGCGACTATGACTGGACTGTCTATGGCCTGTCGCGTAATAAGCCGACACAGGCAATCAACGGCGTCCGCTATCTGCAGGTGGATCTTTCCGACAAGGATCAGTGTCATCAGCAACTCATGGAGCTGAGCGATGTCACCCATGTTTATTACTGTGGACGCGCCACTCACGCCGAGCAGGTACTGGAAAGCGCAGAGGACAACTTACTGCTGTTGCGTAACCTGGTCACAGCTATCGAGGCCGTTGCCAATATTCAACATGTCCATCTGGTACAGGGCGGCAAGTACTATGGCGTTCATATTGGGCCTTTTCCCACCCCTGCCGTGGAAGAACAACCCCGTGCACCAGTGCCAAACTTTAACTACGAACAACAGGACTATCTGGCGTCACAGGCAAAAAACTGGACATGGACTTCATCGCGCCCCAACACGCTGGTGCATTACTCACCACACAATGCACGTAATCTGGTCAGCTCTCTGGGGGTGTACGCATCGCTATGTAAGGCCCTGGGTTCATCACTGGATTTTCCGGGCCCGGAAGGCGCTTATCATAGCGTTACGCAGGTCACCTCTATTGATGTGCTGGCTCGCGGCATAAAGTGGATGAGCACGACCGAAAGCTGCGCGAATCAGGGCTTCAATATCACCAATACCGATGTGTTTCGATGGAGTACGATTTGGCCGCTGCTGGCCAGCGCATTTGATATGACACCAGGCAGCGTGCGACCAATGAAACTTGCAGATTTGATGTCAAACAGACAACAGACAACAGACATGGGCCGACATTTGCCGCAACAATTCATTGCAACAAACGGATTTAGATCAGGTAGCGAACTGGGGCTATCTTGACGCAACACTGGTGCGCGACTGGGATGAAATATTGTGCCACAACAAAGTTCGTCGCCTGGGTTTCCACGACTGGGATAATAGTGTCGAAAAAATAATTTCGGTATTATCACAATATCAGAAGCACGCTTTCTTACCCGGTCGCGCATGACTGCAATACTGCAGTAACTTGCAATTACCGGTATTCTTCGCAACAGACATTTACAACTATAGGTCAATACGTGTCAGTAAAAGCAAGCTTCCCGCTACAGGGGGTTATTGGTGTTGTCGCCAATTCAACAGATGAAATCACCCTCGCCGCTCAAAAAAACCTGCAGTGTGTGGAACTCAGGGCTGACCTGCTGTTAGATGCCGGCCTGCCACTGGCGCAAGTCCTCGCGACCATCGATCAGGCAAAGCAGAACAACCTGGCGACGCTTTTTACACTGCGTCATCCATCACATGGCGGCAAGTTTCCGGGCACAGAGGATGAACGCGTCACCATTAATCAGCGGGCACTGGAAGCTGGCGCCGACATCATTGATCTTGAATGGAATACCGATGCTGCAACCACCATGCTATCGAAATCAGCACCACTCATTCTTAGCTATCACGATTTCAACAATATGCCAGATGAGCAGACGCTCAACGAACTCACCCGGCAAATGGAGGCTGCGGGGTCACTGGCCATTAAAGTGGTGCCAACCGCGAGTAGCCTTTCAGATTCCGCACGTATGCTGCAGTGGGCCGGAGATGCCACCGTGGATACGGTTCGCATCGGGTTTGCGATGGGTCAGTCAGGCGCCAGCAGCAGGATACTCACCATCGCCCGCGGTGCCCCGATCACCTATGCAAGTTTCGGTGAAGCCGTCGCCCCCGGTCAGGTTGCAATAGATGAACTGATCAACGTATATCATGCCGCAACACTCAATTCGCAAACCATGCTTATCGCCGTGACAGGGGAACACAACAAAGCAGAATCACTGGCGCGTGAACTAAACCTTGAACTCCAGAATGAAGGTTCAAACAATGTAGCGATTGCTTTCACACCAGAGCAACTCGATGATTTACAAGCCCACCGCGAGATACTCGGACTCAGGGAAACTCGCGACGCCTGAGCACAGAAAAAACAGCCATGCAGGTAACCATGGCTGTATCGGTTTTTATGCTATTGCGGCAGTGTTCGCGACCGTTACCGGCACCGGCAAACTTCTGTCAGTCAAAATTGATAAAGACTGCTTTAACGACTGGTGCAATGATCCCGCATTTGAATTGGTCCCGTGGTGAATGGTTACCGGTTTGCGTTGCAACGGCACGCTTAACGAATTGCCTGCATTCAGAGTTACCGGGCCATTATCAAATAGCGCACTGAAGTTGAACTCGCCACGGGCAACCCGGGTGGTGCCCGGTGTAATCTGTGATAACTCAATAGCCTGATTCGTTGTGTTTGTCAGCACGATCTCGATATCATTTCTTTCCACCGACAAACGCGTGCTCAGTTGGATTCCCGCCGCCTCTATCGAATCAGTATTGCCGCTTCCGCGACTCAATACCGCCGCTATTGGGGTACCCGCTATACCAAGTGCGCCTGAGGCTACCGATAGTATTTTAAGTGTTGCACGCTTTTTACGATCAATCATCATTGCTCCTGTTGTCTTGTCCTGCAATAGAACTTCGGGGCACTGGCACAGACAAACAAGCCACGCCCACGGGATTTAACAAAAAGATACGCTAATGGATCGTTTTTCGGACAGAATAAAAATGAACGGCATAAAAACCCGGGGTCACCAGCCCATCACAATGACAGCTGCTGTGAAGAGACTCGTTTCACTGACGGCACTGCTGTTTTTGGTTAGCTGTACACAACTGATCAGACCCAACTTCACCCCCGTCCTCACGGAGTTACGGGCCGGTGAATATCAACTGGATAAAATGCACAGCTTCCTGTTGTTTCGCATTGAACATCTTGGGTTGTCAAAGATCGTCGGCAGATTTAACACCTTTGACGCTTCGCTGGATTTTGACCCGAGCAACCCGGAGGCGATGACACTCAACGGTATTATTGCTGCGGACAGTATAGACATCAACAATCCGGACCTGGAATCAACTCTGCAGGAACCGGACTGGTTCGATAGTGAACAATTTCCTCAGCTGGTATTTGAAAGCAACACAGTTGAGGTTATCGAAGACAATAAGCTCGCTATAAGTGGTTTGTTCACCATGCGTGGCATCACACAACCGCTAACACTAATCGCAACATTCAACGGTGGTGCAGACAACCTGATTACACGTAAATATACCATTGGATTCTCTGCAACTGCCCTGGTCAATCGATCAGACTTCGGGATGGATACTTTTAGTGCTTTCGCAGGCGATGAAATCGAGGTTGAGCTACACGGCGAATTCCTACGCCAATGAGGCCTTGTGGTCAGAGGTCGTAGCGGAACGCCAACTGTGGGAGCACAACCCCGTTGCGCGAATTGTTCAGACTTCCCCGATGTAACATTGCCCGCCGTTATAGATGAAGACTCGACATATATTTCAAAACCTCTGACAGGTCATTATTCGCCGATCGGGGATCAGCTCCCACTGTGTCGTGCATTCACCGAACTGAAACGCAACACCAGACAACTGCCGCGCTGACATTCATCTAAAATTTC
>CAZNOB010000078.1:20837-22569 GCA_964574535.1 uncultured Granulosicoccaceae bacterium | reverse complement strand
GGTTCAGTGCGCACGATAGTAAGCTCGACAATTCCGTTTTTGATCGCATGCTCTACGAGGAAATCTGATGAACTGGTGCACCCGTTACTAACCGCTGAAAAACGAATGAGATCACCGTCGTACTCAGGATTTTTTATGCTTTCCACCAAAGACTCCTTATTGTTCTTAACAATACTGCTATCGTCTGTTGGGCCAGTTTGCGTAGCGACACAAGCCTGAGTCGTTAGCGTGATGCAACAACCCAGCGCGAATGATCGAAGCATAGAAGCGATTGTCATAATTGCACAGCGCCAGTTCTACGACGGTATTTAACTAAGCTTAAGAAGGCCAGTAAGGCAATAAATTTAGAAACACTTCCGCCGCCCCCGCCACTTGAACCACCTGAATCACCTAAACCATCTGCATCATTGTCAGTTGCTCCGGACTCTACAGTCACCACAGGCTCCGGAGTACTGTCTGAAGAACTGATTGATAGCGTGTAACTAGTATCAGTAACTCCAAACACTCCTATATACACCTCCGGCAATGAGTCGTCATACGCACAGGTATCGATCGCAGAACCATCTTCTTGCGAGATACAGATAAGATTATCAATATTGATCTCATCGCTGGAAAATACCAGCAGATCCGAATTACCTGAAACACTGGTTAATGTTGCTGTATTCCCTGTAGCTGCCCTGAAAACAGCTGCTGTATCTCTTAGCAGGCTGCCAGATACGGGTTGATCATTTTGTAAAGTCACAACTTCGAAATCCGTGATTTCAGAGCTGCCGTTACTCGCCGTCAGGGTGTAGTCGGAATCCTCAAAGCCTGCCACCGCAACAAAATAATCGCCCACACGATCGAGCACACATTCGTCTATGGGATCAGGTAAGAACGAACTGCACACCAGAGTATCTTCGGTGAACACTGCAGAATTGAATACATACAGATCTGCGTCTCCCCGTGTTGTTTCCAACGTAAGCCGGTTGATGCCAGGCGCTTGATAGGTGTTGACGCCACCTAAACCAACTGAAGCTGAAATCCGAGTGTTCGCTGTGAGGACTTCTACCGGCTCGGCAACTGCGACAACATCTGCATCATCGGATCCATCGTAAATTCGCGGGGAATCTACAAAAGACGTTATCCAGTCAAAGTACGCAGAAACGCGCGTGTAGACTCCGGGTATTCCTGGCCGTGCGCAGCCCAGCCCGGTACTAACAATACCAGCCTGAACCAGTTGATCACCACGAGGAACAAAAAGTGGGCCACCACTATCACCCTGGCAAGAATCCTCCCCTCCTGCTCGCGACCCACCAGCACAAACCTCGGTCGTTTCATCTAAAGAATTTTGGTAGAAAGGAAGACACGCGTTGTGAGAAACAACAGGAAGGTCGACTTCCAGCAGCAACGCAGACTGCTGCCCCCCCTCAGAGGTGGCACCCCAGCCGGCTACAGTGGCCTGCTCACCATTCTGCGGAAAAGGGTTGTCTAAACCGGGGATTGGAATCGGCTCAAACGGGACAGGATTCGACAACTCCAAAAGAGCGATATCATTTTGGGTCCCGACCGGGTTATACCCCGGATGCACGACAATGCGGGAAACAAGATCGAAAATGCCTTCATCGGACGTTAAATCCAAACGTCCAAGCAAAAAAGCGATGTCATTCGGATCGGTTTGCTGACCTGTGTCACGGTCAACAAAACAATGGGCCGCTGATAAAATCCAGCGACTGGATATCAACGAGCCTCC
>CAZNOB010000078.1:0-20737 GCA_964574535.1 uncultured Granulosicoccaceae bacterium | reverse complement strand
CAACAAAACAATGGGCCGCTGATAAAATCCAGCGACTGGATATCAACGAGCCTCCACATATTGGGGCAAAGGCGGTTCCCCCTACGCGTTCATAAACAGCTGCCATCCAGGGGTATCGAGCATCAGGGACTGCCGTGCCGCCAACAATCTGGATGGTTCGATCCGGAGCCTTTTTCGTTGGTTCCGCAGACTGCAGTGGCGCTGCAATTAGCATAAGAGCCGATACTATTAGATTTCGATTGAATAATCGCACAGGAATACCTTTAAGCGTAATTAAGCTAGAGCATCAATCACCATAGTATCCGTACACTCCCGATATTTCCAATACATTGGCACAAATACGAGACTGAAGCCTCTATTTCACGGCCAGAACGCGGCCAGAAAAGACATCCACTCTTGCAGTCTCTCGCTGAAAATTTCTTTCTGATTTCGAAATCAACCCGGGCGGTCACATAATACGATTGCTCTTTGTAGACTCTGGAACAATAAAACTAATATCAGCACTCACCGGCTCTCCAGCAACTATTATGGTTCTGTGATCAGGCAACAAGTTGAGACTGACAGTCAATCGATACTTTCCGGCTGCCAATTTCGGCAACAACGCAACGGGGTCGTAGCTGGTTGCTATTTTGCGTCCATCCAGAAACAGATGCGCATGGCCTACCAGAGATTCACCGGCTTGCAGATTCTTGCACATGTTGGCGAACATAAAGTGCTCGGTGTGCAAGCGCAGTACATGTGCGCCACCAGTGTGGCTCAGCTCCAGCTCAAGTTGTGGCGAGGGCACCGACGCAGGTACTTTATAAAACAACTTGTCCTCGTCGAACAATGCGGTTCCGATATCAGTGCGCAACCTTCGGTTGCCTGTGTTCAGAAGATACAAAACAGAAGACGGAACAAAGAAACCCTGACAGATCCTTCTTTTTCGGCCCTCTGCCTTAGTGACACCATTTATCACAAAGGTATTGCTGTCGTTTCCTTAAGCGTATTTAACACAATAGCGGTCTTTACATTAGCCACTGACTCATGCGGTAACAACACAAAATTAATAAACTCAGACAACGCTTTTAAGTCCGCTGCGATCACCTTTAACTGATAGTCCATCTCACCGGTCAATGAATGGGCTTCCAGTACACTGGGCAATTCAGCTATTAACTCGGCGAATAACTTTGCATTATCAGCGTTGTGGGAATTCAGGGTAATTGAAACCATACTCACCAACCCTACACCCGCGGCCTCACGGTCAAGCTGTGCATGGTAACCACGTATGCAACCTGACTCTTCGAGCCGGCTTCTTCGCCGGGAACACTGGGATGCGGATAAACCTACCTGCTCGGCTAATTCGTTGTTGGTCAGTCGCCCGTCAAGCTGCAGCGCGGCCAATATTTTTCGGTCAGTCCTGTCAAACTCAATCATTGTGTATTTAATCCGGAAATATTGATCACTATTTGCTTAAAAGGTCGCTATATTTGCTTATATGCATGCACATTGCACGCATTAACTGCTACTTTCTTGCAATAAATAACCAAGCGAGTCTCCCATGGGTCCATTTCCGCACAACGCACCACGATCAGAAATCAGCTCGTCAAACCCGATCGGAACAGACGGTTTTGAATTTGTCGAGTTCACTCACCCGGAACCAGAGAAGCTGGAAAGCCTGTTTACACAAATGGGGTACACGGCTGTCGCCAAACACAAGCACAAAGCCATCACCATCTGGCGCCAGGGAGATATCAATTATGTACTGAATGCCGAGCCCGGCTCACATGCTGTTCGATTTTCGGAAACGCACGGTCCGTGTGCGCCATCAATGGCATGGCGGGTAGCCGATGCGCAGCAGGCTTTTAACCATGCTGTTGCGAAAGGTGCTACTCCCTACACCGAGACAGACAAAGCCCTTGATGTACCGGCAGTAGTTGGTATTGGCGGTTCATTACTTTATTTTGTTGACCAATACGGTGACGACGGATCTGCTTACGATAAAGAGTTTAACTGGACAGGCCAAACCAACCCGGCACCCGAAGGAATTGGATTTTATTATCTGGATCATCTGACCCATAACGTATATCGCGGCAACATGGATACGTGGTGGCATTTCTATCGTGACTTGTTTGGCTTTGAACAAATTCATTTTTTTGATATCGCAGGTAAAATGACTGGCCTGGTCAGCCGTGCTATTACCTCGCCATGCGGAAAAATCAGAATCCCCTTAAACGAAAGCACTGACGACAAAAGCCAGATAGAAACTTACCTTAAAAAATACAACGGCGAAGGTATTCAGCACATTGCTGTAGGTTCTGAAACTTTATACGATGCCACCGATAAATTAGCAGAACGCGGCCTGACCTTTATGCCTGGCCCACCAGATACATACTATGAACGCAGCGCAGAGCGTGTCAACGACCACCAGGAACCTGTTGATCGAATGAAAAAACACGGCATTTTGATTGACGGCGAAGGCGTTATTGATCAAGCCAACGGCGATCGGATGACTAAAATCCTATTACAGATATTTTCTAAAACAGTCATCGGACCGATCTTTTTTGAGTTTATTCAACGCAAAGGCGACGAGGGATTTGGCGAAGGCAATTTTAAGGCGCTGTTCGAGAGTATTGAAGAAGAACAGATTCGCACCGGGGAGCTAAAAACCGGCTAATCAGACCACACAAGGATTAGCGCAAGCGCTTACGATAATCGTAGTAGCACCTGTCACAGCAACGACTATTCGTATGCCTGCTTAACTAAACCCAGGTGTTGCATAAAACTTCGAGTTCAGAAGCATATAGAGCGGTATATAAGGCGCAGCACGGAATTTTTACTGGATTGAGCCTGGTCATTCTAAGTGAGATACAGAAAGAGTGAGTACAGCGCCTTAGATGCAGCTAGAGATGTTGCCATAGAGGCAGCGCAGCGGTTCCGGGCCGGAATTTTATCCAACACCAGGGTAAAGCAAATGTCTTCCAAGGCAGTTTTCAAAGCGTTCCGCTTTTTTGATGAGATAGATCAGGGCGGCAAGCTACTGGTGGCTGCAAAGCGAATACCGTCTATAAAACACTCCGGGGAATACGCCCCGGCGAGCGGTTCGCTGTCCTGTTAACTGCCCGGCAGCACTCTGCTCCACCGGGGAGTAATCTGCTGACCAATCAGATACAATACTGTGCCCGGATATCGACTCAACGGGTTCGTGTCATAATGCCAGCGGGATCACCTGCCTCTAACTGATCTCTACTGTCCCAGTCCATGCTATACGCGTTACCCCTGCCCGCGATGACTCCGCCGACTAAATCGGTTAACACCCATTACAAAAGCAGTAACTATGGAGCTCCCAATGCCTGACCAATTCAACTCGTCTATCGGGCGATTCGATAAATCCTTTTTGATCCACATGATCAAGGATTTCTTTTTGGTTTTGCTTGTCGTCACGCTTATCGAATTCGCGCTTAAGGCCGGTAAAGTATACTGGGATTACCAATTGAACGGAGAAAATCAGGCACTTGAGGTTGCAGAGGAACTTTCTGAAAATATTGTTTCCATTATGTCCAACGCGGGCGGCCCGGTTGCGGCCAGGACAATCTATCCGATCCTGGAACAAAACTGGACTGACCTCGGGTACGAAATCGCCATTATCCCTTCAGAAGTCACCGTCACGGCAATAGAGAAGAACTTTGGGTTTACTCCTGCCGGTATTCCCATCGCAGGCATGACAGAAAGTGAACACAAAACTGCAAAACTTGAAGTGACAGCGCGCGAAACCTGCATCTCCTGCCACACAGATGCCGAGCCCGGTGAAACACTGGGGCAAATCGTTGTAAGAAATTATCTGGGTCGTGACTTTGCAATGTGGTGGCATGATGTCCAGTTAACGCTCGGTCTGGCAATTGGTAAAATAGTATTGCATTCGATTTTGCTGTTCCTGATTTTACGTGCGCGAATGGAACCGCTGTTGCGCCTGCGATCTGTTGTGAGCAGGCTTTCCAAAGCCTATACCGATCTAAATCAGCGCGCTGAAGTTCGAACCTCCGACGAGTTCGGTGTTCTGGCTCGCGATCTCAACGTATTTCTTGATCGAATCAATCGACTGGTACAAGAGCTGGATACCGTGCTTAACAGTGTTGTCGAAGTAAACGACGATATTGTTCAGATTCAGATTGATCTGAGGTCCCAGATAGACCGGGTCGTATCGAATACCCGTGATATTGAACGCAACGCAATGCTTAGCGCCAAACAAGAACCAAGACTCTCCCATGAATGGTTTGATGCAGTAAAGCGCTCGGTGGCAGAACTGGACAACGCATTGGCAAAAACAAATAACGCTCCAGCCGCAGAGGTGTTACTCGAAAACCTGCGTTCTGTTGTAGTCAATGCTGAAACGCAAATACGTAACTCGGAGAACATCTATTTTTCTCTGGCCGACCTCGGTGACGAAACAACAGGATTAAAGGATTCAATGTCAGAGATGATCCGCCTGGAAGAACGCATGAAAACCATTATACACACCGGTACGCAGCTGGTTCGACGGCTCCGCCCCGTTGACAGTAGACCAGTAGAATAATGTTCCAGCACAAAATCACAGCATTGAGCCCGCTCACATCAGTGACTGGCTATAAGTTATTGCGTTAGTGTCTACGAACAAAACAAAAAATACGCTCACGTTTTATACTCTGGCTCACTACCTTCTACCAGCAATACAAAATTGATGAATCCACACCTATCGCTCGCACCGTCTGGTACGCTGTTACTACGTCCTGGCCCGGGTTCACCAATAGAACACAAAGTAATATCCGCGTTTCATTCAACGCTCAGGGATAAGGGAGAAGCCGCTGCGCTTTTTGAGCTGGCAATAACACCCGATGCCGGAAAATTAACCGAAGCCTTCAATTTCTGGCGTGGCTTTAGCGCTCGCTGCCTTCGCGAACGTTGTTTGCTCGATGCCAAAATGGCTGGCGAAACACGCATAGACGTGTTAACAGAAAAACACGCGCAGTCACTGATCGACAGCGCGCCGCTAATGGAAGGCGGAGAATACCTGTCGCCAGAGCTACTACAGGCCAAGTGGCTCAGCCTCGATGAATGGCTACTGCAGCAACTGCAATCCGGTAACACTACCTTTGCAGACTTCATGCAGGCCCGTGCACCGGACTGGCATGTTGGTGGCACGCTGTATTTTCATCTGGCCGAAAACCGCAACGATGCAGATCAGCCATTTGCCTTCATCGCGACATGGCAACCACAGCAGGCAGGTGGCAAGCAAAAGCATATTCCACTGGCTAAAGCACTGGAGCATTATTCCAGCATGCAGCAAAAAGAACAGCTGCGCGAATTACTCGAACCCGTACAACTCGCCGCACAATCAAGTGAACTCATCGCCGAGCTGATCGAGAGCCGGGCTATTTATCGCGCCCAGGCCTGGAGCGCGCACCAGGCCTGGCAGTTCCTGCGCGAAGTACCGTTGCTGCAAAACTGCGGCGTGATCGTACGACTACCCGACTGGTGGGCTAAACGCTCCAGGCCAAAGATAAGCACGACCGTAAGTACCGGGACCTCCATAAGAGCAGAACAACTACTCAGCTTTAAAATTAGCACAGTTCTGGATGGTGAGAAGCTCAGCGCCAAAGAGTGGAAGCAACTGATGAACGCCGACACGGGTTTGGTCTTTCTGAAAGGCAAATGGGTAGAGGTTGATCAGGAAAAACTTAGCGAAGCCATGCAGCAAATGCAGGCACTGGCAAACGAAGCACAAACTGATGGACTTACTTTTGCGCAAGGAATGCGCCTGTTGGCTGGCGCTCCGCACGACTTTACCGAAGACGACACACACTCACACACCGAGGCCTGGCGTTTCATCGAGGCCGCACCAACCCTCGCCAAAACGCTTGCCAAAATGCGTGACCCGGAACAACTGACCACCAGCCTGCCTGCCAACACGCTCAAAGCAACCTTGCGCCCCTACCAGCAGACTGGCGCTCGTTGGCTGTGGCACTTAAATCAGCTTGGCCTGGGCGCTTGCCTGGCGGATGATATGGGACTGGGTAAAACCATCCAGGTAATTACCCTGCTATTGATGATTCGTAAAAAACAATCCGGTAAGCCCTGCCTGCTGATCTTGCCCACATCACTACTGGGTAACTGGAAGGCAGAGCTCGAACAGTTTGCGCCAACGCTTAGCTGCTGTTTTATACACAGGGCGATGACCGACAAAAAAACGCTAACCACCTGGAGCGACAAGGGCCTGCCCGCCAAAACCGATCTTGTGCTAACCAGCTACGGCACCCTGCCGCGACAGCGCTGGCTGCAGGAACAACAATGGCATACCGTGATACTGGATGAGGCGCAGGCAATCAAAAACGCCGGAACTCGTCAATCTAAAGTGGTTAAAAAATTAACTGCACATGCACGCATTGCGCTGACAGGTACACCGATTGAAAATCGCCTGTCTGATCTCTGGTCACTGTTTGATTTCATCAATCCCGGCTTACTCGGTAACTTCAGGCAATTTACCAATTTTGCCAAAGCCCTGGATAAACGTGAAACTGAAAAATACACACCACTGCGCAACCTCGTTCAACCCTATGTACTCAGACGCCTGAAAACAGACAAACGAGTGACCAATGATTTGCCAGACAAATGCGAGGTCACGACCTGGTGCGGGCTGAGTAAAAAGCAGGCAGCGCACTATCAACGTGTGGTTGATGATCTGCGTATAACACTCGAGTCGAGCGATGGCATAAAACGCCGTGGCATCGTACTCGCAACGATGACGCGCTTTAAACAGATTTGCAATCACCCTTCCCACTTAACAGGCGATGGGGATTATTCACCCGAAGACAGTGGCAAGCTACAAAGGCTTGCCAGCCTTTGCGATGAAATCAATCAGCGACAGGAAAAAGTACTGGTTTTTACGCAGTTTCGGGAAATGTGCAAACCACTGACCGACTATCTAGCCGATCACTTCAAGCAACCCGGCCTGACTCTACACGGCGGCACCGCTGCCAAAAAGCGACAGTCTCTGGTGGCTGATTTTCAGCGCGAAGACGGCCCGCCATTCTTTGTATTATCACTCAAAGCTGGCGGCACTGGCTTAAACCTGACTGCAGCATCCCATGTTATACACTTTGATCGATGGTGGAATCCGGCAGTGGAAAATCAGGCTACAGATCGGGCATTCAGAATCGGCCAGAAACGCAATGTGATGGTGCACAAGTTCGTTTGTCGCGGCACCATCGAGGAAAAGGTCGACACTCTGCTACAGGAAAAATCAGACCTTGCGACCGAGATGCTTGAAGGCGGCAACGAAGCACGACTGACTGAACTCAGTGATGACGAACTGATAGAACTGGTCAGCCTCGACCTTGCCAAAGCTCACACCGAGTTGGAACAATAGCCATGGCAAGAGGATCAGACAGATGGCCGTCCTACGTAACGGTTGCCGAACGTAGAAGAGCCGCTGAGCAAATGGCGAAATCTGAAGCGAAAAAAGGCCGCGCGTTACTGCCGGTAAACATCGAGGGTCGAGCCATCGCCACCACATTCTGGGGCAAGGCCTGGTGTCAGCACCTTGAGCAATTTAGCGATTACTCCAACCGGTTACCACGCGGTCGCACCTATGCCCGCAACGGCTCGGTGATTCACCTTGAGATAGACACCGGACAAATCACCGCTATGGTCAGCGGTAGCTACACCTATCATATCGATATCACCATAGACCCTCTGCCAGTGAAAAAATGGGACGCACTGAAATCACAATGCATCGGAGGCATCGACTCAGCCCTTGAACTATTGCAGGGCAAACTATCCAACAGCGTTATGCAAACCATGTGTGACAGAGACAACGGGTTGTTCCCCTCACCCAATGAGATCAGGCTGGCGTGTGATTGCCCGGACTGGGCAGATCTGTGCAAACACCTGGCGGCCGTACTCTATGGTATTGGCGCAAGACTGGATCAGTCACCCGAACTACTGTTTCTACTACGAGGTGTTGATTATCAGGAACTGATTAGCGCTGAACTCGCTATTGATACTTCTTCAGGTGGCACTGAACTCAGCGGCGATCTGTCAGCCATCTTCGGTATAGAAATAGACACAGCTCCTGATCTTGACCAAACCCTGCTTGACACTACACATGAACAGCAACCACGCAAAATAAAAAGTATCGGTAACCAACCTCGCAAAAAACGCCAGACAGGGAAAGCTAAAGCCAAACCGGGCACTTCATCAAACGCTACCATCAACATCAGCCGTGGAATAAGAGCATCCCATATCAAAAAGCTGCGCAAGCTACACCAGCTCACGCCACAGGATTTGGCCAAACTGACTGGGAAATCACTTGCCACGATCCACAACTGGGAAGCCAGGCCAGGCATACTGCAACTTCAATCGAACAGTCAGCAGGTATTACAGCAATTGTTCGAGATGGCACCGAGACAAATAGCTTCAGCTATCAAAAGAAAAGACAAATAGAAGAACACAGCCAGAAGCTCTGCAAGCTCGACCCACTGGCATAATAAAGAATGCCTGCAACGCAGGCATTCTTCAGTCTTGGTACTTCATCGAAGCTGCCGTCTATTCGAGGCAGCGCCAGTGATATTTACTTCACTATTTTTAGTGAGACTCAATATTGATACTAAACCAGATCAGCATCAGTGATTAGCTCGACCAGGGCCGGCCCATCATAGGCCAGAGCCTCTTTCAGTGCGGCACTGATATCAGCCGGGTCTGTAACCCGTATGCCAAAACCACCGCACAATTTAGCAAACTCTGAAAAGTCAGGATTGTGCAATGAGGTTTGCCATACTTCCCACTCACCTGCACGCTGCTCTTTAGATATTTTGCCAAGCTCGCTGTTGTTTAACAGTATGTGGGTAATATTCATACCGTACTTAACTGCTGTGGTAAATTCAGCTAGATACTGACCAAAACCGCCATCACCGCTCACTGAAATCACTTGCCTGCCTTTGAATTCGTCGTGATCCTGCGTAGCAGCCCAGGCCCCCATTGCAGCTGAAAAACCAAACCCGATCGAACCCAGATAACCAGACATCAGCACTCGCTGTCTTTCGACTTCAAAGTAGCGACCAAAAGAGTAGGTGTTGTTGCCAACGTCCACTGCGATTACAGCATCAGGTTTAATATGTTGTTGTAGTGAATCAAAGATCGCAGCGGAACTTATTCCCTTACCACGGTTATCGTCGGCACGAGAGCGTTTTTCCTCGCGCCAGATGCTCCAGCGCTCTGCAAGTTCAGAACGCTGATCAACTGTTTTCACTGAAGCGGATCTGGCGGTGAGAATTTTCGCGGTGACGCCGTTCTCGCCAAGAATGGGCAGCTGCACGGAGTGGAAACGTGCCAGTGCCATGGGATCAAAATCTACCTGGATCACAGGCCGTTTGAGGGTGATGCCCGTGTGATTTGAAAACGACGAACCAAAGGCCAGAATCAGATCGCATTCATTCATAAACCAGCTGGCAATCGGAGTGCCGGAGCGCCCCAGCACCCCCGCAGCCAGTGGGTGGGAATCTGCGATCTGGCCTTTCGCTTTAAAAGTAGTCAGTACAGGTGCATTGAGTTGCTCTGCCAGCTCGGTAATTTCAACCATGCTATCTCTGGCGCCATAGCCGACAACGATAATTGGCCGCTTGTGCTCACTGATCAGTTTCGCCGCCGCATCGATAGAGTCGGACGCCGGAGAAACATGCTGATCACCCATACGACCTTCCGGACCGCTGGCCTTGCTGCCCTCATCTGCTGGAAGTGTTTGCACGTCATCTGGAAAAATCAGATGGGCCACATCGCGCTGTACAAGTGCTGTCTTGCAGGCCAATGCCATTAATTCCGGGTGCTTGGAAGTGTGCAATACGGTTTGACTGAATGCGCTGACCGGAGCAAATGCGCTAACCTGATCCATCTCCTGAAAAGCACCAGGACCGAGCACCTGGACATCAACCTGCCCTGTCAATGCCAGCACAGGCGCGCGATCTACCTTCGCATCCCACAGGCCTGTCAACAGATTAGTGGCACCGGGCCCGGCGATGGTGACACAGGCGGCAAGTTTACCGGTCAGTTTGCCATACGCAGAACAAGCAAATGCCGCAGCACCTTCATGGCGAATACCGTAAAAACTAAGATTGCCACTGATTTCCTGACGACGCAGAGCATCGGCCAGACCCAGATTAGAGTGGCCAACCATACCAAACACTGATTTAACCCCCCAGTCGACCATAGTCTGGGCCATCAAATCTGTGACAGTCTCTTCGTGAGCCTCTTCTTCGGACAGGCCCACCAGTACATCATCACCCTCGATTTTTACCGGAAACATCTCCTGGCCACTGTCTTCGTGCCCCCCCGGTGGCTTGCCAGTCAGCGGATCAAAATCCCAGCCGTGCCAGGGGCAACGCAACCAGCATTGGCCATCTTTACCGGTTTCTATTGATCCTTCACCCAACGGGCCACCCTGATGGGGGCAATGGTTGTCCATTGCAGCAAATTCACCGCCGGAATGGCACAGTGCGAGAGTTTTAGTGCCGGCAGTCACCGTCATCACACGGCCATCCGGCAAGTCGCTGGCAGCGGCAACACGAATCCAGTGAACCGGGGTTTCTTTAGTAGTCATAAGGGAATTTTAAAATCACTTGGCTAATCCGAACACTGACAATACAACGACCCTGCGGTTCAACTCAACTGCCGCGTTAGCAGATAACTGGGAGGTTACAGAATCATCAGGTTTTCGCTGATAACCATAAGGTCGTGAAGGGCTGAATAAAACACCCTGACATCGACTGTAATCCACACCTTTTTCAAAAGTGGCTGTCCTGAGTAATTGTTGCTAAGTAATTGAGGGTAATGCCCCGCTTAATCCAGGTAGATCTCGCCACCGTGTTTACCGGCCACGGATTTAAACCGTACCGCACCAGCAACGCTGGAATACACCCGACGAGTCCTTCGGATATCGATGTCCAAAAGGACACTATTGATTTACTATGGCTGAAAGACGCTTGCCACAAATGCCGCCTAAAAAAGGAATCCCCCTGACAGATTATGAGATTAAAAAATTGCCACAATTTCCACGACTATCGAGCATTAGCGAAACGTCGGCTTCCCGGGCCAATCTATAATTACATTGATGGTGCCGCCGATGACGAAATCACTCATCGGCGTAATACGCAGGCCTATGAAGACGTCGATTTGATACCCAATGTATTGCGTGGTGTTGGCGAGGTCGATCTTTCGATCACTGTCATGGGACAGAAGCTCGACATACCTTTTTATTGTTCACCAACTGCGTTACAGCGTCTGTTTCATCATGAAGGTGAGAGCGCAGTGGCCGCCGTTGCCGAAGAGTTTGGAACGATGTTTGGCGTATCGTCCCTGGGAACAGCATCACTTGAAGTGCTTAGAGAAAATCACCGCAATCCACAAATTTACCAATTCTATTTCCATAAAGATCGTGGATTGAATTCGGCCATGATGCAACGCGCAAAAGAGGCAGGCGTAGAAGTCATGATGCTTACTGTTGACAGCATCACCGGAGGCAACCGGGAACGCGACTTACGCACCGGATTTTCTATTCCAATGCGTCTGAATCTGGCGGGAATTTATCAGTTTATATCGAAGCCTGCCTGGGGCATCAATTACGTCACTCATGAGAAATATAAATTGCCACAACTAGATGACCACGTTGACATGAGTGGCGGGGCGATGTCGATCGGCAAATATTTCACCGAGATGCTGGATCCGGAAATGAACTGGGACGATGTTGAAAAAATGGTTCAAGAGTGGGATGGGCAGTTTTGCCTTAAAGGCATTATGTCAGTTGAAGACGCCAAAAGAGCTGCCAAAATAGGCTGCACAGGCATTGTGTTATCGAACCATGGTGGTCGACAACTCGATGGATCCACCACGGCATTCGATCAGCTAGAAGATATTGCGGCAGCGGTCGGAGATCAGGTCGATGTAATGATTGACGGGGGTATTCAACGTGGCACACACGTATTAAAAGCGCTGGCGCGTGGAGCAAAAGCAGTTGGACTGGGCCGCTATTATCTTTACCCGCTTGCAGCAGGTGGCAAGGCGGGTGTACACCACGCTATGAATACACTGCGTACAGAGGTTGTTCGAGATATGCGTCTGATGGGCTGCAAAAATATTTCAGAACTAAACCCGGCCATGCTTTCCAGGGCCCGTTAAAAAGAGGGTCTGGCGGGTTTAGGCCTGACACGTAGTAGCTACTGACACTTGTCGGGAAACTAACTGAAAAGAAATTCACTGGCTATCACAAAACGCTGTAGAAGCAATCTCATCAATCCCCTGTGTATACTGCTTTGTTAGCCATTCTCGCCCTCTCAGCACGACTCATTTACAGACCGTTCCTTTGAACACATGAAGAGGACTTTCACCCCGGCTCTGATGCCAGCATCGCCGGTTGCACTGAGTGTCTATGCAAATTGCCAGCATCAAGAAGTTGATCAACGAACAATTGTGAGACTCTCGATAGTGTTCTGTCTTGATTTTTTATAAGCGATATACGTTGAGAAAGTTTTAAATGCGGTATTTCGAGCACCACTAGTGAGTCGTCTACAAGCTTCTCCGGCAAACATCCCCACCCAAGGCCGATAGAGATCATCATCTTCATAGATTCAAGGTCGCTTGCCCCAAGAACCTCACTAACCCGGACAGCATGAGCAGCCAGTGCCTGATCGATTATCATTCTTGATACAGATGGACCGTTACATAGAATTGCCACAAATTTCATCAGCAATGCCACATCGATGTTACTGTTGGTAGCCAGTGGATGACCAGGGGCCACGACTATAAGCAGATTTTCACTCCAAACTTCAATCTCCTGAAGCCCTTTCGGCGCAGGACCATGCATTGCGCACAGCGCTAATTCGAGCTGAGAATTCTTAACAGCCGCGATCGTGTTTACGGTGTTATCGAAATTGATATCCAATTGGATGCCTGGATAGGAATTACGCAAGTGCTTTAGTACAGGTGCCAGATGGTAAACTCCTACATGCGGGCAAGTGCCAATACTCAACTTTCCAGATATCTCCTGGTCCAGGTTGTTAAGTGCATCTTTAATGCTACAAATCTCTGCAAAAACATTCCTGGCGTGCGGCAAAAGAAGGTCTCCTGCTTCAGTGAGGAACACCCTGCGACCAACTCTGTCGAACAGCTTGGCAGACAGCTCTAATTCAAGAGCGGCAATTCGCTTGCTGACTGCAGGCTGGCTTACTTTAAGAGATTCGGCTGATCTTGAGAATGATCGTTTATCCGACACCTCGATAAACGCTAACAGGTTTTTGATATCCAAAATTGGATGACTCCTTTGTACTGATCTCCGAAATATTTCAGAATGTAACGCTCGTCACACATGAGCAATACCTGTAAAAACTCCAGACAATCTGAAAGTATTGAGATATTTCAACAAATAGAACATAGAACCAGGGAAAACATGACCTTTGTTTGAAATTTTATTGAAGGCATGACATTTCCGGGCAATTCGGGTGACCACAACTCCAGGCGGATGCCTTTCTTGACGATCGTCGAAGTCTCCAAACTACCAGGCACCAAATTGTCTAATACTTATCTTTCAGTGGTAACTGGTAAATCTATTAGGGATCTGCAAAACAAAACTATAAGTAATCGTAGGGATAGCTTCAAAATCTGTCATTAGGCTAACTCCCAAACCGCAGAATAAAAAACCTCGGCTAAAATTTGCTATGAACACCGCATCATCAGTCACCACGGTACAATCTTCTAAAAAGCCTACGGGAGGATATTCAATGGGAATAGAATTCCCGCGATTACAACTTACACCGGGCTGATCAACAATCTGGATACTGCTTTGGCAACTGCATGCGCACGATTGCTTGCATTAAGCTTGGGGAGCGTATTTTTGATATGGAAGTTAACGGTGCTTTCCGTGACAGAAAGTATCACTGCAATTTCAGCCGATGTTTTTCCTGCTGCCGTCCAATGCAGGCATTCCAGCTCCCTTTTGCTCAAAGTCTCAGCAGCTTCCGATAACCCACCCCCGGTCCTTGCAATATACTTTACGGAGTCACGATAAATAAGCTCCGGGATCAAAAGCCCGGGATCAACAGGCACTTGTGTTAGATCTCTATTGTCTGATAAAAGCCCATGAAGCAATTGCGCCGCACGAATCCCGGTATCATGTAATGGTTGCCGTACTGTAGTTAATCCTGGAGTTGTCAGTCTGGCATAAGGTAAATCATCGAAACCAATCACCGATATTACATCTGGCACCGAGATTCCTTCTTTTTGACAAACATCTAAGACTCCAAACGCCATCTCATCGTTTTGCGCAAAAACCGCTGTGAAATAGGACGTTGATTGCAATAACTGCTGAAAACATGTTACTCCGCTCTCAAATAGAAACTTACCTTCGAACACCATTTCGCTTCTCAGAGTGACCCCATGCTTTTGAAGCTGTTCTTGAAAAGCTTTTGAGCGATGACCAACTTCAGGAAAGGATTTTGGTCCGGTAATCATCGCAATTTCTCTATGGCCACTTTCTATGAGGTGATTTGCGGCTAGCGCAGCACCTCTGCGATGATCACAACTGACACACCTGTGCTCAAAACCTGCAATTCGCCGATTCATTATAACTGTACTATCGTGGCTTTCGAGAAGCTCTTTAAGTTGTTTGTCGGATAACGAATTCGAATGTAATATAATTCCATCACACCCGTTTTCAATCATTGACTTCCACGCCAACTCTTCACTATAACCAGAAACTTTTGATGACCCGACGATCGTACTATATCCATTACTTTCAAGATGATTTATAGCACTCTCAAGTATTTGACCATAGTAAGAAGATTCAAAATCATTGATCACTATGCCTACTTTCATATTGAGGCAACTGTGTGTCGAGCATCTACGCACCAATGATGCAACTGAATATAAGAGCTATATATCAATAGAACCGCTCTAGTAATATATTTCATATTGTGGCGAACCTCATTGTGATCAAATAGTTTTCTACTGATCTTTATAGTCGACTTCATATGACCTAACACACAACAACACTCTGCCTAATATATTCTATATTTATCCCACATTTAGAACCTGACCATCGGGAAATATCAGGCATTTCAACCAGCTTTAGGCTTTGTAAAATTTGTAGAGCGTACGCATAGTACCGGAGCCAAAACAGGAATGGCCCCATCGTAAAATCCGATTGTGACATCACTCACATTATTTCCAGTCAAAATAAGGCTGCTTTATTTAACCGTAGTAGCGCTGGATGTAGGAAGTAAGCACGCCTCAACCTTGTAAATAAAAACTCGCTTTAGAAGCACTTTCATTTTATCACTGTGTAAGTCGTGGTGTTCGCCGTGCTTATGTCTATGGACAGAATAAATTCACTGGTCGCTCCATTGAACATGTTGCGCTTTCATGGAATCTGAATCACTGTATCCTGGCCAGGTACTCTTTTTGGATTTCGTTGCCTGCACCGTGACGTCTAGTCACTTTCACATCGTCCTTTCTATTGACCGGGAAGCTCAAAAAAAATTCCACTCTTTATATACTAACCCGCTGACAACGGCCTCATCAAGGTAATATTATCTATGAGAGTTTCTTAACAAGAATTCATTCGAACCCCATGAAGTCAATCAGCAGAGTCTCTATATCGAGCTCTGGCGCTAATGATCGCTCAGCTGGTTTATGAGGGTATCGAACGAGAAAGTAGCTCGTATGTCCAATACCGGGGGCCAGGCAATTGTCCGAGTATTGCGGTTCGTCGCGAGGGCGTGAGATTTTGATCGATAGAGGCGAGTAGTCACGTGCCCGGGTAAACGTCACTGAATCCGAAGCACTGAAAACGGAAGCTTTTTTCCGACTCAAAGGTATGAGTCTAAAACGGGGACGGGCTGGTGCTAAAAAAACGGATGCTTTATTTTTCCGTTCTGATTGTTAGTCTCTATCATGATAGAAGGCGTCGGTTCCAGTTTACTTTTGGTGGGTGTCCACATATAGTTCTATTGCGGATTGTTCCAGGGAAGCGGCTGACGACTCAGCCCGCGGTAAACACATTGTATCTGTCAAAGAGTGGTTGTGGCTAAATGAAACCTACCAACTCGTCTGACCCGGACCATTTTCACCGGGTTGTCGATTGTCAGTGGGGCTGTCCTGCCCATACTGATGTTCCCCGTTATATCAGGCAAGTCGCGCAAGGTGATTTTACCGGCGCTTATCTGGAAAATCGTAAATCCAACGTATTTCCCGGTATTCTTGGCAGAGTCTGCGACAGACCCTGCGAACCCGCGTGTCGTCGAGGACGGCTCGATGAAGCACCGGTCGCTATCTGTCGTCTGAAGCGGGTTGCAGCAGATTTATCAGATGATGTTCGTGACAAACTTCCACCCAGGGGCCCTTCTAATGGTAAGCGTATAGCCTGTGTGGGTGCCGGCTGTGCATCCTTAACGGTAGCTAATGATCTGCTGCCACTGGGCTATGACATCACGATTTTCGAGCAATACGATAAACCCGGTGGATTGATGCGCACCAATATTCCGTCTTTCAGACTACCTGCAGAGGTACTTGACGACGAAATCGCGATGATCGTCGAGCGCGGTGTAGACCTTCGGCTGGGCACCCCGGTAAATAGCATGAAAGAACTTCTGGACGAAGGCTTTGATGCAGTATTTGTCGGCACCGGTGCACCGCGTGGTAAAGATCTGGATCTGCCCGGTCGACACGACACTGAAAACATCCACATTGGCATTGACTGGCTTGAGTCAGTAGCCTTTGAACACACAGACATGATTGGTGAAAACGTACTGATTATCGGTGTGGGTAACACCGCTATGGATTGCTGCCGTTCTGCACTACGGCTTGGTGGTAAAAATGTTTCTGTCTTAGCGCGCAAGCCACGCGGCTGGTTTAAGGCCAGCGCCTGGGAGCTTGAAGACGCTGAAGAAGAAAACGTCAATATACTTATTAATCACTCACCCAAGGCCTTTATCGTTGAAGACGGGGTGTTGACTGGCATGACATTCGACAAAGTTCACTATGACATCGATGATGCCGGTGAATTGTCCAGACCGGAAATACTGGAAGAAGTCTTCCTGCCCTGTGACGATGTCATCCTTGCCATCGGGCAGGATAATTCGTTCCCCTGGATCGAACGCGATATCGGGCTTGGCTTTAACAAATACGACGCCCCCGATGTTGATGAAGTAACTCACGGCGTCGAAATACCCGGGGTATTTTTTGGCGGTGATTCAGCCTTCGGTCCAAAGAATATTATCTGGGCCGTTGAACACGGACACCGTGCAGCCATTTCTATCCATAAATACTGTGCCGGTGAAGATATCCGACAGCGCCCGCCTCGCGGAATGAATCTGCTGTCTACCAAAATGGGGATTCACGAGTGGAGCTACTCAAATGATTTTGATGACTCCGAGCGACGCCAGATGCGCCACGTTGAATTAACCGAACGCTTCAAGGATATTCGTATAGAAGTAGAACTGGGCTTTGACCCCGCGCAAACCGCCCGCGAAGTAGAGCGATGCCTGAACTGCGATATACAGACCGTTTTCAGTGAGAAGCTGTGCATTGAGTGCGACGCATGCATGGATGTCTGTCCGGTTTATTGCCTGACGATCACCGACAACGGCGAAGAAGACGATCTGCGCACCCGGCTGCGTGCACCGGCAACAAACAAAGATCAGATTCTCTATGTATCAGACGCATTGCCGCAAACCGGAAAAGTCATGGTAAAGGACGAAAACCTTTGTATTCATTGTGGGCTGTGCGCCGAGCGATGCCCGACAGGTGCCTGGGACATGTACAAGTCAGAACTGATCATTCCATACGCTACGGATAAACTAAGCTGATGTCGGCAAATCGGATAAATGATTTTGTAATCAAGCTGGCTAACGTTAATGGTACAGGGTCCGCCAGTTCTAACGGACTGCTGATGAAATCTATCTTCCGGATGGGAATTCCGGTCGTTGGCAAGAATTTTTTTCCCTCAAATATTCAGGGCTTGCCCACCTGGTATGAGATTCGTGTAACCAAAGACGGGTATACCTGCCGAACAGGCACCACCGATATCATGGTTGCCATGAATGCAGAAACCTATGCCGATGATCTGGCCGATCTGCGCCCCGGTGGTTTTTTACTTTACGATTCAACCTGGCCACGCAAAGATTTGTTGACGCGCAGTGATGTCACCGTATTAGGTATACCCCTATCAGGTATGTGCAATGACGCATTTGAATCTGCACGCGCCAAAGTACTGATGAAAAACGTTGCCTATGTTGGTGCACTGGTTGCGCTGCTCGATATAGAAATGGACGTCGTCGAAAACTTGCTGAAAGAAACATTCTCTGCCAAGCCACACTTGATGGATGCCAATATGCAGGCCATCCGCATGGGCTACGACTATGCAAAAAAACACTTCAGTTGCCCGCTTGAACTGCGTCTTGAACGAATGGACAAGACAAGCGGCTACGTGATGGTCGACGGCAATACCACCGCAGGATTAGGCTCTGTGTATGCCGGTGCTACTGTGGTCAGCTGGTACCCGATCACACCGTCAACCTCCTTAATTGACGCTTACAGCATTTTTTGCAAGCAGCTTCGAGTTGAAGAAGATGCCAATGGTCAGCAAATTAACAACTATTGCGTAATTCAGGCAGAAGATGAGCTCGCTGCCATCGGCATGGTACTAGGCGCTAACTGGAATGGTGCCAGAGCATTCACATCAACCAGTGGACCGGGAATATCATTAATGAGTGAATTTCTCGGACTGGCTTACTACGCAGAGATTCCAGCGGTTATTTTTGATGTTCAGCGTGTCGGGCCCTCCACCGGAATGCCAACCCGCACTCAGCAGTGTGATATCACAGCAGCAGCTTATGCATCACACGGCGATACCCGTCATGTGCTGTTGTTCCCGGCTGATCCGACAGAATGCTTTGAAATGTCCCTTAACGCCTTTGATCTGGCAGAGCGACTACAAACACCGGTGATTGTATTGTCTGACCTGGATATTGGTATGAATGACTGGATGATCCCGGAAATTCAATGGGACGGAAGTTACCAACCCGATCGTGGTAAAGTTTATAACGCCGATGCATTGCGCGATATGGACAAATTCTATCGCTACCTTGATATCGACGGTGATGCAATCCCGTGGCGTACGCTGCCGGGCGTTGACGCCAAAGGCGCTTATTTTGTACGTGGCTCAGGTCATAATCAATACGGCGGTTACACAGAAAAATCAGATGAATACAAACAGGTGCTTGATCGCCTGCGGCGCAAATCAGATACCGCCGCCTCTCTGGTGCCATCCCCGGTAATAGAGCCAGGTGCCGATATTGGTGCCAATAAAAGCTGGGCCGTGTTGTCTATTGGTAGTTGTCATGGTGCCATTGTTGAAGCACGTGACCGACTGGCCGCAGAGCAAGTATCTTTCGACTATATGCGTTTAAAAGCGTTTCCGTTTGCTGATAGCGTTAAACAGTTTATCGAAACCTATGATCGCGTATTTGTCATTGAACAAAACCGCGATGCACAGTTGCGGCAGCTACTGGTGAATGAACTAGAGCTAGACCCGGCCAGACTGGTGCCACTGTTGTCCTACGATGGAATGCCCGTAGGCAGCGACTTTATCGTTGACGCAGTAAAGAGTGAATTACTGCAGCAGGGGGCGGTCAAGGCCGGCTAACTGATATGAGCTTTATTAACAAACCCAAAATCACTCACCCGGAACTACCACGCAATGAGATTGGTTTAACGTTGCGTGACTATGAAGGCAGCATGTCGACACTATGTGCAGGCTGTGGTCATGATTCAGTTTCATCAGCGATCATGCAGGCTTACTTTGAGCTTTCAATTCAGCCACACCGTGTTGCCAAAGTGTCTGGTATCGGCTGCTCAAGTAAAACACCCACCTATTTTCTGGGTGGTGCGCATGGATTTAATTCTGTGCATGGGCGCATGCCATCCATTGCCACTGGTGCGAATGCTGCAAATCGGGAACTACAATATATAGGAGTATCCGGAGACGGTGACTCATTATCTATCGGCCTGGGACAATTTGCACACGCAATTCGTCGCAACGTAAACATGCTGTACATGCTGGAAAACAACGGAGTTTATGGCTTAACCAAAGGCCAGTTTTCAGCCAGTGCCGACAAAGGCAGCAAAGCTAAAAAAGGCGATGCTAACGCGTACTCGCCCATTGATCCTGCCCTGCTGGCTATTTCACTGGGTTGTACCTTTGTGGGTAGAAGTTTTTCCGGTGACAAAGAACATCTGGTACCACTGATCAAAAGCGCAATCAGCCATTCAGGCTTTGCACTACTCGATATTATTTCGCCCTGCGTAACCTTTAATGATCACGAGGGCTCAACCAAAAGCTATGCACACACACGTGAGCATATGCGGGAAACTGTCTATGCTGACTATGTCGGGCAACGTGAAGAAATAGTGACTCGAATCGAACCCGGTCAGTACCGGCAGGTCACTATGCACGACGGGAGTCGTGTTGGCCTTCGCCGGGTAGATGAAAGCTATGATCCCACTGATCGTATTGCTGCTATTTCCTATATCGAAAAATATCGTGCAGAAGGTGCTGTAGTCACCGGACTTTTGTATTTAGAGGAAAGTAGTGAAGACATGCACACAACACTGGGCAGTACCGATCAAGCGCTGAGTGATATCCCCTACGATAAACTGAACCCCGGGGCCGAGGCGTTAAAGC
>CAZNOB010000077.1:10484-22583 GCA_964574535.1 uncultured Granulosicoccaceae bacterium | reverse complement strand
AGTGATATTTTTGGCTAGTGGCTAGTGGCTAGTGGCTAGTGGCTAGTGGCTAGTGCGGGAAGTTCGAGTTAAAGCATGATTTGGTTTAACACATTGAATTTAGCCGGTGACTGAGTCTTCATCTGTTGGCAAATAGTCGCGAAGGTTAAACCGCTTATCGGGTGTTTAAAGTCTGGTGCAATGTCTGACAATGGCTGGATAACGTAAGCCTGTTCAGTGATTTCAGGGTGGGGCAGAGTCATGGAGAAGTCAGCGTCACGTGAAGTGGTCTGTCTGATGGTGTCACCGAATATCAAGAGGTCCAGGTCAAGCGTTCTGTCTGAAAATTTGTTGCTGAGGCGAATTCGCCCGTGTGCGTCCTCGACGTCTTTCAATAGAGAAAAAACATCTTCCACAGCAAGACAAGTGTGGCCGCCTACAACGTTATTCAGGAAATCTGCACCGTCCATACCAACGGCCGGAGACTGGTAGATCGGTGAAATTGTTGGTTGGTCAAGCTGCAGTGATAATTCACTGCAAGCGGCAGGCAAGTGCCTCTCCGGGTCAATGTTGCCGCCAAGGCTGATGTATATCAAAGTTGAGTCAGGCACCGTTGCTTCTTTAGGTTCATTGTATGAAGGCATTATAAGTCGCAACGACTGATAGATTCCTTAATATGTGAATAAATAGACGGGCTAGGAGCTTGCGCGGCAGAACCTCTGCTACTGCGAACACGCCCTGCCGGTGCGTTTTTATCGATCATTTTCGTTACGTATGAACAACTATGCGCCTCAAATGATCGTAAAAACGCCTTCGCCATGGCACGTTCTCGCTACGCAGACTTCTGCCGCGCAAGCTCCTGGCTCGACCTCAACCCACTAATCCAGTGGCGCGTTCAATTTGGTCTGCTGAGTAATGATTCCGCCGCGATTCCCTATTTCTATCGAGCCATAGCGTTGTTTGAAATATTCAGGTAGTGGTCGATCGTTTTCCAGCGACAACCATAAACGCAGCATATGTCGGCGCATGGATTTTTCGGGCCAGTCTATAAAACCGGTGCGGTCATGGAGTTGCGAGTGGTTGTAGACAAACTGCATATCACCGGGAACTAACCGCATGCTCAAATACAAATCGGGATCATTCGCCAGTTCATCGAATCGATCAAGGGCCTGTCTGTGTTTGTCTGTGAGAGTGGGTGCGTCGTCGAATCGCTTTGCACTATTGATATATTGACGCTGATAGAACACAGTAAGAAACCCCTGGTGCCAGCTCAGTACCGGTATTTCCATATAAGGCTTTTCTCCGGTCGGAATTTCACCGCGTCTGTCGGTGGCAACAGGCTCGAATAACTTTACTAGCAGGTCAGGGTGATCAGCGATCATGCGGTTATAAATTGATTCAGCGCTGACCAGTAGAGAATCCCCGCCTTCTTTCGCATCCCGAATACAAAGCAGGCCCACCACGTCGGTGCTGTCGGTGTGAAAAGTCTGACGCGCGCAAGTTTGGTAGATCCGGCTGTTTGGATCACTCGCGTCTGCCCCAATATCCCTTACATGCCCAAGGATATGCCCGTCTGCGTTTTGCGATCTGGCGCTGCCCAGGTGTGCTCCGATACCACAAAAAATGGTTGCTGTGAATTCCTGTGTGTATGAGGCGACAGGCAGCCCGCGTAAAACCTCAAATCCCTTTCCGGTTAACATGGTCTCGCGAAGCGCTTCGACGTGTGCAGCAAATGAATTTAAGGGGAAGCTGGCGGCGTCGATCTCGCCTATATCTTTCCCCAGGCTCAGGTAACGGCGCGCTGCACTTTCGAGATCTGCAATGTCGTCTGTCGTTAGCTGGTAAAGCCATTGGTCCTGATTGGCGGCCATGTCTGAGCCGAGCCACGCCGATGGTGCGTCGATGAATTCAGGCAGGGTTGTGAGATTCGGAGCGAGAGAATTATTCATCAGCTTGTTACAGTTGTTGTGGTCAGCGCAACGGATTTCTGTGATAAGCGGCGTCACCACAAAGTAATCTGACCACAAGGGTAACGGGATTTGCCGCTGACTGCACGCTTGGAATTTCTCTGGTCGTGCTGTCAGAGATTTGCTTACAATGCCAGCGTGAGCAACAGAATAGTAGTGACGCTATGCGCGCTGCAGAAACGCGGTTTATACTGTCGTGCGGAGGTAAGAGGAGTCGGTAAAGAGCAACCAAAAGACACTGGATACGGTGCGGGAAGCGTATAGTCATTATTCTTTTGAGCACTTGCTATTCGTGAAAGTCAGTTTTTTTGACCAAACTAGGGAACCAAAACCATGAAAACCATTTTGAAAGGCACACTGGCTACTGCTCTGGTGTTTGCCGGAATCACCACTGCCCATGCCGGTTGTGGCATCGAAAAAGGCTCTGTAAGTATACTGGGCAATGATTTTCCAGCGTTGCACGCTGTGGTTTCAGCGGCTGAAACCTGCGCCGGCGATGGTGTCGAATTCAACAGTAATCACTCAAAAGATTACAAAGACGTGATGATCGCCGCGCTGACTGCCAGTCCTGCAGAATACAGCTCGGTGATTGTGAACAACGGCGTGCTGGTCACGCTGATGAACGATGGCCTGGTGCGACCACTGGACGATCTGATCGCCAGGCATGGAAGCTCACTAAAAAAGAATCAGCTCATCACGGTAGACGGCAAGGTAATGGCAGTCGCATTCATGGCCAATGCGCAGCATCTATTTTACCGCAAAGACATTCTGGACGCCGCTGGTGTCGACGTGCCTAAATCCTACGAAGATGTTCTCGCGGCTGCCAAAGCCATTAAAGATAAAGGACTTATGGATCACCCGTTCTCTGGCACATTCAAGGCGGGCTGGAACCTGGGTGAAGAGTTTATCAACATGTACATGGGGACCGGCGGCGATTTCTTTAAAGCAGGTTCTGCCGAGCTCGACATTAATAACGATCACGGTATCGCAACGCTTAACATGATGAAGTCGCTCACCGAGTACATGAACCCTGACTACCTGACGTTTGATTCAAACTCTGTACAGGCGGATTGGGAAGCCGGAAATGCAGCACTATCCAACCTGTGGGGGTCGCGTGCAGCGGCAGTGCTCGATGACGAAGGCTCCACTGCAGAAGTAACGTCATCTACACTCTTTGACAGCGCCCCGGCTTTGGGCGAGGGATCAACCCCTGCGACCACACTGTGGTGGGACGGGTTTGCTATCTCAGCTAATAGTAGCGACGAAGACGCTGAAGCCACGTTTATTGCACTGATGAACGGTATCAGTAGCAAAGTGGCGAACGATAATGCAGATGCCGCTGTGTGGTTGATTGACGGTTATACTCCCGGGGCCGCGGCAGTCGGCGTTGCAAACACCGTTGCCGCCGGTGCGAAACCCTACCCGATGCTGCCTTATATGGGGGCACTTCATGGTGCAGCAGGTAACGAAATAGCCGAATTTCTACAGGGCAGCGAAGATGCAGCAACTGCATTGGCTGACATTGAAGCGGCTTACAACACATCAGCGAAAGAAGCTGGTTTTCTAAAGTAACCGGCAATATATGCGGGGAGGTCTACTCCCCGCGTTCCAACGCTTTGCTCATTCTCCCATTTCATGCCGCATAGAACTTTCTTCTGGTTTATCTTACCGTCTGCACTGGCGATGATTCTGTTCATCGCATTGCCGATTGTATCTGTAGTTGTGCAGTCGATGCATATTGAACATCCTAAAGTCATGTCAGAGGTTGAAACCTGCGGTCCATTTAACTGCACTACCGAAATGCGGGTTGATGTTGAAGCCACTGAAGTGTTACGCGCAGCGCAACCACTGGGTCAGTTTATCGGGTTTGATACTTACCTGAATCGCAGTCATCTGGCTATTGCAGAGCTAAAACATCAGTGGCAACAGCGCGATGATCTGGCGTCGTTTGCTCGAAGTCTGTATAACCTGCCATTTTATAAAGCGTTGTCGTTTACGCTGGTGTATACCTTTGTCGTTACACCGCTGGTGATTATTCTGGGTTTCTTTATAGCGATCGCCGTGAATGCGATACCTAAAACGATACGCAGTCCGGTAATTTTTGTCTCTCTACTGCCAATGATTGTCACGCCGCTGATCGGATCACTGGTGTTGTTTTGGATGGTGGATGCCAATGGCATTTTGGGATCAGCGCTGCAGCGGATGTTTCAGGATCCGGAGCTTTCATTAAAAGCCTCACCGCCACTGACCTGGATGATGCTTTTGGTGTACGGAGTGTGGCATTCATCGCCATTTGCATTTGTGGTGTTCTATGCTGGTCTGCAAACTGTGCCGCAGGATACCCTTGAGTCGGCAATGATCGACGGTGCAAATCGCTGGGAGAGAATTCGCTATGTGGTGCTGCCGTACTTATTCCCGTTGGTGACTTTTGTTGCATTGATTCAGTTAATGGACAACTTTCGTGTGTTTGAACCCATCGTCGGGTTTAGCGCATCGGCCAGTGCCAGCTCGTTGTCATCGATAATATTCGATGACCTGTTCGGGCAACAAAAACTGTTTGGCTCTGCGGCTGCAACATCAATGTTAACTATTTTTGGCGTTTGCATCTTGTTGCTACCGGTTCTGATTCGTACCTGGCGACAGTACAGGCCGGTACATTGATCGGGACTTCAGCATCTAATCGTTCCAGTGTTGGTCTGCGGCTACTGCTGGGGGTATTTTTGTTTGTCTGGGTTGTGCTTGCAGCCTTTCCGTTTCTCTGGACTTTATGGGGTTCCTTTAAGGTCGAGGGGGATTTTTTCTCTAAACTCGACTGGACCTACGCACTTTCCGGGCATCGAACTCAAATCGAAACCGGCTCTGCTTTCACTGGCGACGGATATCATGGCGCCTGGGTGCAGGAAGAATTTTGGCGTGCCGTACTCAATACAATGATCGTCACGTTTTTTGTGGTCGTTATCTCATTGACACTTGGCACCCTTGGCGGGTATGCGTTATCAAGATCAGGTTTCCGTTATACGTTCTGGATTCTCATTGCGGCACTGGTTTTTAGAGCTATGCCTCACATCACCCTCGTGTCCGGTTATTTGTTGCCATTCTTTGAGCTCAACATATGGGGAGTTTTACCGACGACCATTGTGGTTCTGGTAGCCATCAATCAGCCTTTTACCCTGTGGATGCTGCATTCATTTTTTATGAATATTCCAAAAGAACTGGATGAAAGTGCGTTGGTAGATGGCTGTACACGCTTTCAGGCATTTCGGTACGTGATTATTCCGGTAATGTGGCCCGGGGTCATCACCACTGGTTTATTCAGCTTTTTACTGGCCTATAACGACTTTGCGATCACCTCAATGTTATTGAGCCAGGATAACCAGACCATGGTGCCAAAGATTGCCAGTTTTCTTGGTACCACACAGGTGCAAGGCAACGTTATGTTTGCGGTAGCGGCGGTGGTATCGGCGACAGCTCCATTGTTTGTTCTTGTCTTATTCTTCCAGCGTCAAATTGTAAGCGGGCTCACGGCGGGTGCGGTGAAAGGTTGAATACCGGTAAGCGTGCATAAGTGACAGAGACTAATTAAATGGCTGGAATTACACTAAAAAATGTCAGTAAGCGCTGGGGTTCATTCGTTGGCGTCAATGACTTCAGTCTTGAAATAGCCGATAAGGAGTTTCTGGTTCTGTTAGGGCCGTCAGGTTGTGGAAAAACCACCACCATGCGAATGATCGCCGGTCTCGAGCATGTCACTGAAGGAGAGATTTATATCGGTGATCGCCTGGTAAATAATCTTGAACCTAAAGATCGTGATATCGCTATGGTGTTTCAATCTTACGGTTTGTACCCCAACATGACCGTCTGGGAGAATATTCGTTTCCCACTGAAGATCCGCAAAATAGATCCCGGCACACATGAAGCGCGTGTACAACGGGCCATTGACATGGTCGAGTTGCAGGAATTCTCACATCGCAAACCGGCTGCGCTGTCAGGTGGTCAGCGTCAACGCGTTGCATTGGCACGGGCCATCGTGCGTGAGCCCACGGTGTTTTTGATGGATGAACCGCTGTCTAATCTTGATGCCAAGCTACGGGTGTCAACCCGGGCGCAAATAAAGAACCTGCAACATGAATTACAAACCACAATGATCTATGTGACACATGATCAAATTGAAGCAATGACACTCGCTGACCGGGTAGTCGTGATGAATCAGGGTATTGTGCAGCAAGTGGCTTCCCCGCGTGAAATCTACGATAACCCGGCAAATACTTTTGTCGCAGGCTTTATGGGAACACCGTCCATGAATTTGCTGGATGGTGATTTGCAGAATGGTACCTTCCGTGCGGAGAATGTAACGATCGAGAACCTATCACAGCAGTATTCCGGACCGGTGACTTTGGGATTTCGTGCAGAAGATGCACAGCTCACACAACAGAATTCGCAACTTACGGCGCCTGTCTATTCAATGGAACTACTGGGTGAGGCTTCAATGGTCACTGTGCGCGCAGCCGGTGTGATTGTTGCCATCAAGGCCGAGAAAGACTACTCAGCCAGAATTGGCGACCTTATCAGTGCAACTATTCCAGCAAGTATCTGCCATTTGTTTGATCAGAAAACGGGTGAGCGACTAACACGCTGAGTTCATAGCAAGCAACTGAAGTCAGAGCATACGACAAACATTCTCACAACGGGGTTGCAGCTTTCAGAGCAAAGCCGGAACCGGTGGGAACAGGTCCCTGACCATCGAATCGAATTGCTGAAAAAAAACCGATCAGTGAAACAAGCCCTTAATGAATTAAAAATTCTGTTGTGTCACGTCTCACCAGCCATGACTCAATCAAACAATAGTCAGCAGTTCATCCGTTGGCTTCTTGCTAATATCCGGCACCAGTGCATCGTCAGCCGGATACCCCGCTATCAGTAGTAGAAAGGGCTTTTCATGGTCAGGCCGTTTGAGGACTTCACGCAGAAAGCCCATCGGGCTGGGTGTGTGCGTTAAGGTAGCCAGGCCAGCCTGATGTAACGCGGTGATTAAGAATCCGGTGGCTATGCCAACGGACTCTGGTGTGTAGTAGTGTTTTACTTTTTGTCCGTCGCTGTTGATGGAGTATTTTTGCGAGAAAACAGCGATCAGCCATGGTGCGATTTCCAGGAATGGCTTATCAGCATTGGTACCCAGTGGCGCCAGTGCGTCCAGCCATTCCTCTGAGGCACGGTGATCATAGAGTTCCTTTTCCTCAGCTTCAGCGGCAATTCGGATTTGCTTTTTTATTCGCGCATCGCGTACCGCAACAAAATGCCACGGTTGCATATTGGCCCCGCTTGGTGCTGTACCAGCAGTGGTGATAGCCGTTGTAATCACAGACTCGGGTACTTCGCGTGAGCTGAAGTCCCTCACTGTACGTCGAGAGAGCATGCTGTTGTGAAAGTCATCGCAACGCGACTGGAGTTCAGTGGTTCTGCGATAATTAAATTGCAGCGGTATAAAGCCGTCGTTTTGTGCCATTGGGAATCCGTCGCGTGGTCAGATAATTTTTGTTTTTGTGCATGATAACATTCCCTGTTCTCGATTATTTCTAACCAAGTTTGTGCGATATTTGTGATCCGTGATCAAGTACACTATTTCTTGCTGAATTCTTTGGATGTCCAAATGGCGTTAAGTGCAACTATTAATAAAGTGTCAATTAATATTGCTGATATGGATCGACATTATTATCAACATCATGATCTGACTATGGCGATGCATCCGTCAGAAAATAATTTACGGTTTATAGTTCGTTTGCTTGCATTTGCGCTTAATGCTCAGGAACAACTGTCCTTTACCAGAGGGCTGTCTACGGACGACGAGCCAGAGATATGGTTAAAGTCACTCACTGATGAAATTGAACTCTGGATCGATTTTGGTCAGGTGGATGAAAAACGTATCCGCAAAGCCTGTGGCCGTGCGCAGCAGGTAATTGTCTACACCTACCATGAGCGAAAAGCTGAAATCTGGTGGCAGCAAATAGCAGGCAGGCTGACTCGTCATTCTAATCTAAGTGTGTTCCATATTGCTGCAGAGGGCGCTGAAGCGCTGGTGAGTCGCAACATGCAGCTGCAATGTAATATCGATGACGGCGGTGTCTCATTAAGCGATGACGAACAACACTTTCAGATTGAAGTAACCCGTTACACCGCGTCTGCTTAAGCGTCCTTGTGCCAGCACAGGCGTTAATTATTACTGAATAAAAAACGCAAACTCTGCCTTCAAACGGCATTCTGTACACTGGATCGGCGAGTCACCATGCGTCGATCTCGTGACTGGTTTACACTAGCGTGTCCCTGGAACTCTGCATTTGGAACACCATGAGTAGTTCATCAATTGAAGCAAGCTGGTTAAAGGCATTTGTGAAGGTACTGGAAAAATGCGCTATTGCTGATTCAGAATCAGTGGTGGTACTGACAGAGTTGCAAACACGTTCTGATCTCATCACCCTGACTGAGTTGGCGCTGGCTCAGCTGGATCGTCGCTACTATCGGATGGTACTGCCGCCGGCACCTCATCCGCCCGGGCCGCTGGTGCGTTCTTCAGGTGCTTCTCTGGCATTAACCGGCCAGCCTGGAGCAGTATCGGCGTTGTGTGATGCTGATGTAATCATCGATTTAACCGTCGAAGGACTGATGCATGCTGCAGAAACCGCCAGTATTTTGCAATCAGGCGCGCGGATCATGAATATCTCGAACGAGCACCCGGAAACACTGAGTCGCTTGTTACCGGATGAATCGGTTAAAGATCAGGTAAAAACAGCGGTGCGCCAAATTAAACAGGCCTCACAGATGTCTGTAGAATCAACAGCCGGTACCTCACTCAGCGTTAATTTGAAAGACGCCCGCACCGTGGGTGTTTGGGGATGGACTGACCGTCCCGGTACACTGGCGCACTGGCCCGGTGGTCTGGTGGTCAGCTTTCCGGCAGCAGGCTCTGTCAACGGGATACTGGTGCTCGACGCCGGTGATCTCAATCTGACTTTCAAACGGTATATAGAGTCACCGGTGACGCTCACCATCGAGGATGATTACGTTGTTGATTTACAGGGACAGGGAGCTGATTATGCATTGATGCGTGAATATCTCGCTGCCTTTAATGATAAAGCTGCCTATGCCACCAGTCATGTCGGGTGGGGGATGAATCCCGCCGCACGATATGAGGCCATGACCATCTACGATAAAGCGAATACCAACGGTACAGAACTGCGCGCTGTTGCCGGTAACTTTTTATATTCCACTGGCGCTAACGAGTTTGCCGGCAGGTTTACTCGCGGACACTTTGACTTGCCAGTGATGGGCTGCACCATTGCACTGGATGATCGGGTGGTAGTAGACAAAGGCAGACTTACCGCGTGAGTATTGTTACAGAAAGGCGGTTGGTGACGGGGGTAGAAATCAGTATAGCGTCTCCAGCCGATACGGGGGATATACCCACACTAATTTGTTTGCACGGTATTGGCGGAGACGACGCCAGCTTCCAGCCACAACTTGACGGCTTGTCCGGTCAGTACCGGGTAGTATCGTGGAATATGCCGGGCTACGGGCAATCAGACAACCTGACTGACTACACCTTCGAAAACCTCGTTACTGTGTTAAACCGTCTGGTGACCGCGCTGAACATTAAGCAGGTTAATCTGCTTGGCCAGTCGATCGGTGGCATGATCGCGCAAGAGTATGCGCATCATTATCCTGAGTCCTTGTCCTCCCTGATACTGGTGGCCACTACCGCGGCTTTTGGCGGTCGCGATGACAGTTTTAAAAAAGAATTTCTGGCAGCTCGTCTGAAGCCGCTGGATCAGGGCGTTTCCATGGCACAGTTGGCCAAAGAGGCCATGCCGCATATCACGGGCAGTGCCGCATCAGCCAATGCCATACAGTCTGCTATTGATTCAATGTCAAAAGTCAATGAAGGCACTTACCGGCAGGTGCTGCAGTGTCTGGTGACGTTTGATCGACGCAATGAATTATCACTAATCGATTGTCCCGTATGCTTAATTGCCGGTAGCGAAGACACCAATGTGCCAGCGCCGACAATGCAAAAAATGGCATCAAAAATTCAAAGTGCTGAGTACCACGAGCTAAGCGGCGCAGGGCATCTGGTCAACCTGGAATTACCTGATCAGACCAATCGAATAGTGTCTGGATTTATGGGGAAGACACACTGACATGAATAACACAAACGAAGAATCTTCCGAGCTTATCGGATCAAGACACGATGCACCTGTATTTGACCCCGAACAGTGGGGTCTGACAGAACAGCAAGAAAAATTAAGCAAGCTGGCCAGGGATCTGGGGCGCGAAAAGTTTGCCGCTCGAGCATCGAAATATGATCGTGAGGCTTCTTTTCCAACGGAAAATTTTGTTGATCTCCACAACGCCGGGTTATTGGGTATCTGTATCCCTGAAGATCAAGGCGGTCACGGCGCTGATCTGAAAACCTACATGCTTGCTGCCTGTGAAATCGGCCGCTACTGTGGAGCAACCGCACTCACCTTTAACATGCACGTTAGTTCATGCCTGTGGACAGGTCCACTTGCGGACGGCTTAACCATAGAGCCGCAACAGCGTGAACAACTTGAAACCGGTCGAAAACACCACTACAGACGCATCATTGAAGACGGAGCAATTTATGCACAACCGTTTTCAGAAGGCGGGGCAGCGGCTTCTGGCAAGGTGGCGTTTGGCACCACAGCATTGCGTACCGACGGTGGCTGGATTATCAATGGCAAAAAGATCTTTGCGTCACTTTCGGGGCATGCCAACTACTATGGTGCGCTGTGCACAGAGCTGGCACATGCAGACGATAAACTATCGCGACGCAACACCATGTATATTGCGGTACCCGCCGATGCCGAAGGCGTCAGAGTTGAAGGCGACTGGGATCCACTGGGTATGCGTGGCACTGTTTCGCGAACCCTGATTTTTGATGATGTATTTGTCCCTGAAGATGCGTTGTTAATGCCGCGTGGCGTGTACTTTAGTGCAGCCACTCAATGGCCACATATGTTCATGACGCTAACGCCGGCCTACATGGGCATCGCGCAGGCCGCTTATGACTTCACGGTGGATTATCTTCGCGGCGAGCTACCCGGTACACCGCCGGTGAAACGCCGAATGTATCCCACCAAGCAAATCGCAGTTGCGCAAATGCGAATCATGATTGAACAAACTAAATCACTCTGGTTTCAAAGTATCAGTGAAGCGAAACCCGGCCCCGATGCTGAGTCCCGCATTCGTGCATGGACGGCACAGTACACGGTGATGGAAAACGCTAACGAAATTGCTCAGCTGGCCATCAGAACCTGCGGCGGGCAGGCAATGTTACGGTCGCTGCATCTGGAGCGTCTGTACCGCGACAGCCGCTGTGGTGCTTTGATGCTGCCGTGGACTGCCGAACTGTGTCTCGACATGATCGGCAAGGCTGCCTTGTATAAACCCGGGGAGACTGACGACCCATGATTCTGTACCAGCGCCTGTCCGGCCATGCGCGTTTTCAGCCCGACGCAGTTGCTATTCAATCCGAAGATGGCCTGATGACTTACCATCAGCTTTTGGTGCTCACAGATCAATGCCAGCAATATTTTATACAATGTGATCTAAAATGCGGTGATCGCGTTGCCATCCTTGGGCTGAATCATCCCGATTATTTCATCGCATTATTTGCAGCGGCACGTCTGGGGCTGATACTGGTCCCGCTTAACTGGCGCTTATCTGTTGATGAACTTCTCTATGTGATCAGGGACTGTGAACCCGCACTCTTGCTGCACGATACTGAATTTTCTGACACAGCGATACAGCTGACAAAAAGCCATTCTGAATTAAAATTACAACGCTTTGCCTGTACCGGATTTCCCGCGAGTACTTACAATACTACAAGTATCGACACGTCAGCTGATCAGGCAGATCAGCCACTCTTAATTGTTTATACCTCCGGCACCACGGGGCGACCGAAAGGTGCTGTATTAAGTCAGCGGTCATTATTGTGCAGTGCCTTGATGAGTCATCACATGCTTGATATGACTCCCGCTGACAGAGTCCTGAACGTACTGCCGCTATTTCATGTGGGCGGCCTGAACATACAGCCGCTTCCGGCATTGTTGTGCGGCGCTACTCTGGTGTTGCATTCACG
>CAZNOB010000077.1:8633-10384 GCA_964574535.1 uncultured Granulosicoccaceae bacterium | reverse complement strand
GCGGGCTTGCTCTGTGAAGTCAGGCTGATGAAAGAAGGCGGAGTGCAAGCCGATATCGGAGAATCAGGTGAGATTCAGGTGAAAGGGGAAAATATACTTACTCACTACTGGAATAACCCGGAGGCGACGGAGGCTGGTATTGTCGATGGCTGGTTCTGTACCGGAGACGTTGCCCACATGGACGCAGAGGGGTTCTACTGGTTCGATGATCGTCTTAAACACGTCGTGATTTCTGGTGGAGAAAATATTTATCCGGCTGAACTCGAGCGCATAATTCGGGATTTGCCGGGCGTGGCAGAAGTCGCTGTGGTCGGTAAAGCAGATCCCCGCTGGGGAGAAGTACCCGTTGCTGTAGTGGTGCAGTCGGGCAGTATCGCTGCTGAAGATATCATTGAAGGTTGTGCACAAATTGCCCGCTTTAAACAACCGCGTGAAGTGGTTTTTGTGGATGAATTACCCCGTAACGCGCTGGGGAAAATACAGGTGCCAGAAGTCAAAGCGCTGGTTAGTCAGCATCAGGCCTGATCCTTCGCTTTAAATTGCATGATGTCATAGTGAAAGCAAAAGGCCCGATGAAATCAGGGCGCGCGATTAGTCTTGCTGTAGCAGTCGAACACATCACGGGCAATCACGCCGTTACTTTTGCTTCTATTTCGCCAGTTCTAAATCATACAGAACCTTCTGGTAGCTTTGGATTACGTCAGCATCGGTTGAATCTGTCTTAGATGATGCAAAGCCGAATTTTTCAGTGTTACGGTCTGTAGGGCTGGATGATTTACAAGACGAATGAAAAGCGCTTATACCGGTCTCGCGGTAAATAACAGGTATTAACTCTGGTGTTAACCCGCAGCCTGCCATAATGCTTACTTTACCAGCCGCAATCAGCTGCATTTCTCCCAGTTGTGTCACACCTTCTTTCACGGATGGATGGCCACCGGAGGTCAGTATCGTGTGTATCCCCAAATCGATTGCCTGCTCGATGGCGTAAAGCGGATTGTCCAGAGTGTCGATTACCCGATGCAGGGTGATCTGCATACCGTCGGCGGCTTTACACAATTGCACCATGGCAGGATAATTCAACTCGTTTTGTGGCGTGGCAACACCGATCACCACGCCAGCCAGGCCGGCGGTTTTCGCCATCGCGATATCGCTGCACATGATGTTGATTTCCTGATCGTTAAAGCAGAAATTACCGGCTCGCGGGCGAATCATGGCAGTCACTGTCGCGCTGGATTTTGCGGCAAGATACATGGTTCCGGCACTGGGTGTGAGACCACCGAGCTCTAGTGCCATGCATAATTCGATTCTGTCGACACCGGTGTCTATGCAGGTTTGCAGGCCACTGGCACTATCGATACAGACTTCAAGTGTGTTTTTCATTGATCTAGCCTGGATTGTTATCATAAGGTGACAAGTAGATATTAGCGAAATGCTATGTATATAGTTCTAGACCACTTTTTGGGCAGTATTTTCAAAATAGCAGTGTGTCTATTCGACGCTAGAAGAAAATCTGGCGCCACATCCAGGCCAATCCTCCTGGGCATGTGGCGGGCCACGTTTCTCAGACGATTGGCGGACCTGTTTAGCCACACTTCCTCTGGACGCCCCATGCTGACTGAAATCAGGCTCATGAATAATCCAGGCCAGGTTAAGCCTATTGGGCGGTAATATTCAAACTTGCCAGATCGCAGGCGGTACGATCAGCTTACTATTGTCTTCAGGAAGTGTGTGCTCCATAGTACAGCCAACTG
>CAZNOB010000077.1:0-8533 GCA_964574535.1 uncultured Granulosicoccaceae bacterium | reverse complement strand
ACGATCAGCTTACTATTGTCTTCAGGAAGTGTGTGCTCCATAGTACAGCCAACTGATTCCAAATGACCGCTGCACGGTCAGACAAGGTGAATAATTAAATGGGTTTACTGGTAGACGGGCAATGGCGCACAGATTGGTATGACACTAAATCAACCGGCGGTAAATTTGTCAGAAACGAAGCGCAGTGTCGGCACTGGATCACGTCGGACGGAGAAGCTGGTCCGAGCGGTGAGGGGGGCTTTAAGGCAGAGGCCGGTCGCTATCATCTGTATGTTTCACTTGCGTGTCCCTGGGCGCATCGAACATTAATATTCAGAGCACTGAAAGGTCTGGATAAGATGATCTCGATATCGGTGGTCAATTCTTTTATGGGGGACGAAGGCTGGACATTCGAGCCGGGTGACAGCGTTGTTCCAGATACTGTAAACAATACCACTCGGGTACATCAGCTATACACGCTGGCGATTCCCGGCTACACAGGGCGAGTCACTGTTCCGGTGTTGTGGGATAAAAAGCAAAACGTTATCGTCAGTAATGAGTCATCAGAAATCATCCGAATGTTCAATAGTGCATTTGATGCTATCGGTGCAAGTGCGGGTGATTATTATCCTGAAGCGTTGCGACCCGACATCGATACCGTTAACGAATTGGTTTATTCCAATATTAACAATGGCGTCTATAAATCAGGCTTTGCCACCACACAGGCGGCCTATGATGAGGCGGTGGGTGATCTATTTGATGCACTGGATAATCTGGAGGATCGTCTAACCACGCAAAGGTATCTGGCAGGGCAACAAATTACCGAGGCTGACTGGAGACTTTTCACTACACTGGTTCGATTTGATGCCGTCTATGTCGGGCATTTTAAGTGTAATAAAAAACGCATTATTGATTACCCCGCGCTATCGAACTACCTGCGAGAGCTGTATCAAGTGCCAGGGGTGGCTGAAACCATCAATATTGAACACACCAAGGCGCACTATTACGCGTCACACGAGAGTATAAATCCCACTCGTATTATACCGGCCGGGCCGATTGAAGATTTTAGTCAAGGGCATAATCGAGGGGGATTGGTGTAGGATATCCCTGCCAGGGGCCTTCATTTTTGAAAAGACCAAAAACGGAAGAGGCTGGGCAAGAATTAAGATCTTAAAAAAAACTGCGATTTTCAGACTCAATTTTGCCCTCTACGGTGCCCTAAACAAGAGTTCGATCTCGAAAAAATGATTTGAGAGCTCACAGCGGGCTTTGCATTTTAATTCTTGCCCAGCCTCGGAAGCAAAAAGTCTTTTTGCGACTATTCAGCCCTTCGGGTGCCTGCGGCATTTTGAGAGTGATCGCGGAAGAGGGTCGCGCAAACAGCCATCCCTGGCTGACAGCGCTCTTTGCGCCATTCATGGCGCGTCGACCCACTTCCACGATCACTCTCAAAACTGATTAAACGCGGGTAGATCAAGATCTAAAGCAAAAAACAAAAACAAGAACAAAAACAAGAACAAGAACAAGAACAAGAACAAGAGCAACGCTTCGCGTTACGGACACACCGTCACAAACGCCATTCTATTAATCCGCCTCTCGTAGCCAGTCGGGGATGTTGCTCTTGTGGGTGCCATTGCATGCGGCGTCGACACACGCCGCCAGCGTGTCAAAGTAAATGCCTCGATTGACCAGTGCGGGGCCATAGTGTGCATACTTGCCAGAGTTTGTCATCAGTGTTTTTGCCTCTGGCGGGATAAGCGGGTCTACAATCATGCACCAGCAGGTGTCAGTAATAAACTGAACACCAAATCCTTCCAGTGACGATATTAGTCCGGCCTTTGTAGCGTTTTCGTAGACTGCACGACCCATCGTTACCATGATTTTTGTGTCAGCATGCTTTGTTCGCCCTTTGCATAGCGCAGCAAGTTTTTCACATTCACTAAGGGAAAAATGCGGATTGCCCAGACACACTGCATCAACAACAGGGCTGGTGGCAGAGTTTAGCTCATGATAGCTAGTCAGTAATTCGCCACGGCTGATTTTGATGGCACTGTTGAGCATGCCGGTTTGATCGCAGTAGTGTTTTGCGCCAACGGCTTCCGGTGTAATGCCTGCCAAATGAAACATGCTGGATGAACCTGTTGTCGCGAATGCTGCGCTAAACGCTTTCAGGTCATCCAGGCCAGGTTGCGTGTGTTCGAGGCCGGTAATAAACGGAATATCATTACTCGCATGGAGTCCGATAGTATAACCAAGCAGGGGCCAGAGAGATTCATCAAGTGAGTGAAGTAATTCGACAGCAATGCAAACTGTCGGCTGACGACCCGCATCCAGGTGGCTGCCACTGGCTGGTGCTTTGCCGGTCAGTGCAATAAAGACATCCAGGAAATCCGGGTATTTTTGTGTTCGAGCACCAATGACACTATTGGCAAACATGACAGCGTTTGATTCTGCCCAAACGATTTGATCACCGAATTGTGGAGCGGTGTCTAACAAATACGGTGCGCATGTGTAGCTGATTTCAGCACCCATGTTCATATAGGCATGACCAAGATCACTGGCGGGTTGTCCGACGGCATTGTCAATGCCGTGCTGTTTCCAGTTGCGATCATCCACTGAAATAGCGTTGAGCGTAGTCGGGATTTTAAATTTTGCGTCCAGCTCCTGTAATTTTTGCGCAAAATGCAGGCTGGAAGGACCGTGATAAATACAGGCATCGATGTGCGCCTGAGAGACATCAATCAGTGTTTTTGCCCCTTGTATTTCAGCAATATGTAAAATCACTTTCATCGCTATAGCAACAGCAGCGCCGTATTCGCCATTGAGTGCTGCCAGATCCACAGTAGTCAGTTCAAGTGAAGAGTTAGTATTGTTATTAACTCTTGCAGCAGGCACCGGAAGCTCGATATCAAGTGGTGCCAACACAAGCTGGTCATGGTTGATTGCTGCAGCGTGTCCTGATTCAAGTGCTGAAAAGTCCGCCCGATTAATTCGAACTACGGGCAGGGTGTGGTTAAACAATGCTTCTGCAACCATAACCCCTAGCGTTAGAATATCTTCTGCTTCAGTGAATATAAGCGCGGCTGGTGCGCAGCCATTGAGTATTAATTCAAGCAATGCACCGCTGCCTGAACAGGAACCGCGACCACTCGGGATTGCCAGCACACATCCATTGATGTTGTGACCAAACAATGGATGATGTTGATCTATTACATCACCGCTTAGTGGATCGACGCCGCCCCAGAAGCTTAAGCCTGTATCAGCCACCAATAGAGAGCCGCTGGCAGTGCCGGGGACCAGTACTTTGGTCTTAATTGAATGTACGGCGGGTGGTAATGGTTCTGACATAAAGGTTTAATCGATCGCTTGATAGCGGTAAGAGGGAATCACTGTTTAATTAATCGTGCCCACCAGGCTGAAGGTTTTAGTCGGGCACGAATGCCCAGGCTATTGTGCAGCCACAGAGCAATTCTGCGGCTGGTGCTGTTACCGGTGGCAAGCCTGAACCAGAGTTTTTCAAGTATAGAATCGCCACGATTGAACGGGCAGACTCTCATGCAGATGGCACAATCGGTTTTGAGTCTGGCCCAGTAGCCAAAGCACTTTTCGCAGTTGGCGGTCCACTTTTTTTACCCCGACGATTGTGGATTGATTCGCCGGTTTATCTGTCGCCGGGCCATGTGGCAGTGCCCTGGGCGGGCAGGCATCAGCGCATACCGTGCAAACTGAACAGTATTGGTGAATGCCCAAAGGTTTCGGTTGATCAGGTTGTAGCGGCAGGCTGGTGAATATTTTAGAAAACCGGACTCGCGGGCCGTATTTCGACGTAATCACCATTTGATTGCGACCGTATTCACCCAGCCCGGCTTTGATCGCATACGGGACTACCAATGCGGTATCGTTCATTGAAGCAACCGCCTCATACCCCAGGTTTCTGATATAGCTCGATAGTTGTATGACGATCGCGGCTTCGTGCGAATACTCAAGGCCGGTCGATGCACCAGCCAGCGCTGACGGATAAGTATCAACCAGTGCACTATCCATTGCATGACCCATTACCACCACATGTGTGATGCCTTCCGGCAGCGGATTAGGTGCCGCTGTCATGTCTCTGGTATCGACGCGGCTTGCATAGTGCCAGCGAGGATCGACTGCCGTGATGCCCACCAGGTCGGCTCCGAACAGCCTGGCCAGACGCTTTATTTCAACGCTTTGCTGCGCCGGGTCTTCTATGGTGATTTTGTCGGGAGCGACAGGTGTGTCATCGGTTATTGGTGCCTGAAAGCCCTGTCGCTTACCGGTATCGTTATCACGGTTTGAGATAATATCCGACACAGACCAGGCAGCATTGCGCAGTGCGAAATCTTTCTGACTAAACCCCTCTCCACGTTTGGGCGCGAACTCCATTCGATACGACTGAAAAAACGCATCCGTCTCCTTGCTGCTGATAGTGTCATCCCACATGGCGCGAGAAAAAATATCGTTGCGCTGATCGAAAGGAACAAAGTGGTCAGACACCTCAAAACCCAGCGCATTATCTGACTCAGAGAAATCTTTGTTCAGCTGAGCGATATCCTGAGCGTCTAGTGACTTGATCTCGTTGCCGGGGCAATACATGGTAGGTGTCTCCAGCCGGTTGCAGGGTATGGTCGTTGAAAAGAAACGTGATTACCAGTGTGGATTGGTGGCTGTAGCCGACAGGGAAGTTTGTCTTCGGGAACGATGTGGTGTGCATCCCTGCCTGGGCCTTTATTTTCTGGAAGATCTCAAGCGAAGGGTTGTCAATTACTAAAACGCGTGCGTCCTGCAGTAGCTGTAATTGAAGTTTGGCGAGTATTGAGTAGTGAAGTATGAGTCTGGCACTGCAAGCTTTTAGATGAATCATAGTGAAGCGAAGCTCAAGCTGGATTTCCAATGCCGTAGTTTGAGGGTGGCTAGTTTGTGTGTTCGGGTTGGTCGGAAACTATTCGCGCAACGGGGGCGTGCTCCCACGGGGTAAATCCGTTGTGTTTGAGTGTTGAGGTCATGCTGTTATGGGGGGCCGCCCCGTCACTACATGTGCGGTGTGTCTGGCGAAACAGACCGGGGAAATCTGGCGAAACTGATTCTCGATATCGAGTCCTCATTAATGATGCTTCAACTCAGTTACACTGTTCCGATTTGGCGTGAGAAAAATGCTCTTGACAAGAGAGTGCAATGTGATGGAGACTAGTATACTAGTTTGTCCGAGTGCTATTTTCTGTGGCCGAAAATGTCTACCAGATCTAAATAGCAGCAGTACTTTCGCTGTCTGGCAATTTGCTGGATCGGCGCTTTTTATTGTCTTTGGCACGCATGAATGTGTGTGAAAGATATTTAACCTAACGAGGATTATGTATGACTGTATACAAGAAAATTTCAGCGACTCTGATTGGTGCTGTCGCTGCACTGTCTATGGCAAGTCACGCCGATGCAGCAAATTGGAGAGCCTGGAATATTCACAACGATGGCCATCCGAATACTGCGGCCATGGACAAATTCTCAGAGCTCGTGTCCGAAGCCACCAAAGGTGAAATCAAGCTTGAAGTGTTCCACGGTGGCGTACTTGGCTCTCAGCCAGACGCACTGGAGCAGGTTCGTCTTGGTGCAATCGAGGTTGGCAACTTCAACCTGGGTCCCATCGGTCCAATGGTTAAAGAAGCCAATCTGGTATCCCTGCCATTTATTTTCAAAAGTGTCCCACACATGTTCCGCGTGCTGGAAGGCGAAGCGGGTGAAACGATTGCAGCCGCAATGGCCGAGGCTGGTGTTCAGCCACTGGCATGGGTTGATGCAGGCGCACGTTCTTTCTACAGCCAGAAGCCTATCAATACTCCGGCTGACGTTGAAGGCCTGAAAATTCGGGTTATGAACAACGACCTATACACTTCAATGATCTCTGCAATGGGTGGCAACCCGTCACCAATGGCTTTCGCTGAAGTACAGCAGGCTCTGAAAACAGGCGTTGTTGATGGCGCGGAAAACAACTTCCCGTCTTTCAAGAATGTTGGTCACTACGAAGTGACATCTCATTACTCACTTAGTGAGCACCTGATCATCCCTGAGTGCATCTGTGTCAACACGGCAAAGTTCGCCGCACTTTCACCAGAACTGCAGGATGCAGTACGTGGCGCTGCTCAGGAAGCGGCTCTGTTCCAGCGTGAGCTGTGGGCAGTTCAGTCAGAACAGGCTCGCAAAGATGTTGAAGCGGCTGGTATCAAAGTCAACGAGATCGCCGACAAAGGTCCTTTCCAGGAAGCAATGGTTAAGGTTTACGACGACTATCTGGCGGCCAATCCTGATATGGCTAAACTGGTAGAAATGGCTCAGTCAACTGAGTAACACTTAGCGCTATAGCCAGGATCATCTGCCACTGTGCAAGATGATCCTGTGGATTGAAGACGCCCGGCTCCGCAACATGGATGTCGGGCGTTTTTTTACGGAAAGGTCAACATGAGTGAAACTCCAGAATCATCTGTGTTTTTAAGGCAGATGGATTGGGTATTTAACCTGGTTTCCCGAATCTGTCTGATTGTTGCCGGTGTTGCGCTGGTGGCAATGACAGTGATGTTCGCATGGCTTGTTTATGGACGTTACGTTTTAAACGATACACCGACCTGGGTTGAGCAGGTTTCACACTTACTGTTAATGGTCATTGCGTTTCTGGGGGCTGCAGTAGGTGTGCGCCAGGATACGCATTTGTCCGTTGTATTATTCCGAAGCGCTGTCCCGTCCTGGGTGCGCACCATATTTGTTTTTGTTACAGATGTGCTTATGGCTGGCTTCGGTGGCTTTATGTTTTGGTATGGACTTCAGCTGACGCAGTTCAAGTGGAAGACGATGATCCCGTTGATCAATGTTTCCGAGGGCCTGCGTTCACTGCCACTGACCATCTGCGGCGCGCTGGTTTTTTTGTTTTCCACTGGTCATCTCATCCGTCTGTTGCTCGGCCAGGACAAACGCGTAGATAGCATAGAATAAGAGACGAACATGGGACTTCTGCTACTTCTCGGGGTATTTGCCCTGTGTGTCATTATTGGCTTACCCGTTGCCTTTGCATTAGGGGTTGCTGCGCTCGCTGCATTCTTTCATGAAGGATTGCCACTACTCATTGTCTTTCAGCGCATCGTCGCAGGGATCAATGTCTATTCACTAATGGCCATTCCGTTTTTCATCTTCGCGGGTGAGTTGATGTTTCATGGCGGTATCGCGATGCGACTGGTGCGATTTGCACAAAACGCAGTCGGTGCTATGCGCGGTGGTCTTGGTATAGTGAATGTTTTTTCGTCAATGCTATTTGGCGGTATTTCCGGATCAGCCATTGCTGATATATCGGCGCTCGGATCAATACTTATTCCGGTCATGAAAGACAAGGGCTACGATGCAGACTACGCGGTGAATGTCACGGTGACCTCATCAATTGCGGGCATCATCATTCCACCCAGTCACAACATGATCATATTCGCTCTGGCAACCGGCGGTGCGGTATCAATTTCCAAGCTTTTTCTCGCGGGTGTTGTGCCAGGTGTCCTGATGTGTATCTGTCTCGCGACGGCGGCCTATGTTGTTGCAGTCAAACGTGGCTACGGTTCTGAGAAATTCCCTGGCTGGACTGTACTGATCATCAGTTTTTTTGGTGCTATCCCCGGTCTCCTTACTGCAGTGATTATCGTTGGCGGTGTTCTTTCGGGTGTATTTACTGCCACAGAATCCGGTGCTTTTGGTGCACTCTATGCCTTCATTGTCACTATTGTGGTTTATCGTAGTATTACGTGGGCAAGTTTTAAGGTTGCGGTGGTTTCAGCGGTGCGTACCACTTCGATGGTGATGATTCTGATCGCCTGTGCCGGTGCTTTTGCCTATATGCTTACCTTTTTCCGGGTGCCCAGCCTGACTATCGATTTTCTGACCGGATTAACTGACAATCCGATCCTGATTCTGCTGATGATAAATGGTGTACTGCTGTTGCTCGGCATGATCATGGACATGGCGGCACTTATTCTGATTTGCACTCCGATCTTCCTGCCGATCATGAATACCCTGGGTATTGATCCACTGCAGTTCGGTATGATTCTGCTGGTCAATTTAGGGTTGGGTCTGTGTACGCCACCAGTGGGTTCGTGTTTGTTTGTTGGTTGTGCTGTCGGTAAACTGCCGATGGAAAAGGCGGTGAAAACGATATGGCCTTTTTATCTGGCTATTTTTGTGGCATTGATGCTGATTACTTTTATACCGGCTATTTCTTTGACTTTGCCGGGGTTGCTTGAATAGGTTTTATTTAGTGGCATGTGGTGTTGGCTTGCTGTGCGTTGTTTTCTTGTAGGACGTCCCTGCCGGGAGGGAGCTTCATTTTTTAAAGGACTAAAAACGGCATGCCCTTCAGGCGGAGTCACTTTTCAAACAGGAAAAGTAACCAAAACTGTTGTAGCGACTATTCAGCTCTTCGAGTGCCTGCGGCATTTTGAGAGAGATCATGGAAGTGGGTCGCGCAAACAAGACACCCCTGCCGGGGGCCTTCATTTTTGAAAAGACCAAA
>CAZNOB010000076.1:20714-22792 GCA_964574535.1 uncultured Granulosicoccaceae bacterium | reverse complement strand
ATTTGTTGTGCCTGGTGGAGTTCTTCAAGCGGAAATGTTTGCGCCACCACCGGCTTGACCTCACCACGCTCAATGTAACCCACCAGATCAGAAAATACACCAGGCGGCACGACAGTAGCCCCGGTAAAAATAAGATCCCTGAGATAGAAAGTGCGTAAGTCAAAAGTTACCATAGGTCCCGCGATCGCACCGGCACAGGTATATCGCCCGCCACGATACAGACAATCAATAAGATTCGACCAGTAGTCACCACCAACGACATCGGCAACCACTGACACTGTAGATTGTCCAACTGCCTGTTTCAACGCCGCAGATAAATTCTCCGGGGCACGTGAAATTACTGCTGTCGGGTTTAGTGCCTGTATCTGTGATTTTTTCGATTCACTGCACATCGCTATGGTTTTTGCCCCACGACGTGCCGCCAGTTGTATCAGTGCTGACCCTACTCCGCCGGAGGCACCGGTAATCAAGACGTAATCATGCTCACCCACATTTGCTTTATTCAACATATTTTCTGCTGTTATACCGGCTGTTGCAAAGCACGCTAAATCGGTATGCGACAACGGTGAATCCACAACATGAACTTGTCGGTAATCTATTTTTGTATATTCTGCAAAACCGCCATCACACTCAGATCCATAGTAACCACACTGATTGTAATCGAGCGGTTCATCCCAGTTACGCACCCAGGTATCTATTAAAACGCGTTTGTTCATCAAACTTCCATCAGCACCTTTGCCCACGGCCACAACAGTTCCCACAACATCTGCCCCCTGAATTCTGGGAAAAGTAACTGGTGCCCCACCCCAGGTGGCGTCATCGTTATCGGCATTATCGAAAGCTGCACCAGTGGTACTTTCCGTTACCGCTTTGGAATACCAGGCGGTGCGGGTATTCACATCGGTATTGTTCAGACCACAGGCGTGAACCTTAATAAGCACTTCAGTATCCGATGGTACGGGTACTGGCCAATCCCGCTCATAAACAAGCTTGTCGAAATCTCCATGCCCGGTAAGTACAAAGGCACGCATAGTGGAAGGAATTGTTATCATAAATTTCTGTTAATCTTTGCGTGGTAATAAACTGTCTGGATCGTAGGCCGCTTCTGCACGTACAAGTGCATTACGTTTATTCCCCATCACCATAACTGTCAGCCTGGTCCCCGGCACTGCAGCAAATGGCTTGATAAACGCGAACGCCAGGCCCTTTTTCACTGTATGTCCATAAACAATCGAACTGATGGCTCCCACTACCTCGTCATTAAACAGGACGGGCTCTCCACCATGCCCGTCACGAATGCCATCAGATTCTAATTCAAGGTAAGCACATACCCATGGAAGCTCACCGGCAAGGCTTTGTGCAGTCTGTTGCCTGCCAACAAAATCCCCCTTGTCCATTGCTACAAAACGCATCACATCAGCCTCTGGCAATGTCACTTCATTTGTCAATTCAGACGCTCCTTTAAAACATTTTTCCATTCTCATAATGTTCATCGCAAAGGAGCCATAATTTGCAATACCGTGGCGTACACCGCTTTTCCAAAGCGCCTCGTACACTGCAAGCACACTTTCATTGGGGGCATGAATCTCCCAACCGAGTTCACCACTATAAGACATGCGAATGGCAATTACCGGCTGGCCCGCAACTGTGATTTGCTGAGCCGATAACCAACGAAAATTTTTGTTATCCAGCCTGGCATCGGTATTCTCCGCAAGCACATCTCTCGATCGCGGACCTTGCAACGCCAGGGCAGCCCAACTGCCGGATCGATTAATGATCTCAACCTGTCTTAGAGTCTGATACCTTGCCAGATGATCCAGCAGCCTTTGTTCAAAAAATGCCGCACAGACAATATAATACCGTTGCTCTGCAAGCTTCACGATAGTGACTTCAAGTTCAATTCGGCCACGATGATTCAGAATATGAGTGAGGATTGCAGATCCGGTTTTGCGCGGCATGTTGTTCGCCACAAGGACATCCAGGAATGCCTCTGACTCGTCTCCGATGACCTCCACCTTGCTAAACGCTGTGATGTCCATTATTCCTACGCGCTGTCTGACAGATTCAACTTCTTTACC
>CAZNOB010000076.1:18065-20614 GCA_964574535.1 uncultured Granulosicoccaceae bacterium | reverse complement strand
GCAGAACCATGCACCATCCATCGAGCTAACTCCCGGGTTAAACCCGGCCCCCAGCCAATCCCTATTTGTGTACCACAACAACACCAGTAATTATTTACAGCTGGTGCTGGTCCGATCAGCGGATTGCCATCCGGTGGATGCGATATCGCGCCATGTACGTCTCTTTTTATACCGTACCCTGACAACACAGGCATACGCTCAAGTGCGTTTTCAAGCCATGGCATGACACGTTCATAGTCGGGTGCAAACAACTCGTTTTCAGCATCCCAGGGACAGTGATCTTCCCACACAGAATTTGGATTTGACTTCTCATAGATACCGATCAACCCAGACTGTTGCTCCATACGAATATAACCGGAAACCAGTTTATCATCGCGTATTACCGGCAGTTCCTGCTCCAGCGCTTCGAACTCTTGCACAGTGTCGGTGACAAAATAATGATGAGTCATGGAAGTCATCGGCAATTGTAAACCACTCCACTCTCCCATTTGCCTGGCGTACGTACCACCTGCATTCACCACATGCTCACACACGATGTCTCCGTACTCTGTACTCACCTTCCATTCACCACCGGCTAACTGCTTGATATCTGTTGCCCGACAGCGCCGAATGATTTTGGCACCTAGCGTTCTGGCACCCGCTGCCAAAGCCTGAGTGACACCGGACGGATCGACATGTCCATCATCAGGTGTGTATAGGGCACCCAGGACACCGCTGACATTATAAAAAGGATGCTGTGCGGTGATTTCAGCCGGCCCTACTAACTCGATATTAAAGCCCAGGGCTGTCGCCACACTATAGGTATGGCGTAACCAGTCCATTTCATCTTCGGTATAAGCTATACGGAAAGACCCGCAACCGTGCCATGTCACTGAGTGTCCGGTTTCCGCTTCCAGTTTTCCTGCGTAAAGACCAATATTGTAGTCCACGCATTTGCCCAGACCAAAACTTGAAGTTGAATGGGTAATCTGACCTGCGGCATGCCAGGTGGATCCAGAGGTAAGCTCGGCCTTTTCAAGTAACACAATATCATTCCAGCCCTCGTGCGCCAGGTGATACGCAATACCACAACCCATCACACCACCGCCCACAATCACTACTCTGGCTGAAGCCGGTAAAGACATCGTTGGTTCAGTCACTCGAAAAGCCCTCGACTCAGACCGCCAAAATTGTATAGTACGTTTATACTATTGTATATTGCAGACGCCTCTGCAGATGTGAATAACAACGTTAAACTGTTTCATGAACACCAACAAACACCGGGTACCTAACAGGATAGATGAGCAGGAGTAAGTTGATTGAAATCTGAAACCGACCCTTTGCTGTCACTTGACGCCAGGTACTACACCGATGCCGAGATATTCGCCGCTGAAACTGATGGCATATTATCGCGCACCTGGCAATTTGCAGGTCATGTTTCACAAGTCGAGAAAATCGGTGACTACTTTACATTTGAACTCAGCGGAGAAAATCTGTTTTGCATCCGGGATACGCAAGATCAACTGCGCTGTTTTTATAATGTTTGCCAGCACCGAGCCCATCAGTTACTTCAGGGCTCTGGCAATACGAATCTGATCACCTGCCCTTACCATGCCTGGAACTATCATTTATCCGGTAAATTGCGCTCCGGACCAAACCTCAGAGTAGTTCCTGGTTTTGATCGTGATACCATTTGCCTTACTTCCGTTGGCATTGAAAACTTTCACGGCTTTATCTTCGTTAATCTTGACCCGAATGCTAAACCAATGGATCAGTGGTATCCGAAGGTCAGAGATGAACTGGCTGACTACGTACCTCACATTAGTCAATTGAAACCAATGAAATGGGTGAGCGTACCTGAGCGCTGTAACTGGAAAGTCTCTGTAGAAAACTACTCTGAGTGTTATCACTGCAAGCTGAATCACCGTACATTTGCAACCGGCGTTGTTAAACCGGAAACCTATGATATCCAGCCTCAGGGATATTGCCTTCGCCACACCACCGAGTGCCAGAATCTGGATAAAATGACTTACCCGATCAACCTCGACGACAACCCCCATGCCGGTGACTATTCATCCTGGTATCTATGGCCGCTGTTTTCGTTTCAGGTGTACCCCGGCAATATTTTAAACACCTATCATTGGCGTGCCAGTGATGTAGATACCGTCATCCTGTGGCGCGGTTGGTTTAGCATCGATGGAGTACAGGATCAGATCATTGAAGATCTGGCTGTACAAGATCGAGAAACCACAGTAGCAGAAGACATCAGCCTGGTAGAGTCAGTACAAACAGGCCTGAAGAGTAAAGGCTATGTCCCCGGTCCTCTGGTACTGGATCCTCAATGCGGGGTTGCTTCAGAACATTCTATCGCGACACTCCAACAATGGATGCGCAACACTGACGGGCATTTTTTTAAATAAACTCAGGAAAACCATGGATAAAGATCTTTTTGAAAAAGGCCTCAGCCAGCGCAAGGGCACATTGGGGGCGGAATATGTAGAAAAAAACCTGGCCGCTGCGGATGACTTCACCCGCCCGTTCCAGGAGGCTATGACTGAATGGTGCTGGGG
>CAZNOB010000076.1:11474-17965 GCA_964574535.1 uncultured Granulosicoccaceae bacterium | reverse complement strand
CTGCGGATGACTTCACCCGCCCGTTCCAGGAGGCTATGACTGAATGGTGCTGGGGGTTTGGCTGGAGCGACGAAACTATTGATGCAAAAACCAGATCAATGATGAACCTGTCGATGATAGGTGCATTGGGAAAAATGCATGAATGGGAGATTCATTGTCGCGGTGCGATAAACAATGGAGTCAGTATCGAGGAAATTCGTGCAATCATTCATGTCATCGGAATCTACTGCGGTGTTCCACAGTCACTCGAATGTTTTAGAGTGGCCCGAAAAGTACTCGAAGAACAGGGTTTACTGTAATCTTTCAATAATTTGCATTGCAACCAATGATGCACAAAATCGCTATTGGCCAGCTACAAGGTTTGTAAGCGTTAGCAATACAACAACTGATAACCGGATTAACCATGACCACCACAGTAACGCTTGACCAGATCGAACAAGCCAGTATACAGGCACTGGTAAAGCACGGGGCAGCACCCTGGATTGCTGCCGAAGTCGCACATGCTGTTCGTGTTGCAGAAGCCAATGGAAATCTGATTTGTGGTCTCTATTATCTTGAAAGCTACTGCACACAGCTAGTGTCCGGAAGAGTCAATGGAGATGTTGAACCCGAAATCACCCAACCCAAAAGTGCCACGGTAATGTCAGATGCCAGATTCGGATTTGCACAACCGGCATTCGCAAAAGGGCTGACACTTGCGGTAGAAACAGCTAAAGAAGCTGGTACTTGTGCTTTTGCCGTGTGCCACGCGCACACGTGCACCTCACTCGGATACTTCACAGAGCAGATCGCCAATGCCGGTATGATCGGTATTGGCTTTACTAATGCCTCAGCAGTGGTTTCACCCCCGGGTGGAAACAAAGCCGTTCTCGGCACTAATCCCATCGCTATGGCAATACCAGCCAAAGACGGAGGCGTGGCCTTTCAGTTTGATCAAAGTACCAGCGCTGTTGCTCTGGGTAAAATCACCATGGCGAACGCCGCTGGCGAATCTATCCCGTCAGGATGGGCCGTCGATAAAAACGGGCAACACACGACTGATCCAAAAGAAGCATTGGCTGGATCATTACTTTCAACTGGTGGCTATAAGGGTTTTGGTTTCGGGCTAATGGCCGAGATTCTCGCCGCCGCTGTCACCGGCAGTGTCACTTCACTCAATGTGAAAGGACTAAAACTACCGGACGGCCCGCCACATGGGCTCGGACAATTCTATTTTCTGGTCGACCCGACCTGTTTTTCAGGTGACGAATTCTGGCAACGCCTGGCCAGTTTAACAAATGCTGTTCAGGATCAACCCGAGACAAGATTGCCCGGTACACGCAAAGTAACCGTTTCGGAAGTTTCTATAGATACTGCGCTGTGGGAACAAACCCTGTCACTTGCAAGTGCTTAACGATAACACGCGTTACCAAACCAGCCTTTGCCGTGGCATATTTTGCAAACAGTACAGCGCGAGCTCGATAAAAAATGCGACTAAAGGCATGACGATTACTATGGTAACCCTACACTGCTTCTACCTGAGGATCCCTCAGCGACACATTATTTGCACGCAATAACAATAACCCTGCAAGAGTCACGCTGATCCATGCGGGAATGTGATAGTAGATAGCCGCACTAAGTGCGGTACTGGCATCAACTCCAATGGTAGCCAGTCCCAGAACAAAACAGTATTCAATTGTGCCGAAGAATCCAGGACTCGTGGGTAGCGTGAGACCAGCAACCGTCAGTCCCAACAGGATAATACCCAGAAAAGGCGACGCAGGAATATCGAAGGCCAATAACGCACTGTACAAACAACTTGCCATGAGTAACCACTGAAAAATTGAATTTATCATCACTTCCAGATAGAGGTTCTTCGCCTTCAATGCACCCAGTCCCATACCGAGATTTTTCAATTGCTCGGCCACTTGCTGTCGAATAGATAAGGGTACTACGGTGAAATGATCCTCGATAAATCTGGCCGTGGGTTCCGTATACAGCATCAGAAAAATGCTGGCCATAATCAGCACAAATCCGGCAAAAAGTAAAAATACAGCAGTGGCAACAATGTGACTGGAATAATCCCCCGCCAACAGCGCTATGGAAAACAGCAGCAGTACCGCAATCACATCGAACAGGCGCTCGACGACCAGAGTTGCCAGTACTGTAGATTTGGGGATATCAAATTTGTGGCCCGCAAAGTATGCACGCACCAATTCACCAAAATGCGCAGGTAACAGATTGTTACCCGCTGCACCAGCCATCATTGCCGGCACAAGACTCATACCCGATACCGAATGTGAAGGGGACAGCAGTACACTCCAGCGAATAGCTTTTAGCCAATAAAATCCAAACAATGTCAGTAACATTGGCACCATTGGCCACAGTCGAGCATTCTTATAGGCATGACTGATCTCGGCAAAGTTAGTGTCTTTAAGGGCAAGCCATAAAAAAATACGCTGAGCACACCTCCGGTGACCATGACCAGTTTTTTCATGAATCGCTTCCAAAAGTTAAACTTGTTGACCTGACTTGGCGTCACTGCTCTGCTGTGGTTCACTGCAGATGCATTTCGCACTGAATCTATTGCTTTACGCTCACAACAATTAACCGACCCAACATATGCAAAAGAATTACCGGCAAATCTGACTGGACACAAGGCAGCCGGGTCACCATATTACCCCTATCTGATACCTTAGCAGCATTATGTATGCTTCCCTTTAATCTAAAATGTCATCCTGTCGATATATGCTCATGCGTACCCAGAGTTCGATTGTCCGATAATGTCCGTCAACAGAAATCTATTTTTCGTTATGCTGGCAGTTGCCTGCATGGTGATCAATCTAATTGCGTTTTTCGAGTGGGACACGACTTACATCACCAACGATGGTGTGCAATATCTATCGACCGCCAGTAACTGGTTGCAAGGCAAGGGTTTTTCTACAAATGCCCTGATGTACAGCCCTCATTTTCAAGGCGAGTTCCCCGGCCCTCAAACCGTCTGGCCACCCGGCTATCCCCTATTGCTGGGGTTGGGCGGTTTGCTTGGATTAGATCTAATCACAACTGGGCTAATTATTAACCTGATCAGCCACGCACTTGCCAGCCTGCTGGTCGTGTTGATACTCAGGCGCATGCGTGTAGACACCGGTTTTTCTATCATTTGTGGCGTGCTTTTCTACGGGATGGCGATACCGTGGAGTTTTGCTCGCGGAATTATCACCGAGCCCATTTTTACCTGCCTGATTCTGGCAGCAATTCTCGCGTTACCTGATCCCGATCGCAGCCGACTTAGAAACTGGCTGCTGTGTGGATTGCTGGTCGCGGGAACCATTTACGTCCGATACTCAGCGGTAATCTACGCGGCCAGTATGGGGGCCGGCATATTCAGTTTTCTTTTGTTCAATAACCGAGGCCGGCTAAAAGAAATCTTCAGTGGCTGCCTGCGGCTTACCGCGCTGGTGATGATCCCCTTTCTTGCTTTCCTGCAGTTGATGTACCGCACAAACGCGCTCACCGGGACGGTCGAGAGAAACGCTGGCACAAGGGTCCCTGAGACGATCTACAGCGTTATCAGACAATGGGGGGCACACTCAGCAGATATGATTGGATTAAGCTCTGGCGGGCTATTTAGCCATGAGGTCAGTGTGTTTCTGTTTCTGCTTACAGTCATTCTGGTTCTGTCGCTGATCATTCATGCAGGAATTGTCTACCGACAGGACTACATGCACGATCACCTTTCCCCGCATGCTACCTATAGCCGCGTTGCAGGGTTTGTCATCGTCGCACACGCCCTGTTGCTGTTCGTTTACTTAAGTTATTGCGCCCTGACGGACTCACCACTGGAAATTCTCACACGCTACCTTTATCAGGTATACCCTGGTGTTTTCATATTGTTCTGCGCACTGATGTTCGGGTTGATCCAACGTGTAATCGATCCACAGGAACGCAAGCTTCCGCCACTACTGAAAAACAGTTTGATTGCGCTCACCGCAATATATGTACTGGGCCAGGTGAACGAGGCCACATCTCCACAGCGATTCTTTGCAGAAGGTCTGGATGCTCATCAAACAGTCAGAATGCCAGTATCCGAGACCGAAAGCCTGAATGATTTCATAGACGCCTGCTTTAGTGACCCTAACGCCGGGGGGGCAATCTGGAGTACACACGGGCAACATTTACATTACAACACCAGAATTCCTACACTGACTCTTGCTGAAATCTATACCAATACTCCTCCAAATTTTGAGACGCTGGAAAAACAGATTTCTACTTACGGTGTGAAGATGTTCATATTTCTGGATGATGATTTAAATCTTAATCAAGAGTACGCTGAGCATATGGGGAAGATCAAGAAATGGCTGATCGCCAATGGGCACACCAGCCTGCCACTCCTGAACCACGTTGTAAACTATCACGCCACACTAGATGTATTCGTAGTTAAGGGAGGATGCTAAATATTTATGGATTTTTGAAAGGACCAAAATTACATAATCACCACCAAAACTAAAATAGCAGAGTCAAACCCACCATCCGACGCGACCTCGTTGTATTAACCCTGCTGCAATGCAACTATGCTGCTTTCTTCTGGTCCTGCGCAAAACTGGCCTTGTATTGCGCCAACTCATGACGATTATCAATTGATTCAACATACGCGCCTATTGGCACTGGAATGAACGACTTCTCCAGCTGATCAAAGAACCCATCCATTAGCTCGAGCTTTTGATCTACCGCCATACCCATGGCAGGAAAAAACTCCAGACCCGTCTTGTCTTCCTTTCCCATGAAGTCTAACGGGTGCAGAAGCAATGAAGGTTCCGTGCCTGTAGCGCGGCACATCATGACAGTCATCTTTGTATATAAATCAGCTAACGCAGAACTATAGCTCGCCAGATACACCAGATAACTAAAATGTATGGGTGTTTTAAAAACTGGCATCGTGGTCACCGGTAATTCGAAAAGATCTCCGTCAGCCAGATCCCACTGGTAAGGTTTCACAGGACGCAGGGCATCAGAGAATGTACCAAACAACGCCTTTCTCTGTTCCTTTTCTTCGTCGGTCAATTGACTCTTCGAGAAAAAATAAGCACGTGCAAACGGATTCAACACATTCGGGAACGCTGTTGCATCATATAAATAGTCACGCTTTTTAAGCGCATTTAACGTAGCAGTAGACAGGCTGAACCCCGGACCTCGAAATCCACCGACTTTAACACCGGTTGCACCTTCAATGGCGTCCTCTGCTTTAGCGAGTTCACCATCAAGCTGCTCTGGTGAATACAGGTGCAGCCAGGGCTCATGATTAAAACTATGATTGCCAATCTCGTGCCCGGCAGCACTTATCATTGCAAGTACCTCTTTGTTCTTATCCAGCGCGGCATCCTGGCCGACAATGAAAAAAGTGATTTTAATCTCGCGCCGTTTCAGAAAATCCAGAATTCTGGGAACTGCTGTATCCAGATAGCTGGGGAAATCTTTCCATTCCGGATTACCGTGGGTCTTCATGTAAGACCACTGATTGTCAAGATCAAGCGACAGAGTCATACGTGGTTTATTTCGCATAATTTTTCCCTACATTTTTTATTGACGCAGAGCGTATCAAAAACAATGAATACTCCTTACCTTGACATTTGTAGTCTGAACCGGATCGACTCATAGCTTACTTTGACGAAAATCCCGTTTGATTAAGGATCAGCAGAAAGTTTCAATTAGGTCATCAGCAATAACGTGTGCAGCATTCCCGGATCCAAAACTATGGTTCAGCGCCTGATGCATTTCAGCATCAAAACCTGTAAATCGATTTAGTACCGTTTCTACTGCACCCTGCAACTTCACCGGGTTGGTGCCTACCAGTTGATTAACCCCGATAGCGATTGTTTCAATCCATTCAGTTTCTTCACGCAATGTTATGCACGGTGTACCCAGAAATGCCGCTTCTTTTTGAAGACCGCCGGAATCAGTAAGCACAACCCTCGCCTCTTTAACGTTGACCAGCAAATCAAGGTATGCGAGCGGATCAATCAGCTCTACAGCACTGGTTAATGTCAGGTTCAACCCTTCAATGACAGAGCGAGTTCGGGGATGAACCGGAAATAGCAGTGGCACTCCCTTTTGGGCGATCTTATCAATTGATACCAGCAATTCACGCAGCACTTCGGGCTCGGTGTTAGATGGCCGATGCAGAGTCAATACACCATACTCGCTTGTGTTAGCCTGTACCGCGCTCTTCCCACGAGATTCAGCAAGCTGAAGATTGTGTTGTACAGCATCACGCATGACATCACCTGATTGTATCGCACGTGCCGCAAGATTCTCTGACTGCAGATTCTCTATACTAGCTGGAGTCGGCGCATATAAGCGATCACTGCAATGGTCTGTTGCTACTCTGTTGATCTCTTCGGGCATATGTCGGTTAAAGCTTCGTAGTCCCGCTTCAACGTGTGCAACTTTGACATGTATTTTAGTTGCCGCAAGACAAGCAGCCAATGTTGAGTTTGTATCGCCATAGACCA
>CAZNOB010000076.1:2768-11374 GCA_964574535.1 uncultured Granulosicoccaceae bacterium | reverse complement strand
ATTTTAGTTGCCGCAAGACAAGCAGCCAATGTTGAGTTTGTATCGCCATAGACCAACACCACATTCGGCTTGTACTGGTCAAACCAGCACTCGAGCTTCTCCATCATTTTGCCAGTCTGAATAGCGTGGCTACCGGACCCAATATCGAGGTTGACATCTGGTCGCGCAATATTGAGTTCATCAAAAAATACCGTTGACATATTGTCATCGTAGTGCTGACCAGTATGAATGATTGTATGTTTTAGATACTCCTCGTGCTGATCAAACGCACGCGACATTGGCGCCAGCTTCACAAACTGTGGCCTGGCACCTACAATTGAAACGATATGAAGCGGCTTATTCACTATTTGTTGTAGCTCGATAAAATCAACTATTAACAGTTACCGGTGCTGGATCCATAGCATCATAGAATGTATTCACTGCACCAACGACTTCATTGTTATTAAGCGTCGCATTGACAAACTGGCTGGTGTTCAATACGTGCAAACGAGGATCTCGTGTACTGGCACTTGGCACCAGCGTCGAGTAGTCTAGGACCTGAAGCGGTTGCACCTTTATAGCTCGGTTTACGTGCACACTGATGATATCGGCATGATCGAAGTGCGGGAACATCCTACTAATCCCCGCCAAGAAAGAGTCTTCAAAATAGCTATCCGGTTTATCGATCTCGCTATCTGTCGAAAGCAGGTATCGCGGCAGATAGGTAAGATGATGACTGTCGGTGTTATCCGGAGAAACCACATTACTCATGCCAATCACACCGGTAAACGGTATAGCTTCATCGGCTATATTGATCACATAATAGTGAGTAATCGGTTTTTTAGTCACCAGCACAACACAAACCACCCCCAAATACTCAACAGTTTTTCCTGTTGTACCACCGCTCACTTCAAGCAAATCCTGATCAACAATCCTCTGCAACACACTCACAGGACTGGTGCACACCACATGATCGAACACTTGTACACCTGTATCTGTACGAACGCTGATACCCTTTTCAATCGCAGATAATTCACTGACAGCATGACCAAGTCTGACTTCCCCGCCTGCTGCTTCAATCTCGGCTTGCAATCGTCTGAATATACTTTCGTAACCACCTTTAACGTGCCCCAGATGTTCAGCGCTGGCAGATTTATCACGCGCTGAAAACATGCGTTTAATGTACGACCAGATAAACACCGCTGATACCCGCGAATAGCTCGGGCCCAGCTTTGCCATTAGTAGAGGTTTCCACAGTTTATCAACATTTTCATGGCCAGAGATCTTACGCAGCCATTGTTCACAGGTGATTTTCTCAAGACGCTGCCAGCTGTTGATACGCGAGGCATAAAGCATTGTAAAAGCCAGGCGTATTTTTGAGAACAAAGACAACAGCGGGAATTTCAGAAATTCGACATTACTACTAATTGAATGCAGGTTTTGATCAACAAAAAATCCAGTATAAGTGCGGTGCCATTGCAAATCCTCACTCATATCCAGATCGTTGAGCAAACCTATGAGATTTCGATCAGAAGGCAGTATGACATGGTAAAATTTATCCCAGTTAAACCCACCAAAGTCATACCATGTAGCCAGACCACCGGATTGATCTGAATGTTCGATAACCGTCACACAGTGACCATCAGCAGCATACTTACGCGCAAGGGTCATCCCCATCAGACCACCGCCGATAATCCCTATACTTGATTTCTGCATGGTATCGATTTATCCAAAACCACGTGCACGCATCGCTAATTTCTGCCAGACAATAGTGCGTTGCAAGCCTTCATCAAGCCCCACTTTAGCGGAAACTCCAAGTAGACGTTTACTCAGAGTGATGTCAGGTACGCGTCGCATGACATCTTCATATTTGTTTTTGCTGAAAGACTCATAGGGCACAAGTTCATACTTAAGATCACCCGGGGTACCACAGGCAAGTTTGGTACGCCTGGCTAACTCGAGTATAGAAACTTCTTCCGTACTACCTATATTGAGAACTTCACCATTTGCTTCATCACGAACAATTGCCTCATACATTCCATCGATCGTATCAGACACATAGGTAAAACTGCGTGTTTGCTGACCGTCACCGTGAATCGGTATTATCTCATCGTTTAGTACGGCATTGATAAATACCGGTGGCGGTCCACCCCACCAGGATAAAGGCTGATGGGGACCGTATGAGCCGAAAAAACGTAATAAGGTTACTGGAAAGCCATAGGCATCCTGATACGCAAAAGCCAGATGCTCATCAAACAGTTTTGACACGGCATAGCTCCACCGAGGCGCTTTTGAATTACCGATTAAACTATCAGAGTTTTCCTCTGAAAAAGGCACCGCCGGGTTTCTGCCGTAGACGTCAGAGGTCGACGCAAGTACACACTTGATATTTCGTTCTTTACCGAAGTCGAGTGCGTTTTCAGTTCCGTAGTAGTTTATTTTCAGCGTATCGATAGCTTTGCCGTAGCGCGGAATTTTGAATGCCGCCAGATGAACCAGTGTATCAATATCATTATCCAGCGACTGAAATACGTCTTTATTAGTGACATCACCTTCAACAAAACTGAACGCAGGGTCTTCCATTGCACCGCTCAGGTTTGCAAGAAGCCCCATCGACAGGTTATCAATACCAATAACACGATGACCTTCTGCGAGTAGACGCTCTGCCAGATTAGAGCCCAGAAATCCAGCAACTCCAGTGACGAGTATTGTTTTATTACTCATTCGATGAATACTCCATTGTATCCTTCAAAGAACGAAAACTTGTCGAGCTCAAATGATAATGCTCCTCGAAATTACGTTTTATCTGAACTGCTAACACACCAAGTCCCAACAGTAACACTGACAACATGGTCGATAATAAGCCGACTACATAGGTGTGAGGGTGATCAGCATATGCCTTGGCAAAAGCGCCCATCCGCACCGCCTCTTCACCCATGTTTGTTAAATCTTGTATCGCACCAAAATAGTGTATAAACATCCAAACAATCACATACAGCGAACATATTGCTAATAACAGGCCCGGAAGAATGAAAAAATACACCGGTCTAAAAGCAAACCCTGACATCACTGTCGAATTCACATGGCTCATAATGCGCATACTGGACATTCGTGTATCCGCAAATGCAAGCTGAGGTGCCCAATCCAGTCGTCCGGGTGTCTCGACAATTTTTGCACGTAACACCATGGCCTTATACAAACACTCTGGCATTAGATCCAGACCCATCGACCGCAAATCCATCGAGCGTACAAAGGGCCCGTCATAGACACGCACCATCGACGTCAGCGTTGATAAGCTTCCCTGACTGAAAAATCGCAAAAATCGATTACCCATGATGCTTAGAACCTTGCGCAGCATGGGGACATTGTTAATTGAGCCGCCCGCCATGTAGGGTGACGCCAATACAATTTTTGCATGAGATTCGCACAACTTTGCCACCATCTCTTCGATGTGATGAACGTCGTAGCTGAGATCGACATCCATTGTGACTACATAGTCGCCCAGTGTATTGGCGAAACCAAACCGCAACGCCTGCCCAACCCCAAAGTTGACGGGATGATGTAAGGTACGAAGATTTTCGTATTCGCCGCTAAGTTCATCCGCAATTTTTCCGGAATCATCTGCACTGCCATCATTGACGATAAGCAGTTCCCAACGAAACTGACTTTCCAACGACTGAAGGTATGCACAAATAATCTGTACATTCTTGCGCAACAAGGCCTGCTCGTTGTACACAGGCAAGATGACAGACACTAACGGCAGCTGTTTGGCTTCCATGGATAGAATCGCCTCCAGGTTTAGTCGAGCTTCACACAAAAGATGCTTTAACCGCTGGCGAAGCGGCGACCTTTGTATTTCTAACGGCTAAACGTCCGGAATTATAATACCTTAGGGAATGGTTTTAACATTGCCGGGAGCAGTGCGTCACAATGCGTTCCGACGACAGTAAATCAGAAAACACAGGAAAGACAGTCTTACGCCACCGCCCTCAGAATTCCGTCATCAGTAATCTGCACCGCTATCCATAGCTCGACAACCCACTTCCACGATCACGTTCAAATTGGATTAAGCGCAAGAGAAAGAACAGAACGATCGCTCTACGTTCACACTCGATTTATTGACCATACCGCACAACTCAAACGCAAACCGCTTCAACGAGTCGCAGGCAGGGTGTATTGTTGTTCCGCTTCACTTTCCAGCGGTGATACAAACTGATACCACAACAAGCCAAGATACTCGTGCATCACACTCGCACTAAGCTGCAGTCCTTTGATTTCAGGAATCCAGTATCGCCACTCACGCCAGGGATACGCAGTACTCAATCGAGTCGGCGCAGGAAGTACGGTAAATCCAGCCAATTCGAACAACATGACAGATCTGGCCATGTGATAAGAATGTGTGACTAAAACAATATTATTTACGTTCTGCGGGTGCAGTATTCGGGCGCTGAACTGAGCGTTTTGCCAGGTAGTAGCACTTTCATTTTCCAGCCATTGTGCAGTGACACCAAATTGTGACTGTAAACTATCGGCAAGTACCTCTGCGTGTATATCCTGCATTTTATTCATCGGCCCGCCTGTCAGCATAATGGGGAGCCCGCTGCGATGATGAATATTTGCAGCATAGTGCAGTCGGACCAGTGCGCTGGCCGTCGGTGTACTCCGCCCATATTCTTCGGCTGCATCAAGATGCGCAGCGCCAAGAACGACAATGGCCTGTGAACCATTTTTTACAATGGCATCCGGATAAATAGCCGGATAGCGTTCAATCGACGATGCAAGCAAAGAGGAAAAATAAAGCGTCGATAACAACCATAAGCTAAGCAATCCAAAAGTTGAGATCGCTATGCCGGTCTTGCGGTACCAACGAATGATCAGTAAACCGAACAGCAGCATCAGAATATTGATCGCGGGCGGCATCAACCACATTGAGATCAACATCCTAAGCAACGATAGTTTCCTTATTCACACTCGTGATGACAGCTGACGATTAATTCAGCTACGACGTCGACGCCAGATCGAAAACAGCACCAGCAAAAAACTCCCGCCAACGGCAAAGCTGCCGCCACCACCCGCAACAATCCGGTCATCGGATGGCTGTTCTGCGTCTGGATCTTCAATTTCACTCAGGTCAGCACGCAGATTGTACGGCGTTTGCGCGTTGCCGTTTACCTTTATTTTCCAGCGGGTTGCACTTTGGTTGGAGAGCCGGCATTCGACGTTTTGCCCGGATTCACTGCAAGAAGCGGTGGATTCTCCATTCGCCGCCACACCGGTGATTTCCAGATCCAGATTACTTGTCTGCCCTGACAGGGTCACCAGCAATGCCTTGTGCGAATTATCTGCATTTATCACATATTCATCTGACTCATTCATCCGCAATGAGTTGGACACTCTTGCACCGTTGTTTAGCAATGGCTGGCCAACCCGCACCATTTTGGATACAGACGGTACCCCATCATCGTTCACCACAATCAGCATGTAGTAACCCGGAGGCGCTGTGTCTCGATCAGAGGGGGCCGTTACCCGCAAGGTATTGCCATCGCGGTTAAAAGCCAATGGAACCAGTCTTTGATCCTGATTCTGAGAGTGTGTGACGGCGCCCAGTTTTATCAGATGTACCTTGCTTATCCGGTTCAGCTGATCAGTTCCAATAGAATACGCCTCACGGTAATCCATCGTCCCGGGTGCACTGCTGATGACAGGTCTGACTGCCGGGGTGTCACCACTTGAGAATAGATACGGTGGAGAGAATATTTCCGCGTTCTGTTCTTCGTAACCTATCTCATCACAAGTTCCGCAATATCCACCACCGGCAGATAACACACGACCATCGGGCAGCAGTAATGCAACAGTATGGTACTGTCGATCTACCTGCATGTCATTCATGGGACGCCACTGACCTGAATCAGGAGACCAGATTTCCGGCGTAAAAATGCCCGCGACTTCGCTGACTAAAGGAGCACCATCCCAGTTGCCACCGGTGGCTAACACACTGCCATCAGCAAGAATAGTCAGGTTGTGCTGGGTTCGCCCCACAGCCATTGGACTGGTATCTGTGGTTTGTTGAGTCGCTGTATCGATCACCACCGATGAACTAAACGACGGTGCACCACCATCTTTGATCGTACCACCGGCAACCAGTACTTTGCCGATGTCGTACATCGCGTAACTGCCATACCGGCGCTCTGGAAAATCATCTCTTTTGGGACCCAGCGTCAGGCTACCCTCACCCCGTGTATCAATGGTCGCCAGGGTATTTTGGGGACCAAAAGACAATACAGTACCTTGTGGCGTAGACTGCATCCATTGGTAATCAATAGAAATTCCTGCCGGAACGGGCAAGTCGAGCGAGCGCCAGGTTTCATCAAGTTGAAAAACTTCGCCAAACGGTACCGGGTCGTAAAGACCCGCATAAGTCAGCATTTCACCATTGCCGAGCGCCGCAACCGATGCATACCAGCGGGGAGCAACCATCTCGCTCACGGAGCGCCAGGTGTTGGTATCCGGGTCATAGATATTGGTATTCGGCAGTGGGCCATTCTCACCGGCAACACCGCTGTCGCCACCGGCAAATAATACTCGTCCATCCCACAACTGCGCTGACCCGGCACAGAATAAATCTGCGTTGGTATCATTGTTCGTGGCGACATGCAGATTGGTGACTGGATCCCAAAGCGAAACACGAGTCGTATAGTTATCGGTGGTATGTGGATCGTCGTCCAGGTCGTCAGGGGTGGCGTCCCAGGCAAGCACTTTGCCGTTTGGCAGTAAGTTCGCATGCACGGCGATCACCGGCCACGATTCTACATCCGACCACTCCCCGTACAGCGCTGGTTGTCCCAATGTCGGGCTAGCGGCCTTTATCACCCGGGGGCTGAAAGTTCCTGTGAACTGCGTGTTCTTCGGCTTTTTGCTCTGCGACTCAGTATCGTGGCTATGCCCGGCGTCTGTCATCGCGGGAACTGGCGACAGCAACAATACAGCACTAACCGCGCAAGCTGCGAGCAAACGTTGATTGCCCTGCTTATTCAATAGTCTATTCATCAGAGGGTTCACAATGGAAATTTACAACTGTGTGCAAGTTTATGTGCAGCATATTTCAACGGCTTATATATTTCGCTCGACTCAAAGATGCTAACGGCAGTTTGCCATCCAGATTCAATATCATACATAGCCAAAACGGTCGCTGGCTCGGTTCACAGTTTATTTAACCAACAGATCCAGCGTATGCGCGCTCAGCCGCTCAATACCGGAATCGGTGACCAGAACAGAATGCCCCCAGCACATCGCCAGCCTGCTGTCGGAGTCCATGAGAATCATGTGTAAAAAGAACACATTACCGACCTCCATGACTAACGGGTTGCCCTCGTAGAACATTGGGAAATCTACCCATATAGGGTTATAGACAGCACCCATGCCGTAGCCACATGCATTCATCCGCGCATCGCTTAAGCCATACCGGTCAAAAACCCTGGCGTGGGCATCAAACACATTACCCATCGGGTCACCAGGTCTGATGGCCGCTTCACAGGCTAACAGCGCCTCGACGGCAGCTTCATGCATTTTCATTTGCTTTGGGGTTGCAGCGCCGATGATGACTGTCCTCATCATCGCAGCGTGATAGCGCCGATAAGCACCAGACCACTCAAGTGTTAGCTGGTCAACCGGGTCCAGGTGTCGGCGTCCGGAAAAATACCGACATAACAACGCACCGTCGCCCGAGCCGATAATAAACTCATTACCTGCGTAGTCTCCACCACCGCGAAATACAGCTCCCTGCATTTCTGCAAGGATATCTCCTTCAAAAGCACCGGCAGTTGTAATACCCAGTCCCGCACTCAGTGCATCATCACTGAGTTGCGCAGCACGTCGCGTATATTCAATTTCTGTTGTGCTTTTAACTCTTCTACGCAGACTCACTACATCAGACGCCTCTACCAATGAGACACTATGTCGCAGCGTGCCCTCCAATTGCTGCCAGTGCCAGGCGGTCAGTCCGGCTGTCCTGGTCTCAATCCCAAGTTGCTTACCATGTAAGCCAACCTTACCAAGCAGTGTATCGAGTTCACGGTAGGGATTCACATCAGCCTGGTCAACCCATATATGAACCTGATCAGCGCCAAGCGTCGAAGTGTGTAGCGCCTGACGACGATCGGGCTCGCGTGTTAACAAATGCGGAGCCCCCTTCGCTGGTACAACTAAACACTGAAACATGGCAAAACCAAAAGTGTCATAACCAGTCAGGTAATACTGGCTCTCAGGTGCAAACACCAGCAGACCTTCCAGGCCAAGGGCTGCCAGATCTGACTGTACAAAGCGCAGCCGCTGATCGAATTCTTCAGAGGGAAAATGCATGGACAATCATACCCGATCGCGGTTAGTGGTCATTACTGTTGGCAGAATTTCTCGCTGCGTTGGCAGTAACAGAAGTTCTGCCATGCCACTTGATCTAACAATTTTTCGAAGGACAGATTTATCGAATTTATGTCTCTACGGTTTAAATAAACTTAAAATCCGACGCCATCCTCCCTGAGCTTGCCAGTTGGCTGAAGGAGCTCTTCCACTGGACAAATGTATATTTTTCGCGCTGTGCTAAACGCGAACTCCGATTTTACTTGGTATCA
>CAZNOB010000076.1:0-2668 GCA_964574535.1 uncultured Granulosicoccaceae bacterium | reverse complement strand
AAATGTATATTTTTCGCGCTGTGCTAAACGCGAACTCCGATTTTACTTGGTATCAACCAGGGCCTGTGCATAACGCAACGATTTATTTCAGCAGCGCGTCGACTTCACTATCTTCCGGAAAACGGTTTAATGATCTTTTTGAAAATACCAGTTCATTGTTTCTGGTGATTTCAAATGCCCCGCCTTTGCCTTCAATCAGGGTGACCTGGTTTGTCGATGAATCCATTAGTCGATCCCTCACACGGAGGGCGGTCGGCTTATAGTTTCACTGTACGCAGTATTCTATAGTAAATTTCATGGGTGTTCCTTTGGTTAATCTTTGCCGGCAGACCCCGATTAGTTCGAGATCTCTCCGGTTTGAACTCGCCATTGCCTGGCGTACGGTCCTACCGCTTCCAGCAGTGCTTGATGAACTCCCTGCTCAGCAATTCTGCCTTCATGCAAAACCACAATATTGTCAGCATTGACAATAGTCGATAAACGATGTGCGATAACGATCACTGTACGATCGATAGAAACTTTTGCCAACGAACGTTGGATAGCCGCTTCGGTTTCATTATCTACTGCACTTGTCGCTTCATCAAGCACCAGAATTGGCGGGTTCTTGAGTATTGCCCGCGCCAGTGAAAGACGCTGTCGCTGCCCGCCAGATAACCTCACTCCACGCTCACCGACGGGAGTGTCCAGCCCGTTCGTCAGCTTTGCAATAAACTCCCAGGCCTCGGCTGATCTGGCAGCGTTAATGATCTCTTCCCGGGTGGCTTCCGGCTTTCCATAGGCGATGTTCTCGGCGATACTTCCATCGAACAAATAGGGCTCCTGACTCACCAGACCAATAGCTCCGCGCAGAGAGTTAAGCGATAACTTATCCACCAATAGCCCATCAATCCTTATGCTGCCTGCATCAGGGTCGTAGAAGCGCAACAGCAACTTGACCAAGGTTGATTTACCACTTCCGGTTGCTCCGACCAGCGCAGTAGTTTTGCCAGCAGGTACTTGCAATGAAAAGTCTGTGAGTCCGGCGCCAGAGCTCGGGTACGCGAAGCAGATTCCTTCAAAGTCAATCTTGCCAATGACCGGGTATTTTATCGAATTCCCTTGATCACCATCGCGCTGTAGCGGAGCATGGATAATATTAAGTATCCGGCGCGTGCTTGCCATTGCCCGCTCATACAGGTCAACTGTTTTTGCAAGATCAGTTAAAGGCCAAAGCAGTCGCTGCGTTAGAAAAACCAGAACACCGTACGCCCCCACATTCAGTTGGCCATTCAGAGCCAGAAAAGCGCCATAGACAAAAGTGAACAAAAACCCAGCGAGAATTGCCATGCGTATAACAGGAATAAAAGCAGAGCTAACGGCGATGGCGCGACTATTGGCAATCACGTATGCCTCACTGTCTCTGGCCAGCGCCTCTGCTTCGCGATGCTCCGCTGTGAACGACTTGATCGTCGTGATGCCACCGATATTGTTGGCAAGCCGCCTGGCCAGTTGCCCGACTTGCTTCCGAACATCAGCATAAAGGGGCGTTGCACGCTTCAGGAAAAAGAATGCGCCCCAGACAATAACAGGTATCGGTGAAAATGCGAGCACAGCAATAGTCGGCGATAGATAGAAGAAAACGCCACCGACTAAAATGATAGTGACGAAAGTCTGCAAAAAATCGTTAATGCCACCATCCAGGAAACGCTCAAGCTGATTAACATCATCATTCAGGATTGATATGAGCTCGCCGGTACTGCGCTCTTCAAAAAATGCGAGCTCCTGTCTTTGCACTCGAACATAGGCATCATGCCTTAATTCGGCCTGTAGTTTTTGTGCAAGGTTACGCCACAGAATGAGATGAAAATATTCGAATAGAGACTCTCCGGCCCATACAAAAAAGGTAATTACCGCCAATATGGTAATTTGCGCTTTCGGAGTTTCGAACCCCAGAGAAGCGACAAAACTACTCTCCTGATTCACCACCACGTCAATCGCGATACCTATTAAAATTTCAGGCATCACATCAAACACTTTATTAATTACCGAACAGGCACTGGCCAGCCAGATTCGACGACGGTGGCCTCGCGCATAACGCAGCAAACTGAGCAACGCCGAAAAGCTGCCTTCAGCCGCTGGTGCCGTGGTTTTTGTAGTGAATTCTGTGTTGATACAAGTTCAACTCTATTTGGGGTCTACGTAGATACAGACCCGGCAAGAGTTCCCGGTCTGCAGATCAATAGATTTCAAAGCCGTTTGAATACGCATGTTTGCAACTAACAGTATTCTAAATGCCAGGTTATTTTTGTGTTTAAAAATTTTCAGGCACATACAAAAGCCATCCGGTAAGTCTGATAAATCACAAAGCGTTGCTCTTGATCTACCTGCGTTTAATCAGTTTTGATAGTGATCGTGGAAGTGGGTCGGCACGCCAGGGATGGCGCAAAGAGCGCTGCCAGCCATGGATGGCTGCAAGCGCTATCCACTTGCACGATCACTCTCAAAATGCCGCAGGCACCCGAAGGGTTGAGTAGTCTCAAAAAAAATTTTACTTCCGTTTTTGGTCTTCTTGAATCCAGGCTATTCAAAAATGAAGGTCCCCGGCAGGGATGTACTGTTGCTTGCGCGACAGCGCACCGCTCACCGAGGCAAATTCTCCTGGCTTGGACTATTCATGAGCCTAATTTCA
>CAZNOB010000075.1:3330-23214 GCA_964574535.1 uncultured Granulosicoccaceae bacterium | reverse complement strand
AAATAGCAGTGTATCTATTCGACGCCAGAAGAAAATCTGGCGTCACATCTCGGCCCATCCTCCTCGGCGCGTGGTGGGCCACGTTTCTCAGACGATTGGCTGACCTGCTTAGCCAGATTTCCTCTAGATGCCCCTTGCTGACTGAAATTAGGCTCATGAATAATCCAGACTAGTGGCATTGCTCATAGGGTGGCAGAGATATGGACTTACACTGCGCGCCGGTCATCAACTACTGTAATTCGATTCCTGCACCAATAGGCCGGCAGATAGTTTGCTACTGCGCAGTGTTGTTACAACGATTGTTCCACATCACTGTTAGTGCGATGTTACTGAGTTAATTTTCTGCACACTTAACGTGAACTAACTATAGGGTTGCAGGCTGATCTGAATGGCGCTTTTGACTCTGATGGTCGAAACCTTGTGCATCATGCAGGCGAAAGCTGCGGTTCGGGATTGCCAAGGATTGCGAGTATCACGCCGAAACCAATCAATGTTATCCAGAGTATCCGCCACCATCCAATCAGTTCGCCTAAAAATATTCTCGCTATGATCACCGTCGCTGCCGCAAATGCAGAAAATCCGATGGTAGCTGAAACGCGATCCCCGTAAAAGGATCCTGCCAGAAAGGCACCGAGCGCTGCCATTTCCAGTAGTGATTGAAAGATTATTAAGGTAGTTAGCCGGGCGTTATCTGGAAATTTCAATGGATATCGAATACCCAGTTGTATGATGACAAGTACGGTGCAGGTTAGTGTTGCGAACAGACGGTTCAGGTACAGACCATGTAGAGCGCCTAATTCAGCTGAAGCCTCTTGTGCCAGAAACATTCGCAATGCTATTGCCAGTGCAGCGGCCAGGCCCAACAGGGCGGTTTTTTGTAGCCAGTTGCTCGGGTAGTCTGCAGTATTAGCAGAAGCGGGCCCTGTGTGGGATAACATGGCGACACTAAAAAATACAATTCCGGTAGCTATTAGCTGAATGCCGGACCACGGCTCCCCGGATAATGCGTTCATAACGACAAGCAGAACTGCAAAGCTTGATGCTGCTGGCGAGGCAACCGCGACGGGTCCTCGGGCCAGAGCAAGGTAGAGCAAGTAGAGTGCAACGACATTTAAAAAACCACTGGCGGCCGAAGCGAGCCAGGCCCGGGTGTTCCAGGCGGGTAAATCATTTGTAGCGATTAACCAACCACTAAGTAAAACAGTAGATATCATCATGATCAGTAAGATCAGAACATTGGTTGATATTCGCTGAGCGGTCACTCGCGCAATGCAATCTGAGCTGCCAATGAGTAGAGCGCCAAATAAACCCCAAAAAACGCCTGTCACAGCTTTAGTCGAGTCAGGTTGCAAAAAATTATCAAGGCGGACGCTCTTTTTACGGGGCAGAGGGCGATCATACCAACGCTTTTGGTGAAATAAGGGGAAACATAACTGCATGTCGCGAATCAAGTCGTTTGTATGGTAGCTGCTGGCACTAATGTTTTAACGCTGCTGGCAGATGGCGTAACATCGGGTTGTGCTGGATACAAAATTGCGGGGTGAGGAAAATATGAAACCAAATACGTTGAAACAAAAATGGGCTGCGGGGCAGCCGACTCTCAATGGATGGTTGTCTATACCGAATAGTTTTTCGGCTGAAGTGATGGCAGCTCAGGGGTTTGATAGCGTCACCATTGATATGCAGCATGGACCTATAGGGTATGGCGATGCGTTGGTGATGCTCCAGGCATTGGCAGCGTATGATGTAACGCCGGTGGTGAGGGTGCCATGGCTTGACCCCGCAGCGATTATGAAGGCGATGGATGCAGGGGCATTTGCGATTATATGTCCAATGATTAACAACCGTGATCAAGCGGAACAACTGGTTTCATATATGCGTTATCCCCCCGACGGTACGCGCAGCTTTGGGCCGACCCGCGTTGCCTATGGGGTGGGGAGCAATTATGCAGCAGAGGCGAATGAACAGATTATGTGTCTGGCAATGATTGAAACAGCCGAGGCGATGTCAAATCTGCAGGAAATAGTTTCTACACCGGGCCTCGACGGGATTTATATCGGCCCCGCAGATTTAAGTCTGGGAATGAGCAACGGTAGATTATCCCCGGGAATGGATCGTGAAGAGCCAGAAATGGTTGAGGCGATTCAAAGCATTCTTAAGGCGGCCAGGGGCGCGGGTGTCGGTGCGTGTCTACATTGCGGGAGTCCCGAGTATGCGGCCAAAGCGATTGGTTGGGGTTTTAACCTTTGTACATTAAACAGTGATGCCAGGTTTTTGGAAATCGCCGCGTCAGCCAGTTTGAAAACTGCGCGAAAATTACTGAGCCAATCAACGCAAGGCTCTTCCACCGGCGGTTATTAGAATTGCCTTCAACTCCAAACAACATTGACGGTATCAATAATCGGATGAAAAACTTCCATGAGTAAGGTGAAAATCAGTTGGGAGACGCTGACTGATTTTATTGAGACGCATGCTTGCCAGTGGTCACTACAGCCCAATGAAGGCGAGTGGGGGATTCATCGTCTGGATGACCCGCCACACAATCGGTTGTTAGGTCCGGTCTTTGAGCGCGGCCCTGCAGCGGGCCTCATTGTGCAAAACGGGGATCGACTGTGTGAGTGGGGGGACATTCATCGGCCTGATATGACATTCAGTGTGACCAAGACTTATCTGGCACTTGTGGCTGGTGTAGCAGTGGATCAGGGCATACTGACAAACATCGACGAAACAGTGTATCAGGCGCTTTATGATCGCGGTTTAAGCACATCAGGATTTGAGGGTGGACATAACCGCACTATTACCTGGCGACATTTTTTACAATTTACCAGTGAGTGGGAAGGGAATTGTTTTGGGATACCGGATCAAATTGATCGTTATCGCACGGTTAGTTTACAGCCAGTCAGTGGTAACCACCGTAAAGGCGATCAAAGACCTATTGCTGTGCCCGGAGAATATTGGGAGTACAACGATATAAGAATAAATCAGTTTTCACTTGCGCTGATGCGGCTTCTTGATCGTCCATTACCTGAAGTTTTTGACGAATATATTATGCGGCCGCTGGGAGCGAGTAATCAGTGGAAATGGCACGGCTATGAAAACAGCTGGGAAGAAAATGAAAAAGGACGCCGTATGCAGAGTGTCCCGGGTGGAGGTCACTGGGGTGGTGGTATGGTGATATCGGCCCATGATCAGTATCTTGTTGCACAGTTGATGATCAATGGCGGACTGCACCGAGGCAGGCAACTAATCTCTCGTCAGTGGCTTGACCAAATGTGTGCTGCCTGTGAAATCGCACCCTGGTATGGATTTTTTACCTGGTTAAATACCGATTACAAAATAAGTCGGTTTGCCTCTGAGCAAAGTTACTTTGCAATGGGGATTGGTGGTCAGCTTATCTGGCATGATCCGACTAATAACCTGGTGGCTGTGCTGCGCTGGATCGATATGGATTATCTGGAACCAGTACTGCAGATGATCGCTGCTAACGTGAGTGTTAATTACAGTTGATGGCCAGACGAGTCCCGGTCCCGGTGACAACTGGCACTGAGACAGCTGTGGCGAGTGCTGAATCATCGACCGTTAATGATCCGCTGGCAATCAGAGTGTTATTGCTGTTGCGGGTAGCTGTCCAGTTGCACAGTCGTCCGGCCGCTGGCTTAAAGGCTTGAGTATTTCTCGGTGTAACCGAAACTGTCTGGTTGAACGCTAACGACCGAAGGGATATTTCGTAACGGTTGTTGGAATCAGTAATATTCTGGTGAAATGAATTTTGTGGTGTTGACCATTCTAAATTGGTGTTGTACTCATCCGTGGCCGCTGTACCCGGTTGCAATGACCCGGAGCCGCTGGCGAACTGCAGTGCAACATAGCTGAGTGAATTCGGGTATCTCCACGGGGCTAACGTGTCGTCACCAAGGCCAAACTGGTTGCGATTAACAGCGTTGAACGCCAGCCAATTATGGCCAATTCCATCAAGAGCGGTAGCAGTAAATGCTGCCTTTCCATTAGTCAGTGCCTGAGGCATAGGTCTTCCCTGAGTGAACCAGTCAATAGTGGTATCTTCCTTGCCGAAGTCCATCATCATGAATGCAAAGTTGTCAGCGCGTCGTGTACTCAGCTGCTGCTGGTGGTTCATCCAGTCCCATACGCGTGTTGCTCTGTCGCCGCCCTGACTGTATCTGGTGATTGCATCGGCTTGTGGCCCGCGATTAACAATCGGTAAATTTGCCGACTGAGACCCCCACAGTTGTACAAAATCATTTTGAAAAAGCGGACTTGATGCATAGTTTGTCATGGGTTGGCTGGCATACGTTCCTGCAAAGACAGACGGATAACGCATCGCCAGGCTGACCGCGCCCGATGCCCCCATCGAGTTACCATAGGCATGTATAAGCTCCCTGTTAACGTTGAAATCCGGGTTGGCGATTACTTCGTTTATAGCGTGGATCAATCTTTGTTCTGTGTAATTTTCAACGCGTCCGCTGGTCGGTGTATTGCCACTGGTTAAGTAGTTGTGATCAGCCGCATGTCCGTACCACCATGTGTGTAAGGTGTTTTGAGCTTCACCGGGATCTGTCGGAAACAGCTGGATGACTTGCCAGTCGAATTCTGATTGTGAAACTACGGTTGGTTTTGAGCCATAGGCATGAAGCTGAACTTGTAGTGGGTATGAGCGGCTTGGCGAATAATCAAAGGGAACAGCGACTGCATAGTTGAACGCATAGCCATTTAGCGTCGGGTTCCAGTTTGCATAATCCATATATTGCGTGTAGATCCGACCCTTGCCACCGTTGAGAGACACTGTTAACACCGGTTTCGGTGTGCTTACCGATTCGTTGATAGCCGATGTCGTATTATTTACGCCGTTGATGATTGTTTTATTTTCGCTGCCATTTGCAACGGTGGTGACAGCGTAGTAGGTGTTTCCAGACTGATTGTTTTGCGTGGTATGCACAAACAGCCCCGTGTTGAAGTCGAGCGGAGCGCCAAGATCTTCAATCACAAAGTAGGCAGGGACATCGTCTGTGCCGTGTTTGTGAATTGAGCTGTCTGGATCTATTGGTCCCCACCGATTTGTCAGTAGTGTTGCGGATGCCAGATTGTCTGTGGTGATCGGTTGGCTGGATCTATACACGTGATAGCTTGCACTGGTATTCGGTTCATTCCAGGTCAAAAATGTCTGGCCACTAGTGTGCCTTGCTGTCAAACCGGAAGCTAGTTCATTATTCGGGTTGGCCGGTGCCGGATTAGAATTGTCCGGCGTGGTACTTCCAGACTGAGAAGGGGCCGGGTTACCGCCAATAGCCGGGGTCGATTGTGGAGAACAGCCGTCCGTATCATTGCAAACTGTGGTGCCGTCGCCATTGCAGGCGGCTAAAATTAATAGCAACAGGGCACCAGATAGCGTTTTCAAAATTCTATCACCTTTTATGTGCCAGTCTGCACAGTAGCGAAAAGACAGACAGGGCTTTAGGAGTCTCTAATACACTTCGACTCAACACACAGTGAAAAGTTGTCGGCCGTTTTCACAAATTCTCCACTCTGCGTTTTTATAGTTTGATGATTATTGTGCGAGCCAAACCTGTTCAGGACCGCTGCAAGTATTAGGCTGTGGTTTGTTTATGATAGATTTTTATAGAAAACAATTATTTAAGTTGAATGTAAAAACCTTTAAAACTTTTTCCGGGTTGCTACTTCAATTTATACACAGGTTTTGGTGACCAACGATTGTTGATTGAATGGCGGATAGGGTTTTCGAAGAAATAGTAACAAGCAACCCCAACGGTAATTGCGCAAATCAATCCTGTCATTCTCTCTCCAGGTAGTGCCCATGCGTACTCGAAAAACACTTGTTGCCACATGTAAATAGAATACGAACAAATTCCGAACCAGCCGATGATTCGCAGGCTTAGTATTCGGTGAAACCAGGTGGGAATCTGATCGAGGTGGTTGACAACTACCCCGAGCATTATTGGCGCAAAGCCGTAGCGTAAGTGAAGTGGTAGCTTATAGACATAACACAGAATCGCCATTCCAAAACACAATAGTACAAACCAGGGCGCGAGCTGCCAGTTATATTGTCGTTTTAGAAGGCCATACCCTGCGGAAAAAAATATAAAGCTGGCCGCGCTTTCTGTTCTTATAGACTTTAGTTCAAATTGTTCGGGTGTTGTGTTCAGGCTATAAAAGAAGCTGATGATTATGCAGGTGCTTGCCAAACTAAGCAGGACGATTGCAATATATTTTTTATTGACCATAAACAGAGTGATTGCGCTAAGTATCATATAAGCATGTTCTTCAACATTAAGTGACCACAAATGACCTGTAGACGTTTGTGTCTCCCAAATACTCATTGAGGGTGGAAAATACGTCCGCATGAATAACAACGATGCGGGAATTTCGGAGATCAAAAACGGTATCGAGGCTAGCGCCGAATACGAAAACATCACGACCACCAGTAATATCAGCACAGGGAAGATACGGCTGAATCGGCGGATATAAAAATCTCTGAGGGAGATTCTTTTTTCAAAAAGAATAATGCTCATTAGCATGCCGGATAGCACAAAAAATACATCTACCCCCATGCGGTCTTCGTGAATCCATAAGATATCTACGAAGTGACCGCACAACACCAATAGTATGGCAATACCGCGCCAGCCGTCCCAAATACTGATTCGGGTACCTGCTGTGGCGGCAGACTCACTGGAATTAGTCCCGATTGGGGAGCGTTGTAGAATATCTAGCATCATTGCTTCAGGTGGGGAATCTCTTTGCGGCAGGTTTTTGTTAAATTGCTACTTTGGATGCGCGGATTGTTTTAAGTCCCGGTGGCTAAAAGAAAAACCGGAACAGGATTTGGCCACTTGATCTGGAATATTTCCAGTCGGTAACATGGGGCGGACAATAACAGATTTTTTTGGGGTATATGGTGAAAGACGGTATCTTTTGAGGAACAGTGCAGCTTTATGAAACAGTTTTTGAATCAAGCATATGATCTGACAGGTCCCGACCAGACAAAGGGGCTCTATCGGGACTGGGCGGCAACCTATGATGCAGAAATTACTGCGAATGGCTACGCATCTCCACACCGAACTGCACAGGCACTACTAGGTTCGGGTGCACGCCTGGATGCCCCCTTACTAGACATCGGTTGTGGAACCGGTGTGTCAGGATTGTTCTTGCGAGAGGCCGGGTTTACGCAAATGCATGGGTCGGATTTTTCACCGGAAATGATCAATCTGGCCAGAGACAAGGGGGTTTATGATGAAATTTTTACGGCAGATTTGCACAGGCCGTTTGATTTCATCACCATCGATTATCAAACCATTGCCGCGATTGGTGTCCTGGCTCCAGGACATGCACAGCCGGATATCATACCTGCTGTCATGAAGCTGTTACCCCCCGGAGGATTATTTGCCTTCTCTATGAATGATCACACCATGGATGATCCCGGATATGACTCAGAAATGCATCGGTTAGTGATGTCTGGTGAAGCGAGAGTTCGCTGGCGCGACTACGGTGATCATCTGCCGAAAATTAACCTTCGTTCTATGATCGTAGTGCTTGAAAAATTAGCGTCGTGACGCAAACTGCATTGAGTTAGTCCAGTCCCTCAATAAAAGTGATGACAGACTTAGTGACCCTGTCATTATTTTGCGGAGCGAGGATATCGCCAACAATGACATGCTGGCTCTCTGCTTCAGGTTGATCGATTACCAGTGCCTGTTTTTTAGTAATCAGGTGATCGTAAAAAGACCTGATTTTTAATGCATTGACTGTATCGTCGTAGGGTGAGTAGGTGACATGCACTGGAAAGACAGTTTCAGCAGGTGGGTAATGTTCTGTGATCTTGACCATCCCCATCATTGGTAAAAGTGATTCGGTCGGATAGCGGTATGCCCAATATTTTTCATGCTCGGGATTTACTGGCTCTGATTCGCGATATGCGCCGGTGATAGCTTTGGCGATCTGAGCACCCCATGGCCATAGTAAAATACAGGCTCGTGGATCGGCGACGCCAAAGTTTGGTGAGAAAAACACAAGTGACTTAATCTGTTTTCTGAAAGCTTCCTGGTGCGCTATCCACCATCCCAGGCTAGCGCCGGTAGAGCAGCCGATTATAATGGTTTGATCACCAATCGTGTTGGCTATGGCCATTGCCTGGGCAGCATCGTTAATCCATCTGTTAACTGAGCCTATTGCCATCGCGTCATCGGAGCGTCCATTCCCGGTGAGTCGCGCGTAGTAAATGTTGCTGTCGAAATGGCGTGCGATGTTGGTCGGAACCGGCAAAGATTCTTGCCGCGTAGCGGAAAACCCATGCAGATAAACAAATGCAAAGCGAGTTTTATTCTTTAATTCCGGGTTTGCCCAAATTATTTTTTTTTCAGCGCCAGGTGTGATGTCAGAATGTTTGGCTTCATCATCGACCAGGTAGGCATCCAGATCATCTGGTAGCTCCGGGATGCTGAAGTTTGTGTCCAGTACCACCCGTGGGCCAAAATAACCGGCAATGGCTACTATGACGCCGATCACAATTATCAGAGCGGTAAAGATAACATTGAGCCTCTGGTTGAAGAATTTGATGTGGCGGCCGTAAACATAGCCTTCTGGAGAAATGCCGGTCTGTCTCAGTCGTTGAATAGCTGTGGGCATCTGCCACACCGTTAATAAGAACATAACACAGGAAGTAAGTCATGCCTGAATCCGCCAAACAAGGCGGTGCAGTGCGCGGGCCAGCGCCACAGGGCTCTAACAGTGTTGCAAGACTATGTCTCGAACATAAGACTGCCACGTCAATGAGTGCTGCTGATGAGGCCCCTGAAACTACTGCACCACCTATACCCGATACTGTCGATAGTAATGTGGATTCGCTTGGTCTTGATGCGCAGTATGTGTTGCGCGCTGAGGTGATGGAGGCAAATCGTGATCTGGCAGAAGCATACAGTAAGCAGGAGCAACACGAAAAAAGGCTTGATTGCGTCTGCAGTAACCTGTTGATCAGCGGTGAGCGTATCCCCGCACTGGATCAGTCATCTTTTTCTATGATTCAGGAGGCATATATCAACGCATCGACGGCCGCTCTGGTCGCTTCAGAAAAAATCATAATCCTCCAGGAACGAGTGAATCGACTCGAGCAACAATTGCGCACACTTATTTGTGGCACATCCCGGCAAAGCACACAAGAGATGCGTCGAGCAGCCTGACTTCATTTTACCCTGGTATTTCGTTACCTGGCACTTCTGTATGGCGGCCAGTTGGCGGGATCACTACCCATCAAAGATCTCCACTCTCCAACGGCAGATTTTAATGCGGCTCGCGACACAAAAGACATGTCGTAGATCATGCGCTTCCCCGAATCCCTGTGCTGTGTTAGCAAAAAAGGTCCTGCAGATTTTTCGTTGACGCGCTTAGCCGCTTCAATGGTGATATCGATGGGCTCATAGTCGGTGAGCATTTCGATGCAGTTGGCCCCCGCGTTGTCATTAGCTACGGGCCAAAGAGCCACATTTAAAGCACTTTCAGGTAATTCACTGGTGTCGGTAAGCGTGAGAGTCTCTGTGAGTGCCTTGCACATCGCAACCGCTCGATCAGTATCTTTTCTGGTGAAATGCACCACGGCAATATTGCGGGCGGTGTCCGGGATGCTCTCAATCGGTGCGACGATCAAATAGCTGGATCCGGATACACTGGCTGGAATCGTTGGTGCAGCAGGCAAGTTTTGGATTGGGGACGGCGGGACAACTTCAGACGGCGCCTGCAACGGTTGTGGTGCGGGCGGAGCGTCACTGGTTGGCGCGGAACCCGTGAGATCACGCAGATCCTGGACCGGTTCATTCAGGAAGGCACAGCCTGATACTGTGGTGATGGCGATAGCTGCCAACAGGGATTTCATTATTGCTGGCATCTTACCGGCCTTTGCTTGTTTGTGATGTGCAAATTATATGGTGATCGGTGCAAATCTTTACATACCGCGCTGTTACGAACTGGAAGTCTGGTTTTTTAGGGTAAACCGCTGATAGTAAAGAAGCCAGCGCCAACACAAGCCAATGTGCCGATGAGATTAAGTAAGCCAGCCATTTGTGTGCTGTACAGCACGCTATGTGAGAGTAGCTTAGTGCCAACGTACAGAACCTCGCCGTTAAGTCGATGAAGACTTTAGGGGCTCAGGGCTTTATTGGCATGATGGCAAAGACCATTCGGTACTGTTGTGTTGTTTATTGAAACCCGCTAGTGTTCGCTTTCATCCAAAAATTCAAACTTTTTTAGTAATCTTGCAGGAGAGCTAAATGGCAATAAGCACCGCGATAGACTACGGTGACGGGATAGATTTGTCTATCTATGGCATCCACGACCCCGCCGAAATCCTTCACAACCCTTCATTCGAAACGCTGTTCGCCGAGGAAACTCGCGATGATTTGCGCGGTTTTGAGCGAGCCACTGTAACCGACCTTGGCGCTGTCGCTGTAGACACCGGAGAATTTACCGGTCGATCCCCAAAAGACAAGTACATCGTTAGAGACGACACCACGCGTGACACTCTGTGGTGGTCTGATCAGGGAAAAAACGACAATAAGGCCATCGACCAGAACGTTTGGGACGATCTCAGGAACGCGGTTGTGGATCAGCTGTCCGGCAAGCGACTGTTCGTTGTAGATACGTATTGCGGGGCCAACAATAATACCCGGCTGTCAGTACGGTTTATCTGTGAGGTCGCATGGCAGGCGCATTTCGTGAAGAATATGTTTATTCGTCCAACCGATGCTGAGCTTGCTAATTATGTTCCGGATTTTGTTGTTTTAAACGGTGCTAAAACCACGAACGCCAAGTGGCAGGAACATGGTCTTAATTCTGAGAATTTCATTGCGTTTAATTTGACCGAAAAAATGCAGTTGATAGGTGGCACCTGGTACGGTGGTGAAATGAAGAAGGGTATGTTCGCCCTGATGAACTACCTGCTGCCACAGCGTGGCATCGCCTCAATGCATTGCTCGGCTAATGCTGGCAAGGACGGTGATGTAGCGGTATTTTTCGGTTTATCAGGTACGGGAAAAACTACATTGTCTGCCGATCCGAAGCGACTACTGCTTGGTGATGATGAGCATGGTTGGGATGATGATGGAGTCTTTAATTTCGAAGGTGGTTGTTACGCCAAGACAATTCGTCTGAGTGAAGAGGCAGAGCCGGAAATTTATCGTGCAATTCGCCGTAATGCATTGCTGGAAAATGTGGTTGTGCGCGAAGATAGCAGTATCGATTTTGATGACGGTTCAAAAACAGAAAATGCGCGTGTTTCCTATCCGATCGAACATATCGATAATATTGTTAAGCCGGTGTCCAAAGCCGGACATGCAAAGAAAGTCATTTTCCTGTCTGCAGATGCTTTTGGTGTATTGCCACCCGTATCGCGATTGACGCCGGAACAAACCAAGTATCACTTCCTTTCCGGCTTTACAGCGAAACTTGCCGGTACCGAGCGTGGTATCACCGAACCCACCCCCACATTCTCAGCGTGTTTTGGCGCCGCGTTTTTAACCTTACATCCTACTCGCTATGGTGAGGAATTGGTGAAGCGGATGGAAGCCTCGGGTGCGACGGCCTATCTGGTGAATACGGGTTGGAATGGCAGCGGTGAACGTATCTCGATAAAAGATACTCGAGCAATTATTGACTGTATATTGAACGGCGATATTGATGACGCCGAAACAATCACCATTCCTGTCTTTAATCTGGCAGTGCCGGTATCGTTGCCGGGGGTATCAGACGGTATCCTTGATCCTCGGCAGACGTATGGTGATGCATCCAGGTGGGATGCGCTCGCCAGGGATCTGGGAGGACAGTTTATCGATAACTTTGAAAAATATACTGATACTTCTGAAGGCCGGGCTTTGGTTGCTGCGGGGCCGCAGCTCTAAAAGCAGATAACCGCGCAAAGTTAAGTTAAATAAAAAAAACCCCGGTTTAAGCCGGGGTTTTTTTGTGTCTACATACTTTAATTATGTTTGGCGAGGCGCACCAGCCGGAAGCGGTGGGGAGCCGCGAAAATGCCCTGGATGATGCTGGCTAAAAAGTACCGATATTCCGGTTCCGAGATTGCTCGATTCGCGCTGCAATTCGAGACTCTTCGTTAGTACCTTTCGTAGCGAGTTGCAATGCTTGTTTGAGTTGCCCGACAGCTTCCTTATTCTCGTCAAGTAAAAAGAAGTATTCCGCCATGGCTTCGTGCGAGGCCGCAGTGCGTCCCTTAAGTTTCAGGACATTGGCGTACTTTCTATAAACGTTCGCTGCAGGCGTGTGTGCGCTGCGGATATAAGTTTGAATAACACGCTCCGCACGGTCAGTTCGGCGTTGTCTTATTAACATGTCAATGTAACTTTCAACAGCGGCATAGTTGTTGGGGTAGATATCTATCAGCGAACCGTATATGCGCTCAGCACGCGCCGGGTTATTTGTGTCCAACGCAACGCGTGCACTGATTAGTTGTGCCGTTGCGCTATTTGGCTGCAATTGTGTAAGTTTTTCTGCAAGTGGAATAGCGTCTTTGGCATTACCGCTATTGAGCAAAATCAATATTTGGCCATAGAGTCGGACGGGCTCGCCGTTACTGATGTGGCCATCGGCCAGGGCTTTCAGCAGAGTCTTCTGATTATTTGACTGCAACACTTTTAGCTTCATCTGGTGCAGCTGAAAATCTATGGTGTTTTGGAGTCCAACCGGATTTGCCAGGCGGCTGGAGTTATTTCGCGCTTCGGAAATGCGATTATTAGTGAGCGGATGGGTGCGTAGAAATTCCATCTGTTCGCTGGTGTTCAGTGATATACGCCGGCGCAGCACCTGGAAGAAGTCGACCATCCCACGGGGGTTGTAGCCGGCGTCTGACAGCAGCTGAATGCCAATCCGGTCAGCCTCGTATTCGTGTGTGCGGGTGAAATTAATTGCCGACTGGCGGCTGGCAGCGAGTCCGGTCAGCAGGGCTGCCTGGCCCGCTTCAGGTGATTGCTGACTCAACAAGATTGCGGCGATGATGGTCGCTGCGGTTTTATAACCCTGGTTGCCCTGTGCGGCGTACAGCCGCGCGATATGGCGTTGCAGGACGTGGGCTGCTTCATGGGCTATCACACTGGCGAGCTCGGCCTCGTTGTTCGCAGCCGTAATTAGGCCGCTGTTTATGCCGATATAGCCGCCGGGTAACGCAAAGGCGTTAATTTCGGGGTTATTGACCACAAAAAAGGTGAAATCACCAGCGTTGACATCAGGCTGTGTGGCGACCAGCCTTTCTCCAAGCTGTTGAATATAGGTATTTATCTCGGTGTCGGTGACCAGATCCAGGAATTGTCTGATCTGGCGCATATACCCGCGACCGATGGCCTTCTCGTCTTTGGGTGACATCACCAGGTCTGCTGGCTCACCCATTTGCGGCAAATTCAGTTTTTCAAAGGCGTAGGTCTGGGGCATACCCAAGCAGAGGGTGCTAACGACGACAGCGCAAAAGAGTTGTTTTTTCATGAACATGGTTGTTGCCACCCTGTTTTATCCACCGCCGAACGCTCGTAATCAGCATTATCGGCCAAGTACGTAGAAAGCGTACCTCATGAGCCTTGCTTTGAATATTGCCTGTGAGTTACTGGCAAATGCTGTGATCGGGTTCTAAATGATCAATTTGGCACCGCTGAAGCAGTTCACAAGACTAGACGCTGAAGTTTGTTGATGTCATATTAAGGCTTCGCGTTGATTCGGCGCAAAAACTTTCGTTAATCCCAGGCGAAAACACAGAGTTGGTCCTGCATACTCAGCGCACCACTCATCATAAGTCCGGCAAACTAGCGGCCACACCCGGTAACACGCTGTCGGACGACGAATTCTGATCCCCCAAAATCCAAGTCTCTTGTCAGCAAGAGGCGTTATATTAATGAGCAGGTGAATTACAGTGGAATTATCCGGTGGCGAGATAATTATCCAGACCCTAAAAGACGAGGGTGTTGAGTACGTTTTTGGTTATCCTGGTGGCGCAGTATTGCACATCTATGACGCGATTTTTCGTCAGCAGGACGTGAAACACATTCTAGTGAGGCACGAGCAGGGTGCCACGCACATGGCAGATGGCTATGCCAGAGCCACTGGCAAGCCGGGTGTGGTGCTGGTGACCTCAGGTCCGGGAGCGACCAACGCGATAACCGGTATTGCGACCGCGCATCTTGATTCAATTCCGCTGGTTGTCATCACCGGACAGGTGACCTCAAAATATATCGGTACAGACGCTTTTCAGGAAGTAGACGCGATCGGATGCACGCGGCCATGCGTAAAGCACAATTTCATGGTCAAAAGTATCGATGAAATTGCAACGGTCATGCGCAAGGCATTTTACGTGGCGACCACAGGGCGACCAGGCCCGGTGGTGGTTGATATTCCCAAGGATTTCACCGCGCCGCAGATAAAAATACCGTACGAGTATCCGGCAGAAATTTCCATGCGATCCTATGTGCCCGTCAGCGGCGGTCACAGCGGCCAGGTGCGCAAAGCAGTCGAACTACTGGCGCAGGCTAAACGCCCGATGATCTACTGTGGTGGTGGCGTGATTATGAGTTCTGCCGAGGACGAATTGATCCGTTTGACCCAGGAGCTCGGTTATCCATTGACCAGTACATTGATGGGGCTTGGAGCTTATCCGTCGTCTGATAAACAGTTTGTTGGCATGTTGGGTATGCACGGAACCTATGAAGCTAATTTGAGCATGCACAATTGCGATGTTCTGCTTGCGGTGGGGGCGCGTTTCGACGATCGAGTTACCGGCGAGGTAGCGCACTTTTGTCCGGATGCAAAAATTATTCATATCGATATCGATCCCACTTCTATCTCGAAGAATGTCAGCGTCGATGTACCAATTGTTGGCGATGTTAAAAAAGTTCTGACGCGGATGCTTGAACTGCTGGCAGAAGACAGTCGTCGAGCAAACCCTGAAGACATTGCTATTTGGTGGAAACAAATTAATGAGTGGCAGGGAATTAAAAGCCTGGCCTACGAGAAAAGTAATAGTGTTATCAAACCACAGTCTGTAATCCAAAAGTTGTGGGAAGTGACCAATGGCGATGCCTATGTCACCTCAGATGTCGGTCAGCACCAAATGTGGGCGGCGCAGTATTATGGTTTTAACAAGCCTCGTCGCTGGATAAATTCCGGGGGACTTGGCACGATGGGATTTGGTTTCCCTGCAGCGCTGGGGGTAAAGTTTGCTCATCCGGATGCAGATGTGGCCTGTGTGACGGGAGAAGCCAGTATACAGATGTGTCTGCAGGAACTGTCGACAGCAAAACAGTACAACTTGCCGGTCAAGATTATTAATCTGAATAATCGTTACCTCGGTATGGTTCGCCAGTGGCAGGAATTTGCCTATGAGGGCAGGTATTCAAGTTCCTACGTTGATGCCTTGCCTGACTTCGTTAAACTCGCAGAGTCCTATAATCACGTTGGCATGAAGATCGAAAGTCCGGGTGACGTTGACGGGGCGCTGCGTGAAGCGTTTGCAATGAAAGATCGTCTGGTCTTTTTGGACTTCATTACTGATGATACTGAAAACGTTTACCCGATGATTGAAGCGGGTAAAGGTCATCAGGAAATGCGACTTCATCCCAAGACCGGAGAGCTCGTGTGATGAAAGAAAACAGACACATTATTGCGCTGCTTATCGAAAACGAATCCGGTGCTTTATCGCGCGTGTCTGGTTTGTTCAGTATGCGTGGCTACAACATCGAATCGCTGACGGTAGCTCCCACCAATGACCCGACACTTTCCCGGGCCACCATTGTCACCCGCGGTGATGATCGCACCATCGAGCAAATTACCAAGCAGTTGAATAAGCTTGTCGATATCGTGAGGCTGGTAGATCTGACAGAAGCGGCACATGTGAGCCGCGAAATGATGCTAATCAAGGTTCGAGCCACGGGCTCGCAGCGTGAAGAGATCAAGCGTCTGACGGATATTTTTCGCAGTAAAATTATTGATGTGACGGAATCCACCTATATTATCGAGCTGACAGGTGACAGCGACAAGCTGGATGCCTTTATAAGAAGTGTCGGTGATGACCACATTCTTGAGGTCGTCAGGTCCGGGATCACCGGTATTGCGCGTGGCGAGCGCGGATTGAAGGTCTAGGCTGGTTCGTGTGTGCATGGCCAAGTGGTCTCCTCAGAGCCCGTGTGTTGCTACGGAAACCAATGGTCGTGCCAGAGCTTGCTGATCGTCGCTCCCCGAAAAACTTGCAATTGAACGTGTGACTGCAGTCTGATCCCGCTACAATCCGTGAGGGGCTGAATCAAAGGCTCGGTTCAGTAGCGGGAAGTAACAGGCAACAGGCCCACAAGGCGACCATGAACGAATCAAGTAACCAGTCCCCGGACACTCAAACGGTACAGAAAAGGCGTAGCAAAAGTATCTATCTGCTGCCCAATCTTTTTACCACAGCAGCGTTGTTCGCGGGTTTTTATGCGGTGATTGCCGCCATGAATAACCGCTTTGAACACGCGGCTGTCGCAGTCCTTGTGGCCATGTTTCTCGATGGCCTTGATGGACGTATTGCGCGAATGACCAACACATCCAGTGAGTTTGGCGCTGAGTACGACAGTATGTCTGATATGGTGTCATTCGGTGTAGCGCCAGCCTTAATCATGTACGAATGGTCTTTGTTTAACGTTGCACGACAGGGTTTTGGGCAGGTCGGGTGGGTGGTTGCTTTCCTGTTCGCTGCATGTGCCGCACTTCGTCTGGCTCGGTTTAACGTGCAAATTGGCTCTGTAGACAAAAAGTTTTTTATTGGATTGGCCAGTCCGGCGGCCGCTTCATTGATGGTTTGCACGGTCTGGGTTTTCCATGATTCTGGATTCACTGGTAGTCAGCTAACAAGCCTGGCGCTGGTTATTACCACGGTCAGTGCACTATTGATGGTCAGCAACTTTCGCTATTACAGTTTTAAAGATCTTGGGGCGACTAAAAGAGTGCCGTTTTTCTTTTTGCTTGGTCTCGTGATGGTCTTCGTGTTCACCTCGCTGGATCCACCCAAGGTTCTGTTTGGCGGTTTTATAGCCTATGCCTTATCAGGGCCTCTGTTTGAAGGCTGGCGTCGGCTGCGAAAGAAAAAAAGGTCAGAGCAGCCCGGTCCGCAGTCGTGACTATCGCCCCGGAAGTCGCGCGTCAATACTTGAAGGCAATGGGTATTGAGTCATGGGAATCGCGAAGTGCAACGGTGACTGAGTCCGTATCATCGGTAGCGGTACAGCCCGCAGCGAAGTGGCAGGGGGCGACACAATATAGTGTGGAGTCTTTCGTTAGTCACCTTGCCGAGGCACCCATTGTTGAATCGAATCAGACCTCTGCACAGATTTTAGTGGTACTTGAGGCTCCCGCTCTTCAGCCTGAGAGTCAGGCTTTGTTGGCATCGATGTTAAAAGCGATCAATATTGACCTGGCTCAGCAGGCTGTCGTGAATTTGCACGCCGGCGGTGCCGAAACAGTACAGAGTGTCGCTAGCAGCTTGAACCCCAGAATGATTTTATTGATGGCCCGGATTCAAAGCGATCTTTCAGAGCTGGCAATTTTGCGCAATGGTATTCACCAGGCGCAATGGACAACGGCACCCATTGCATTAACGTTGCATCCAGGTTTGTTATTGGATCAACCGGATCTCAAGCGTCCGGCATGGGAAGATTTAAAGCGCATTAAAGCAGTGCTCGATGGTTGATTCATCTGTGGTCGACGAAACGGATGCAACAACACTCTATAATATCCGTGCAATGGTGGCGGCAGATATACCTGAGGTACTGAGGATTGAACGCAGCAGCTATCAGATCCCCTGGACCGAGCAAATTTTTCGCGATTGTTTGAAGGTCGGATATTATTGTTTGGTGATGCAGAATAATCAGACTGACCGGTTGCTGGGTTATATTTTTTTTAGTGCGGCGGTGGGCGAGTCTCATATCCTGAACTTGTGTGTTGACAAAGCCCATCGCCGTGGCGGATTTGCAGAGGCACTTTTGTTTCAGGCTATCGCCACTGTTATAACGGTGGGCGCAAGAGTGATGTTTCTTGAGGTACGCGAGTCAAATGCAGGTGCCATCGCGCTGTATGAAAAAACCGGCTTTATCGAAACCGGCCGAAGAGAAAACTACTATAACGCAGTAGCAACGAAACCCGGTCAAAGCACTCGCGAAGATGCGCTATTAATGGCTAAGGAATTGGTTATTTAAATCATCGCCGTTTTGTTATTGACCGCGTTGGCAAGTGAAAACATTTTTGGAACAACAAAATTATGGCTGATGCCAGAGTTCTCGAAGAGATTAAAAACAGAAGAACGTTTGCAATAATCTCTCACCCGGATGCGGGTAAAACTACACTAACAGAAAAGCTGCTGTTATTCGGTGGCGCTATTAATCTGGCCGGAACAGTGAAAGGCCGCAAAGCTGCCCGCCATGCGACGTCTGACTGGATGAGCATGGAGCAGGAGCGAGGCATCTCGGTGACATCCTCAGTGATGCAGTTCCCTTATAAAGATCGAGTGGTTAATCTGCTGGATACACCAGGGCACGAAGATTTCTCGGAAGATACTTATCGAACCCTGACTGCAGTTGACTCCGCCCTGATGGTGATCGACGTCGCCAAAGGTGTGGAACCTCGAACTGAAAAACTGATGGAAGTCTGTCGCCTGCGTACTACGCCGGTAATGACATTCATCAACAAACTTGACCGGGAAGGCCGCGATCCAATCGATCTGATGGACGAGGTTGAACAGGTATTAGGCATTCGCTGTGCACCGATCACCTGGCCTATTGGTATGGGTAAGCGTTTAAAAGGGGTGTACCACCTGCGAAATAACACAGTGCATTTTTTTTCGGCAACGCATGGTGGCAAAATTCAGGAAGGAGAGGTCGTTGAAGGGCTTGATAACCCTAAACTTGATGAAGCCCTGGGTGATATGGCAGCAGAGCTGCGGGAAGAGCTTGAGCTGGTGCAGGGGGCGAGTAATGAATTCGATCTTGAACAATACAGAGCGGGTGAACTCACCCCGGTATTTTTTGGCTCGGCAATCAATAACTTCGGAATTTCAGAGTTACTTGATGATTTTGTCGAGTATGCACCACCGCCACAGCCGCGTGAAACACTTACCAGAGAAGTTGATCCGCTGGAAGAGAAATTCAGTGGTTTTATTTTTAAAATACAGGCCAACATGGATCCGCAACACCGGGATCGAATAGCGTTTATGCGTATTTGCTCCGGCAAGTATGAAAAAGGCATGAAAGCCAAACATGTGAGGATTGGCAAGGACGTTAAATTTTCAGATGCACTGACTTTCTTCGCAGCGGACCGTGGATCGCTTGAAGAAGCCTTTAGTGGCGATATTATCGGTTTGCATAATCATGGCACCATCAGAATAGGTGATACCTTTACCACTGGTGAGGAATTATTATTTACCGGTATTCCAAACTTTGCACCAGAGCTCTTTAGACGTGCGGTATTGAAAGATCCGCTAAAAATGAAACAGCTGCAAAAGGGCCTGGGGCAATTGTGTGAAGAGGGAGCAACCCAATTATTTAAACCGTTATCGAATAACGATCTGATATTAGGTGCAGTGGGTATTCTGCAGTTTGATGTTGTTGCACAGCGCTTGAAGGACGAATACAAAGTGGATTGTCAGTTTGAATCTGTAGGCGTGCAGCAGGCGCGGTGGATAAAAATTGATGATGACAAGATGTTGCGTGACTTTAAAACGAAGGCTGCTGCTAATTTATCTATTGATCATGCAGAGGAATTGGTTTATCTGGCGCCGACGCGTGTTAATTTGCAGATGACGCTTGAACGCTGGCCTGATATTGAGTTTTTGGCTACTCGGGAGCAGTC
>CAZNOB010000075.1:0-3230 GCA_964574535.1 uncultured Granulosicoccaceae bacterium | reverse complement strand
CCTGCCTCCAGAACAATGTTCTAAACTGATCAAACGCAGGGTAGATCAAGAGCGAACGCTTTGCGCATTTTTCCTCAGGCTGACGTCAGTGGAAACAGGCAGCTCCCAGTTCAGAAACTAGAAACTGGATATGGTCCGTCATCAAACTTGATCTCATGATAACCTTTTCGTCCTATTTTATGAGTCAATTCGCTTCGATAATCAGCACCTTGTATTAGCATGTCTATAGCATTTGCAAAGGTATACTTTGGCTCCCAGCCCAATAGATTTCTTGCTCGGCTATTGTCGTACACACGGCCGAGGGTTGGAAACATTTTCCATCGTTTGCTTGCGTAAAGGTCTGCGTAGGTCGGCACGTAACGTTCAAGTACCTGTGGCACATTGATACCAAGTTGTTTGGCATCAGATTTTTGGAATGGTGTGGTACTGGAAATTATAAAGCGGTCGAAGCCGATATCTTGCGCTTTCTCTATTGCCAATCGATGGGCGTCAACAATGTCTGCAATGTCCGCTCGACGAAACAGCAATTCATTAACCTTCAGGTTGGCATCTTCGTAGCTCTCGCGTTTATCTTTGGCATCGTCTGCTTCAGGGAAGAATCTGGAGGTTTTTAAAACGATACAGGGTAATCCGGCTCTTCTATGGAAAAGCTCACACAGGTCTTCAGCGGTGGTCTTGGTAACGCCGTAGATGTTTTTTGGTTTGGGGCTTAGTTCTTCTGTTACCCAAACTGCGGGGTCACCCTTTGCAGGGCGCATGGCGTCACCAAAGGTGCTGGTTGTGCTGGTGTAGATAAATGATTGACAACCGTTTTCAAGACTTTCCTCGAGTAGATTGAGTGTGCCGGAAATGTTTGTGTCTATAAAATCCTGTCTGGAATGAGTACCGACATGAGGTTTGTGAAGGGTTGCGGTATGTAGTACAGATTCACAGCCTTTAATGCAGGAATTGACAAATGCTCTATCTGCGATGTTACCTACATGGTTTGTATATTCAGAATTTTTGATATCGATCCCGATGGGCTGATCGCCCGCTGCCCGAAGTGTGCGGACTAATGCTTCCCCCAGGTGTCCGGCGCTTCCGGTAACTAGTATTTTCATTTGTCTGATCTGTTGTAGCTTAATATGATGTGCTGAGTTTGGCGCTGGTAACAGGCAGTTCGCTTTAGCAACCGTTATCAGGATGCCCACACTTATGCATAAGCTGTTGTAAAGCCAGCTTCACTAAAACTTGCGAAATATCATTTCAAAAGGTGCAAGCTTTTCCGCGTTGACTTCTGCAACGTAGTTTTGAAGTTTTTGTGCTGCTGTATCCTTCATTAATAAGTGAATACCGACAGAGGGTGGTGCTCCGTTCTTTTTTATTGCAGCGAAGGCCTTGGCGAAAAATTCCAGTGTAAAGTCGCGGCAGTTGCGCTCGGCCAGAAGTTCGAAGCCAGCCTGGGTTGCAGCGCTTTTATAGGTTTCTGGGGATTCTACGAAAGACCAGTCTGGTTTTTCTGCCCAGGGAAAAGGGAATGTAAGATCGCCTTTATTAGTTTGCATAATATCGAACAGTGCAAATGTACCGCCCGGGGTTAGCGCACGGGCTGTTTCACGGAAGAGGGCTGGTTTGTCAGCGATGTTCATCCCAACGTGGAACATGGTCGCCAGATCAAAGCTGTTGTCGGCAACAGGCAGGTTCAATGCGCTGCCAGCCAGAAAGCGGGTTTGCCCGCTCATGCCAACCATGTCAGACAGTTTGTTCGCAGTATTGATGTAATCAGGCGTTAGATCGATTCCGGTAACACTTGCGCCAGTGTTTGATGCGATGTGTCTGGCGGCACCGCCAATTCCACAGCCGATGTCGAGAACTCTTGTCGTGCTCGGGATTTTGAGTTTCGCCAGCAAATCATCGGTTGCCTGAACACCACCGGTATGAAATTCATCTACGCCTTTTAGATCGTCGGCGACCAATGAACCAGGGTCTTTGCCTGCGGTGATTAGTGCGGTTTTAATTCGCTCCAGCAGGTTGTCTGTTGTGTAGTGACTGGCGATATCTTTTTCCTGATCTATTTTCACTTTTTTCCTTTCTGCTGCGGTTAGATTTGTGCTAGTTGCCAGGGCTATGATCACTGTACGTTACCGCAGGTGATTGTTGAGAGCCAGGGCGCTTGAGGAAGCGCCTCATTTCCGGAATTCGATTAAACTCAATTGCAACAGAAAAATAACATATTTCGGGGAGAATCCATGCGTTTCATTGTAACGGGAGCATCGTCAGGTATCGGCTTTGCGGTAGCTAAGTCTCTTGCGTTTCGAAACAATGATGTGGTCGCCGTTGCACGTAGTGTAGATGGCTTGGCGGCACTCAGAAATTGTTGTGAGGACCGTATTCAAATAGTGCCAGCTGATCTGGCGACCGAAGCAGGACTTCATTCACTGATTGAGAAAGCACTTTCTGTTGGTAAGGTCGATGGGATGGTTCATGCTGCCGGGTCATTGGTTAATCCAGTGGCGTATCAGAATTTAAAATCAGATAAGATGCTTGCGGATATGAATATCCATGTGACAGTTCCCGTCGCATTGAATAACGCCCTTGAAGACGTGCTGGCTGGCGGGCGCATTTTGTTTATAGATTCGTATTCGGCAAGCAATCTTCGTGTTGGCTGGTCTGGTTATTCGATTGTAAAGGCGGCTGCGCAGATGGCGGCGCGTGCAGCTGTGGCAGAGATCACCAGGTCGACTGTTATTCGGGTATTTCCCGGGGCAGTACGAACCCCTTTGGTTGATGCGGTGTTGTCAGCTCGGCAACGTTCACCGACGTTTGATCTGTTTAAAGAGTTAGAGTCGAATGGAGCGATTTCTGATGCTGAAAGCGTCGGTGAGTTTATTGCTGATGTTCTGGTTTCAGCTAGTGATGAGCAGCTCGAGGTGAGGGAGATATGGGATATTGGTAATCCGGATGATCGGATATTTTGATTTATTTTTCGCGGCGCTTTCTTTTTGGTAGTGCGGATTTATGGTGAATGGATGTTTTTTTTGGAGAAGGAACGGTGTGGTTCGCAGGCTCATCGGCGCCCTACGATTTCTCTTTGGCTGTGCGCATGGCAGACTTGATATGAATCTTGTTCAAGGGAGGGATTTATCAGGGTAGTGTTAACCCTGGTGTTGCATAAAATTCTGGCCCGGAACCGCTGGGGAGGGATTTATCAGGGTAGTGTTAACCCTGGTGTTGCATAAAATTCTGGCCCG
>CAZNOB010000074.1:0-23484 GCA_964574535.1 uncultured Granulosicoccaceae bacterium | reverse complement strand
AGAGCTTTACTCATTCGGTGCAGAATATCGGTGATACTGATCTGATATTTACCACCGTTGAGTTCATCAAAGACAGCCCGAATGATCCGTTAGATATACCGGATAGTATTCGACTGCAGGGAGAAACGCAGTAGTCATGTAGGAACTGCTTCCATTTATTTTTAACGAAGATACTTTTTGGAGGAAAACTATGTTCAGAAAAATTCGAGATTCACTTGTTCTGGCCGGATTGGTTGTCGGTATGGCGTCCGGTGCAGCGCAAGCAGAAGAAATTACCCTGCGTATCGGGTCAGGACACCCGCCAGGTGTTGTTTATGCTGGCCTGATGCAAAGCTACTTTCAAAAGGAGGTAGAGAAACGCGTCGCCGAACGGACAGACCACACGGTCAACTTTGTCGAAGGATATTCAGGCAGTATTGTTAAGGTCACAGAAGTGCTTGAAGGGGTGCAGGACGGCATCATTGACATCGGTGGTATGTGCATGTGTTTCGAGGCATCTAATCTACCCTTGCACGCATTTCAGGTCATGTTGCCTTTTGGCACGATGGATCCAACAGTCAGCCTCAAGACCGCACAGGATGTCTATGCCCAGGTGCCTTACCTGCAAAATGTCTTTGAAGAAAAGTTTAACCAGAAGTTGCTGTCACGTATAGCCGATGGCGGATACAACCTCGGAACCAGCTTCGAATGGGAAAACCTCTCTGATCTTAAAGGGCAGAAAATAGCGGGCGCGGGTCTTAACCTTAACTGGCTGGAGTACGGTGGTGTCACACCGGTGCAAAGCTCACTTGCCTCTGCATATACAGAGATGAAAACCAATGTGTACGAAGGCTGGATCATGTTTCCGAGTGCCTGGGTAAATCTCAAGCTACATGAGCCCGGACCTTTCTACACACTGATTGGCTTCGGTTCTATCACGTGGCACGGACTGACAATGAACCTTGAGTCTTTCAACGATCTGCCTGCCGATGTTCAGGACATCATAGTAGAAGTCGGAAAAGACTTCGAAGAGCAGACGGGCATTGTTAATAAAGAAAGATACGCAAAAGACGTTGATACACTGCGCGACTTGATATCTGTCAACGAGATCGACCCGGCAGTTCGAGCCGACTGGGCTAATTCACTGGCTGAGTGGCCACAGAAAATGGCTAGTGATCTCGACGCACAAGGACTACCGGCATCAGAAGTTCTGAAACTCACCATTGAAGCCGCAGAGAAAAACGGTTACACGTGGCCTGTTCGCTATAACGTCGAGTAAGTCAATTCTAGCAACCACGGACGCAGGGCGTTTGCTCTGCGTCGTTTAACTCCGGCGTCCTTATAAAATCAAATGCATATGCCTGCCGATACGCTTCATGTTTCTGATTAAAATAACTGATCTAATCACCAAAATTTTGATGATTCTTGCGGCGTTCTGGGCGTTTGTACTTTGCTTTTTTACACTTGCAGACATTATTTTTCGTGCGATGAATTTACCTTTGCATGGAACCAAAGAAATCATTGCCAACTCCGTAGTCATCATTATTTTCCTGCAGGTAGGATTTGCAATACGCAGTCGATCGATGTTGGGAGCCGACTTTCTGATCAATAGTTTCGGGCCGAATACCCGAAGAGTGCTGGCTGTATTTGGATTTTTATTAGGTGCATTGTTTTTCGCGATTCTATTCAAGGGAGCCATTGTTCCGGCACTGCGATCTTTTGCAAACGGCGAGTTTGACGGCGAGGGTGCAATGCGGGTTCCAGTATGGCCGGCCAGATTCACCATATTGATTGGCAGCGGGCTGGCTGTGCTCAACTATCTTGCACTGGCGGCCATTGAAGCTTTTAATTTGAAAGTCAAAGATCTGGAATTGTAGGGCCTGTGACACAATTTACTTCCAGCTATTCCCCTCACGCACTTGATCTGATGAAGCGCTGATATGTTCGACTTTAATACCGCTACTATCATCGTGGTGATGCTGTTTGCACTCGTGCTGTTGGGTGTACATGTAGCAATTGCGCTGGGTATGACCAGCGTAGTTGGCATTTACCTCGTTACCGGTAAATGGCGTATCGTCGAGGCAACACTTGCCAGCACGGCTGCAGAGGCTATGCGTGACTTTACGTTTGCCGTTATTCCCCTGTTTATGCTCATGGGAGAGTTTATTGGTCGCTCCGGTGCAATCACCGATATTTATCAGGCAATAAACCGTGGAATCCGTGCTCTTCCCGGTAGATTGGCGGTAGCTACCGTTATTGGTAACACCATATTTTCATTCGTCACCGGGGTATCCATTGCCTCTGCTGCTGCCTTTTCCCGTATTGCCTATCCGGAAATGAAAGCACTCGGTTATCACAAAGGTTTCGCCCTTGGGGCTATCGCTGGATCCAGTTGTTTGGGCATGCTTATTCCTCCGAGTGTATTGATGATTGTTTGGGGAATACTGACAGAGCAGTCAATAGGACAACTTTTTCTTGCCGGTATATTACCGGGGATACTCCTGGCCAGTCTCTATATGCTGTATATCATCGGGTCTGCAATACTCCGTCCCGAACTGGTAGGGGAGCATAAAACACTTAGTCAACCTGCTGCCAGCGAATATCAGGAGGCTGAAGTCGCCACACGTGCGCAGGTGCTTTTCAGTATCGCCGGTATGGCTTTTATTATTTTCGGTGTGCTCGGTGGTATCTGGTTCGGCATTTTTACACCTACTGAAGGGGCAGGTGCCGGTGCTGCGCTGGCTTTGTTATTCGCAATTGTGAAAGGGATGCGCAAACAACAGCTACTGGACGCGATTTTTTCGGTAGGTAAAACTGCAGCGCCAATATTGGTGCTCTTGCTGGCTGCTGCACTGTATTCCCGAACACTTGCAATGACTGGTGTGACGACTGCTATTCAGGACTTTTTTCTTAACACCGGATTATCTCCTTACATGATCCTCGGACTGATTATCATTGTATGGTTTCTCCTCGGCATGGTGATCGACTCGATCTCTATCATGCTGCTAACAGTGCCGATATTCGAGCCACTTGCTACGGCACTTGGCTTTGACCGAATCTCATTTGCCGTGATTGGAATCCTTGCAATAGAGGCAGGGCTTTTGACACCGCCATTTGGTCTTCTGGTTTATACTGTAAAGGCATCGATTCAGGATTCATCAGTCAGCGTCAGCCAGATATTTAGAAGCTCAGTGCCGTACTGGATAATTATGCTTGTTGGTATCGTTTCGATAGTGATGTTCCCTCAAATCGCAAATTTTTTACCGCAATTGTTGTTCTAGAGAGAGATAGCTTATGCCTGCCTACTGGGTTGCAAGATCCAAAGTCATCGAGCCGCAAGCTTACAAACGTTACACCGATCAGGTGCCCGGCATTATTGCCAATCATGGTGGTGTAGTACTCGCGCGTGGGGGTAACTTTAAAATTCTTGAGGGTACGGATGAGTTTCACCGCTTCATTGTCATTCAATTTCCGTCACTGGCCGACGGCGAGGCCTGTTTTAATTCAGACGCCTACCAGAGTGCAGCGGCTCACAGAAGAAACGGGGCAGGGGTGGTAGATCTGATTCTGGTTGAAAGTGGTGATGCTACTGTCTAGTTTACTATTTAATTTACCGAGCTAATTAATGAAAACCAACAGCATAATATTAAATGAACAGGGTTCGGCAGAGGTCATGAAAATGCAGTCTGTCGAATTGCCACCACCAGCTTCTGGCGAAGTTACGCTGGAACACACCGCTATCGGTTTAAATTACATGGATGTCTACCAGCGCTCTGGCGCATACCCTCTGGAGTTTCCTTCAGGCCTGGGCCTGGAAGCCGCTGGCAAAGTGATTCAGGTCGGGCCGGATGTGAATGATCTTGCTGTCGGAGACCGGGTAGTTTATGGGCCGGTTCTGGGTGCCTATGCACAACATCGCAATGCACCGGCTGCTCGTATGATTAAAATACCTGATGGCATCAGTGACGATATAGCAGCTGCCGTGCTGATGAAAGGCATGACAGTTGAATATCTTATGTGCAGGACATATCCCGTCAAGGCAGGTGAAAATGTGTTATTCCATGCAGCATCCGGCGGCGTAGGGCATTTGGCCGGACAATGGGGTAAACATATAGGTGCCCGTATGATCGGGGTGACATCCGGAGCAGATAACTGCAAAAGTATTCTCGAACATGGTTATACCGACGCTATCGACAGAAACAGCGAGGATATAGCGGAGCGAGTAAAAGAACTCACCAACGGTGAGGGCGTCTCGGTGGTGTTCGACTCCGTGGGTAAAGCATCATTTGATGCATCTCTGGCATCTCTGGCACCACGCGGCTACTTTATTTCCTTTGGCGCCACCACCGGTGAAGCACCAGCGGTAAAACCCTCTACGCTGCAGCATGGCGGTTCACTGTATTTCTGTCGCCCGACACTCGCCAACTATGTTGCTACCAGAGAAGATCTGGTGCATTCGTCAAAAGAAGTATTTGATCTTATTGCACAAGGCGCACTGGAAGTTTCAATCGGTCAAAAAAGACCATTGTCAGAAATTGTTGACGTACATAAAGCCTTTGAAGCAGGTGATACCACGGGTTCAACCTTGTTGACGGTATGATGGGTTTTTGTCTTTTAAATGGTGGCAATGCCTGAAGGGCACATTCCTTCAGAGAAATCCTCTCTCAAATTCGACCCGTTGTTAGCTTGTTAGCCGCGAGAAAGCGCGCCGTATACCGGCGCGCAACCGCCTATGGCATTGGCACATCAGTAACATACTTCGGTACCTGATAGCCTTTTTGCACTGCTGGTCGCTCTGCAATGGCTTTATACCAGCGGGTGATGTTCTTGTATTCAGTGATATCAATTCCCTGCCATTCGAAGCGTGATATCCACGGCCAGCAGGCTATGTCTGCTATCGAGTACTCACCAGCTATGTAGTCCTGCCCTTCGAGTTGTTTTTCCAATACACCATAAAGCCGTTTGGTTTCATTTTGATAGCGATCTTCCGCATACTGGGATTTACCAGGATTATATTTAACAAAATGATGCGTCTGGCCTGCCATGGGACCAAGTCCGCCCATTTGCCAGTTTAACCATTCAAGTGTCTTCCAGCGTGTTGTGTGATTGTCTGACAGTAACTTGCCGGTTTTCTCTGCCATGTACTGCATAATGGCTCCGGATTCCATCATCGAGATATTGGCATCGTGATCGACAATAGCAGGGATACGATTATTGGGAGCAATAGCCAGAAAATCCGGTGCGAATTGCTCGTCTTTGGAAATATCTATGGAATGTACATTGTATTCAACCCCCAGCTCTTCAAGCAGGATCGATACCTTGCGTCCGTTCGGGGTTGTCCAAGTGTAGAGATCAATCATCGTAGATACCTGTTAAAACCAATTTTAGTTGCGTTAAGAATAACGAACTATTGGAAAAAAAACACCATTATTGTAACTCAATCCCGGTCTACCCTGACAGTCTTATGAATTCACGTTAAATCAACTCCGGGACAGCTGAGACCGTGTATCAATTCGACATGCCTCTCTAGTCCCGGCTTATTGGCAGCTACAAAAATCATTGCCGGACTCCGGCCTCGGCCAGTCCGGTTCAAGGTTGTACCCGGTGACTGCCGACCGCTGCCCTCGTGCAGACAAGTGTTTCTTGCAGCGTATATAGAATCCTGAAATACTGTTCATCAACGGGCAGACAATTGCAATAGAATAAGTGTCAGTGTTGTTCGCGCGGCTACTGTTTGGCAGCCGGGTAAAGCCATTATTAAAGTGTCACTGTTAACTAAAGAGCCATGTAAAGATGAGACAGATTGAGGTTGCTGTGATAGGTGCTGGTTGGTGTGGAGGAATCCGTGCAGAGACACTGGCACGCTCTGCGTTAGTGGATAAACTGCACATCTGCGAAATCAAACCCGAACGACTCGCCGAAGTAAAAGATCTGACAAAACCCGCGACCGCCACTCTGGATTATCAGGATATTGTTGAAAATCCCGCCATAGAGATCGTGTATATCTCAACCACGCCCGAAGACACTCACTTCCCGATTGCCAGAGACTGCATGCAGGCCGGTAAGAACGTATTACTGGAAAAACCAATTGCACTGGAGCTTGATGAAGCGAACGAGTTGATCGCTTTATCCAAAGAGAAAAATGTCAAATTTACTATCGGTTATTCGCAGCGCTTTAATCCGAAGATCGCCTATGCCAAAAAATCTATTGTAGAAGGAAGACTAGGCAAAGTAGTCAATGTGATGGTCAGCAGACACCTGTCTCGTAACCTTGGAAAAAAAATAGCTAACAGAGTAAAGCTTTCACCAGCTGCAATGGAAAGTACACATGATCTTGACTTCGTTTTCTGGCTGTTGGCACCCGCCAAACCGGTGCGTGTTTATTCGCAGGGTGCGTATGGCTACATGCAGGAACTTAATGGTTCGTATGACTGTATGTGGAGCACAGTCACCATGGATGATGGCACGCTTGTAGTCGTCGGCGGTGGCTGGAATCTGCCACCGAGTTATCCCAACTATTGCGGTACGTGGATAGAAATTACCGGCACCGAAGGCGCATTAATACTTGATGACACCAGCCGGGATAACTGGTTGAACACAGTAAAAGACGGTACGCAGTATCCTATGTCAACTATGCCGGGAGAGCAGGTAGATCATGCCTTTGCCGGTCAAATGGGGCCGGAGACAATTCACTTTCTTGAAGCCGTGTTACAGGATACTGAAGTGATGGTGTCAGCGGAACACGCCAAAATGGTGATGGAAAGTTACTCAGCCGCCGATGTCTCTGCCGAGACAAATGAGCCCGTGACTCTCCCTCTGTCAAACCACTCGTTGTCAGTACTTCACGAGTTGAAACATGGTGATGCAGAGTAAGGGAGAGTCTTCGCACATTACACCACCGCGATTATGTTCAAAGAGGATCTCTGATTCAGGAATGGTGGTTATCGATGTTGCGAGTGAACTCAGCTATGCAGCATTCTCTAAAGACTGCACGCCGTCGATCGGTAATACCATTCGAAATTCGGTACCTTGCGATCCGGTTTCGACGATCTCCAGAATACCGTTGTGCCGTTCAATAATGCCGTGGCAAAGTGATAAGCCAAGGCCGGTACCTTCACCGACTGGCTTGGTTGTAAAGAATGGATCGAATACTTTCTCCACAACTTCGGCAGGAATACCCGGGCCGGTATCGCGCACGCTTACTATGGCCTGTTCAGCATCAACGCTGGTGGTAATTGAGATGTCTCCCTTGCCACCCATGGCCTGAGCTCCGTTTTTAATCAGGTTTAGCAGCACCTGCTTAATTAATCCAGGCTGACAATGCACCGCAGGTAACTGTGCGAAATCACACTGCACGTTGACACCCGTTTTTAACTCGTTTTGCAAAATTCTCAGAGTGGCTTCAATACAGGCATGCAGATCTGTAGGCTCAGATTTAACCGTATCTTTGCGTGCAAATTCATTGAGATTAATAATGATCTCACGCACGCGCTTCAATCCGTTTTTAGATTCATCAACCAGTGAGCGGACATCTTCCAATATATAATCCATATCCAGGTCAGCCCCCATTTTGTCTATCTGCTGACGCAGATCGAAATCAATTGGTACGTCGGCCTGGTCAATCATGGAAACAAATTTTCCGTGTAGATCCAGCATACGAGTCATGCTGTCAACATAGTCATTAAGCGGATTGAAGTTCCCCATGACATAGGCAACCGGATTATTGATTTCGTGAGCAATTCCGGCCGCTAATTGCCCGAGAGAGGCGAGTTTCTCGGAGTGATAGAGCTGCGTCTTGGCGGTGTTTAGTTCATCAAGCGTAAACTTGAGGCGTTTATACTGTTTCTTTAGCTCGGTGTCCGCCTGCTTGCGTTCGAACAGCAAACTGAACTGCTCGCTGGATTTTTCAATCAACCGAACAAGATCGACTGATACCAGTTGCAGACCGTCCGACGGAAGCCAGCACTCAACAAGACACATGGTGCGACCAAAACTACGTAGCGGGTAAATAAATCGGCCCGATATATTACAACCAAGTGCGTCACTGGCTGCCAGATGGTCAGGGTCATCAAGCTGAATCTGAAGTTGTAAACGCGCCTCATCCACTACCTGCAACAGCTTCTGCGAAGTAGGGGTTTGGTCCTGGCTCAGCCACGCCTGAGAATCAATACCTTCGGACTCATAGCTAATGCTGCTTCGTCGCAGAGTGCCATTACGTCGAACCATGATGACGTTTACCATCACAGCATTGGTCAGCAAACCCGTTGAGCGTGCGAGCTCTGCAAGACAATCACTTAGCTTCATTTCCAGTCGCGAAAAACGCGCTATCGCGGTTAGCAGACTGGTTTCAGCCTGATGCCGTGACTGGGTACCGCATATCATAGCGAAGGTATGCAACTCCGCTGACACCTGACTCTGCAAACGATCCTCAAGTGCAGAGCCGGGATGCAAAACTGCATTTATACCCAGGTCCCGCACCAACGCACTACCTGAAGTTTTTTCATCTTCTGCACATGCCACAATGCGTACTGAATTGTTGTGCATTGCATTGCGTATGGAGTTAGATAAATGCTCGGCTTCGGTGCTGGCTTGCGAACTCACCGAAACGATAAACACTGCGGTATCAGGGTTCTTACGCAAAAACTTAAGCGCTTTTTTAGCGTTTGGCACAAACACCACGCGTATATCCGACATGCAGTCAGGTTCTGCGATTTTCTCGAAAGCTTGTTGCCAAAGAGATTCCGCAGAGTTAATGCAAACCACTGTTTGCTGTGCACACATAGCTGATTTCCGTATCAGACCTTTGAAGTGGGAACATCGGCTGGATGGGCTATGTCTAAAGTTCTGTCTGCCGCGACCGAAATTTGATCACGGTAAGCATTTGCTGCATGGAGCACGCTATGACAATTCGCCTGGTATACTACTCACGCGCCCTGCGTGATATGTCTCTTCAGGATATTCAGGATATCCTGACAATTGCACGCGAGAATAACGCCGACCAGGACATATGTGGCATGCTGTGCTACGAATCAAACTGGTTTCTACAAGCTCTCGAAGGCGATCGGGAAGTTGTCAACGAGCTCTTCCTCGAGATCGCTGACGATGTTCGCCACGACGATGTGGTAATCATCAGCTACCAATACATCGATGAGTGTATTTTCCCCAATTGGCATATGGGCTATTCCGCCAACAGTGGTGCGGTTTCAGATATGCTGACTTCGTTCGGACTCAGCTCTTTCACGCCTGAAAAACTCCAACCGGATCAGGCGTTGGAATTTTTGCAGACGATGTCTGTACAGCAACATCAAGACGCTGCTTAATCCAGGCACAGTAAAGATTGATCATTTAGTCATCTGCTTTTCCTGGTTTCACAGCTAGTACGACATCCCTGCGTGGGGCCTTTGTTTTTGAAAGACCAAAAACGGAAGCAAAAAGTCTTTTTGCGACAATTCAGCCCTTCGGGTGCCTGCGGCATTTTGAGAGTGATTAAACGCGGGTAGATTAAGAGCAAGAGCTTTGCGTTTTTTTATCGTGATTTCTGGGCGACTTTGTGTGTAACCGAAAATATCTAAACACTAAAAATAGGATTCTTATGCATTTGTTAGATAAAAGGTCACAGGCGGACTGGCAGGGATTGTTTAAATGAGGGAGCCATACTTCAGAGTTTTTGTTTGTACCGTAGTTTGCATGGCACATACGTTTGGTGGCTTAAGGTCTCTGCTAAAGCGATGCTTGAAGTGGGATCTACCCCTATTCAACATCAGGGTTTCGTTATCTGAACAGATGAGTCACCTGATCAAGTTGCCAGATATTTCAAAACCTATTGGCGTGGCACTTGATCTTCAGCCAGCGCTTCTTCATTACCATTATTCAGAGCTTCCTGCCCATCAAACGAAACTCTCTCCAGGGGCTGGCCTTCCGGAACCTCTTGCTGTGCTATTTCCTCCGCGGGTTCACCAGTAGGTAAATTGAATTCTGCTGTACCAGTGGTTGTTTGACCGTAATCAAGGATGAAGTGGATAGCAGTGATGACGGGAAGTCCGGCTACGTTTTTTTGTGTCACTAGATGATTTGGAGAAATTCTGGCTATCGCAGAAGCAAGTGGTATTTCAAACAGGCTGATATCTACCAGTTGATCAAGTCCCTCAGAAGCTGTGATCTCAATATCAGATTTTTCAGCGATAGCGATTGCAACTTCACGTAGTGATACGCGTGTTGCCTCCATGGTGATTTTACCATCCTGTATTTCCAGTACTGTTATGTCTGCACTGGCAATGGATGAGGTCACCAGTGCTGATACTCCAACTAGTGTCGTGAGCCAAAACCGTCTTTTTGTGAATACATTCATGGCATTCATAATTTACTATCACCGGGCGAAAAACATAAGGCCTGAATTTTCTTGGTTTAGGCCTGAAACCCACTTGAGCAATTTTGGATACTGCGACCCAACTTTTCTAATGTCAAGATACTATTTCGTGACAATCTCTCACCTGCGTACTCTGAAAATGCCACTGATGCTTTCACTTTACGGATTTCTAAAGTTTCTTTGCTAGTGGCAAGCACCAAGTATAGAGGACGCTCCCGCAGGCAATAACTTTTACATTCCGTGTCGACCTTTACTGGTATGTCCATGCAAAAATCGACTATTTCATGAAACATCAAGGTACTGAAATCACGATTTGTGCCACAGCGCATGCTGTTGTTTCCTGCTTTAGACTGGCAGTGAACCAGGTTTATTACGACACCAGAGTGATGTTCTCATCTTCATCGAATCAGCTCACCATCACGACAGTGGCTTTTATCTCGTTTGTTGATCGGTTAAATAACCGATGACTAAATGCAAGGCGTTTGCAACCAATCTATCGCGATTGATCTACCCGCGTTAATCGGTTTCGAGAGTAAACGTGTAAATGCGTCGGATTACAGAGAACGAAATTCTGAGGGCTCAGGGCAAAAATCGAAGGACCTGTCAGAGCCTGATTGTTCCATCTTCTGACCACAGAGGACAGACAACTTAGGACAGTTGACGCAACTAGCGAGAGCAGGAGTCCCGGCGATGCGTGGTATCTTAACTTGGCTCTCACATTTACCGGGGGCTGAATATGGGCTAAAAGCACTACTCTGAATCCTTGCTTGCTCTTGATCTAACCGCGTTTAATCAGTTTTGAGAGTGATCGTGGAAGTTGTTTCCGTCTCAGCCTATTTTCAAATTTCCCCTTAGCCTTATTGCTCACTGCAGCTTCATGGCAATTGATGTGGCACTTTCGCGGCATAGTGATTGCCCGCTGATAGCAGCCGCAGGGGCGGTAACAGCCAGGGACATCTGCCTTTTTGCTTTCCAATGATCGAGACGCCAAAGGAAGCAAAATAACCAAGTGGCCATTGAGCCCTTGATTTTGCGCTCATGACCTCGATGCCGTGCTCAAATGGCCGCAGATTTTAACACCGGGCAAGTCAGAATAATTAAAAAATAGCTAGGTTAGCCATCCATGGTTTTATCTGTAGGATACTCAGGAGACGAGTCAACAGCCGGCCTGGCAGGTGTCAGTTTCCGTCAATTTATTAACGGTCAGGTATCTAGTCACTACTGCTGCTTTTCCAGGCATTTATTTGTTAATTTACATCGGGATTACGGGTTTTTAGCATCAAGATTGCGTGAATGTAAACTTTTGGAGCCTAATTGAGTCTCTACCTAAGCGGTAACTTTCTCTCCGGGTAACTATTTGCACTATTTCTGCGCACAAGAGCTCGGTAGCTCATTCCGGTTCAGAGTGCCCTTTCGTATTAACCTAACGCGGTATGGCGTGCCATTCAACATGAATCAACCTACACAATTCTTTTTCGGCAACTGGTGCAGCAGTCATTCTGGACGGCTTATTTTCGCGTTGATAATCATCCTGACGGCGAGTGGCTGCAGCACTTTTATCAATCGCACTGTGGACGGTGTATCGACGAATCTTGTCGATTCAATTATGAATCAGGATGACCCCGAAACAGTCCGTCAGGCAATGCCGGCCTATTTGATACTGGTCGACAGCTTCGTTCAGGGCGATCCCCCGAAAACAAGCAGTTTACGCAGCGCGTCTTCACTTTATGCAGCATATGGCAGTACCTTCGTTGACGATGAAGTGCGAGCCAGCAAGCTTACGGCCAGGGCATGGAGCTACGGGCAACAGGCATTGTGTCAGAGCTTTGATGTCAACTGTGAAGTCCGTGATATCAACTTTGATGAGTGGGATGCATTTCTTGCCGAGCGTAAAACAGAAGAAGCTCCCGCCCTGTTTGATTTTGCCACTGCCTGGCTCGCTTTTTTGCAAGCACATAGTTCTGACTTTGTTACGTTGGCAGAGTTGCCGAAAGCACAAAGACTGGTCGAAAGGCTGGCAGAGATAAATGAGGGGCACGAAGAGACCAACATCAACCTGTATTTAGGAATACTTAACTCCCTGCGCCCGCCAGCCCTCGGCGGTGATTTCGACGCTGCACAAAATTACTTTCAAAAAGCTATTGATATCTCTGACGGCAAAGATTTAGGGGTGAAAGTCAGCTACGCGCGCTTTTATGCGCGCACCCTGTACGAGCGTGAACTACACGATTCGCTGCTAACCGAGGTGGTGGAAGCTGATCCGGCTGAGGGCACAAGCACCTTGTTGAATGTGTTGGCACAAGACGAAGCCCGGGCGTTGCTCGATTCAGCCGACGATTACTTTTAGGTATTAATCTATGACACACACAACTTTTCAGACTTCTCCAAGAGAAATATTAAGATGAATCGAATAACAAAACTGGCACTGCTACTAGGGTTTGTCATCTGTACATCAACAGCTGCATCGGCAAACCAGGTGTTCAAAATAGCTACATTGGCGCCCCAGGGATCAGAATGGATGAATTTTATCCAGGCGGGTGCGAACAAGATTAGCGAGGAAACAGACGGGCGCGTAAAGTTTAAGTTCTTCGCTGGTGGTATTCAGGGTAGTGACAGTAAAGTCTTGCGTAAAATGCGAACCGGACAGTTGCATGGCGGAGCCTTCGCCGCTGGTTCTCTTGCTGACCTGACGACCAGCGTTTTGCTTTACGGGCTGCCCTTTTTGTTTAACAGCGAAGAAGAAGCCAACCTGATTCGAGCTGAATTCGATGATTATGTTGAGCAGACTCTTCGCGATGCCGGCCTCGTTACATTTGGATTTGCGGGTGGTGGATTCGCGCAAATCATGTCCAATAGCAAAGTCAGTAATTTGCAGGATTTAAAAGGCAAACGGGTGTGGATTCCAGAGGGAGACACCGTTAGTTACAAAGGTATGGAGCACTTCGGATTGTCTCCGGTAACACTACCAATCACAGATGTATTGACCGGTCTTCAAACTGGTCTGGTAGACGTAATTGGCGCGTCAGCTACCGCAGCACTGGTACTGCAGTGGCACACAAAGGTCTCTCACCTGTCCAGCATGAATGTCTCCTATCTGTATGGTGTTCTCGGAATAAGTGAAAAGCACTTTCAGAAGATTTCCCCCGCAGATCAGGAGATTGTACAGCGAAATTTTCGAACTGTTTACAAGCAGATGGAAGACCTCAGTGCGAAGGACGACGCTCGTGCAGCCGAAGCATTAATTGGCAGTGGCATTACCGTTGTAGAGCCAGATCCAGGCTTCCTGTTAGATGTACAAGCTCGTTCAAGGGCACTATGGAAACAAGCAGCGTCCGAAGGTGAGTTGCCAGAGGCTCAGCTTAATCAAATCTATGAAATGCTGGCGAAGGTACGCGGCGAAACTAATTGATGACAGACTCCTCGAAGGCGGCGAAATCCACGAATACCTCTGGCTGGCTTGGTCGACTTGATCGGATCGGGTTACTGGCTGAAAACACTCTGCTAATAATTATTTTAGCAAGCATGCTCGGTATCGCTGTGTGGCAGATATTTGCTCGCAACGTCTACAGCGGAGGTTTCTTTTGGGCTGATGAGTATTTGCGGCTTGCCGTTTTGTGGGTCGCGTTTATTGGCTCTATCGCCGCAGCACGTGACCACAGGCATTTACGCATTGATCTGCTGTCGCGCCTGTTGCCAGCATCATTGACTCGTTGGACAGATTTTATTGCTGATCTGGCAACAGTTATTATCTGCATGGTGCTTGCGTGGTACAGCCTGGAGTTTGTCCGCGAGACTTTTGAGTATGAAGATCTGGCGATGGGCTATCTGCCCCTTTGGTGGTTCCAGTCCATTCTTCCGGTGGGTTTCCTGTTGATTGGCTTTCGTTATGCCGTTTGGGCAATGAAGCGCCTGACAACCAGTCCGGTTTCTGACCTCACTGAGTCTGCTCCATGATTACCAGTGCACTCGTCCTTTTGTTTCTGGCGCTGATTGGCGCCCCGTTGTTTGTCATTATTGCTGCAAGCGCGTTGTGGGGTTTCCACAAGCTTGATATCAGCCTGACATCGGTCATCCTCGAAACCTTCAGCATCGCTGAAACACCCATTCTTCTTGCCATACCGCTGTTCACACTAGCTGGTTACCTGTTGAGTGAAAGTGGAGCGCCGGGGAGGTTGGTGCGATTCACTCAGGCATTACTGGGCTGGGTCCCGGGTGGGCTGCCAATTGTAGCGCTGGCATCCTGTGCTTTTTTCACCGCTTTCACCGGTGCTTCGGGCGTTACGATTATAGCGCTTGGCGCTATTTTGTATCCGGCTTTGCAGCAGTCTGGTCACGATGATCGATTTAATCTTGGGCTCATCACCGCAGGCGGTAGCCTTGGATTATTGTTTGCACCATCGCTGCCTATCATCCTTTATGGAGTAGTCGCGAAGCAACCGATCGATCAGTTGTTCATTGCCGGTGCATTACCCGGATTACTGATGCTTTTAGTTCTGTCTGGCTACTGCATGTGGACACAGCGTGAACATCGCAGCTCACTTTCCGAGTTCAGCTGGCGAAATGTACGCGCCTCGATTTTCGAATCAGCGCTTGAGTTGCCACTGCCATTCATTGTCCTCGGCGGTATCTATTCAGGGATACTGGCGGTATCAGAAGCTGCGGCAATAACCGCGCTGTATGTATTTATTGTAGAAGTGGTTATTCGGCGCGAAATAAAATGGAAGCAGTTGCCAACTATCGCTCGTGAATCGATGACACTGGTAGGCGGTATTCTGATTATTTTAGGTTTATCGTTTGCATCAACCAACTACATGATCGATGCCGAAGTACCACAAAAACTGTTTAACTACACACAGACCCTGATAGCTGATCGATGGAGCTTTTTGTTCTTCCTGTTTTTATTCCTGCTGGCGCTTGGTGCGATCCTTGATATTTTTTCAGCGATTGTACTGATCGTGCCACTGATATTGCCACTGGCTGCTAGTTACGGCATAGACCCGCTACACCTGGGTATAATCTTTCTGGCGACGATGCAACTGGGCTATCTAACGCCACCTGTTGGCCTGAATCTGTTTATCGCAAGCTACCGGTTTAATACACCGATTCTTAAGGTGTACAGCGCTGCATTGCCGTTTCTGCTTATGTTGGCTGCAACGGTACTGGTTATTGTTTTCGTGCCGCAGCTGTCGTTGTGGTTTAAGTAGGCGGCATCCCTGCCGGGGGACCTTCATTTTTGAAAATGACCAAAAGCGACATGCCCTTCAGGCGGAGTCACTTTTCAAACAACGGAAAAGTAACCAAAAGTCGTGTTGCGACTACTCAGCCCTGCGGGTGCCTGCGGCATTTTGAGAGTGATCATGGAAGAGGGTCGCGCAAACAGCCATCCATGGCTGACAGCGCTCTTTGCGCCATCCATGGCGCGTCGACCCACTTCCACAATCACTCTCAAAGCTGATTAAACGCGGGTAGATCAAGAGCAGAAGAGCAAGAGCGAACGCTTTGCATTTTTCAATTGCTTTGGCGGTTGTTCCGTTTATTGCTTTCCCTGTAGGCCTCAGTGCTGGTGTATTCTTCGTAAGTGCGTTCGGCTTCATCGAGGCAGCGCTCACGCTCGCCGCTGTCGGCAAGAGTTTTACATCTCTGACTCTGCCATTCCTGAAGCGTCACATAGCTTTGCTTTGCAGAGCAGCTTGTTAGTACGGTTGAGCATAAAATAAAGAATATTGAGATTCGTCGTGTCACTATTGTTCCTGATATTGATTAACCTGGATTATTGATGATGCAGCGCGCATATCGTGCAGAATTTTTTGTCACAGAGCGCGGTCTTTATTTATGGATATTCTTGTGTCGAAGACTTATTAACGGGCCCAACCCCGTTGGGCGAATGTATCAAGCTAGCACACATAACAACAAATGCTGAACGCCACGCAACATTAGAACAACAATATATCGAATTAGTTTTTTCAGCGCAAAAGGCTCACCATTCATTGGCGTCGTGGCTGATCCAGGGATCTCCCGATTTACCCATTACACAGAATTAACGATAATGTCTGCAACATGAGTTGCCTGATGATAATGCAGTTGTTATCAGATCCTGGCAAGGCAAAGGATTCTACGAAGTAGATCTATGATTGATTGAGGGTACTAAGTGACAATCAGCGTCATTTGCTTAACAGAAAAACCAGTACATGATAAGGTGTCATTAATACGATTAAAGGCAAAGACTATGGTCAGGATTCACTCGGAAAAGATTGATGATTAAGGGGTGCGTGCACCAAATAACCCCAAATAGTCTATGAAATTCATACTCTCCATTGTTGGCATAATCGCGCTGCTCTATCACGTCGCCGCATTGGCCTTGTATCTAATGCAGCGAAGCTTTATTTACTTTCCAACTCCAGTTATCTCACATGAATTTGCTGAGAAACTAGTAGACACAGGCAGTGGCACCACTGTGAAACTGATTGTTGGCAATAAAACCATGGAAGAGGCAGTTATCTACTTTGGGGGTAACGCCGAATCGGTTGCCGGTTCTGCTGGTAGCTATGTAACTGCACTTTCAGACAGAGCAGTGTACATGGTTAATTACCGAGGGTATGGTGGAAGTGATGGCGTGCCAACAGAGGAAAACCTCTTCAGCGATGCGGAAGTAGTTTTTGATTCCATTTCTAAAGATCACGCCAATATTTCAGTGATTGGACGAAGCCTTGGTAGTGGTGTGGCTAGTTGGCTTGCTATGCAAAGGCCTGTTAAAAAACTGATATTGATTACACCATATGACAGCATTCTGAATATCGCTAAAGCATCCTACCCGATATTCCCTGTTGAATTTCTGTTAAAAGACCAATACAGATCAGTTGATTATGCAGCCTCTATTGATATCCCTGTATTAGCAATTCTGGCGCAAAACGATGTGGTGATTCCGTCTGTGAACTCCCATCGACTGATTGACGCATTTACACACGATATCGAAGTAACAGTATTGCCGGGAGCGGGGCACAATGACCTGCAGATTCATCCAGAATTCTATCCGTTAATCAGTGAGTTTTTAAAGTAAAGGTGCTTTACCCAGAGCGCCATCGACAAGACGAAGGGAGTTCTTGACAGGCATGTAGCTCTCTACTCGGCGGGTTATAACGAACGTAGCAAGCTGGAACAGGAGCTGACCAGTGCTACTGGTGATTTCCTTTGCGGAAGTGTCAATAGGATAAAGCATAACTATTAGTTTTAGCACCTTGTCAAGGTATATCTATACTCCTGCTTTTCTAAAAACCAGCCTTGGTAAACACACAGTGTAAGCATTGAAAATAATAATAAGTAATTGTTCTTATAATGATCTTTGTTGGCTGTCTATTTAATTTATACCATACCTGTTTTTGCTTACAGAACAGTTTGCAACATTGCACTGAGCACGGCCCTAAACTTGCGTTTTATCTACCAGCGCACATTTTCATACACCATGTAGTTCTTTATTAGTTGCAGAAAGTAATGTGCAACTTAGCACATGGAATGGATGTTTATTTTAAATTCCTTATTGTTATGGATTTGCGTTTCTCTTCTAGCTTATAAATAAAATCGACTGGCAAATAAAGTACAAGTTCTTTGACTTGGGCCAGCCTCGCATTCAGGGAAAATATATAAATGTTGTGCTTTTTAGCAAAGACTAAATATCGAATCACACCGGTGGCGTCAGTTGTTCTCTCGTTATCTCTTATACCAGGGGTTACTTCAGCTGCGCCTAATAATGCGCCTTCATTTACACCGGGACACGAACCGACAAGCAGTGCCTGTAACCCGGTGTTTGAGTTTCCAGGATGGGCTCAAAACGTAACAGACGGTGATGGCGGAACCTCCGGGCTTTCATTCCATATTACAGACCTGACGAATAGCGACATCTACTCCAGACTCCCACACGTAAGTTGGCCGTCCAGGACATTGCGTTACGAATTAAAACCTGATGTACCCGGAGGCATGATATCTACTGTCACAGCGGTTCTAAAAGATAGTTCGGGGACCGATCAGGGAGGGCAGGATACCTCTGAGCCGCAAACCTGGAATATATATACCGAGTCATGCGGAAAAGAATCAGAGGTTCTTCTTGATCAGGATGGCGATGGAATATCAGATATCGATGAAGGTGGCGGTGTTCTGGATACTGATGGCGATGGCATGGCTGACTCAATAGACCCGGATTCAGATAACGATGGCATAGCTGATATAGACGAAAACGAAGATTCCGACAATGACGGTATCAGGGACTCTGAAGAAGCCAACGGAGACAACGTAAGTACCGATACCGACGGTGATGGTGTCAATGATGAGTTTGATCTAGATGATGATAACGACGGGATAGTCGATTCCCTGGAAGGCTTTGGTTTGCTGGATACCGACAATGATAATTTGCCAGACTCGCTGGATCTCGATTCCGATAATGATGGATTATCTGATCTGTTAGAATCAGGGGTTGACTTAACTCAGCTTACTTTCTCGGACGGTGTCCTCACAAGTCCGGCGGGGGAGAATGGACTGACTGATCTCCTGGAGACTACTATAGACAGCGGGATTCCCAAATTAAATCCTTTTGATAGTGACCGGGACGGTACAGCAGATTTTCAAGATGCTGATCAAGGCCAGTTTTCCATAGACACGGATAGAGACGGCGTAGCTGATGATGTTGATATCGATGACGACAATGACGGCATCCTCGATACAATTGAAGGATCGGGTTTGATAGATTCCGACAACGATAACTTGCCTGATTCACAGGATCTTGATTCTGATAACGATGGTTTAACTGATCTACTTGAGTCCGGTGGTGAACCAGATTTGCTAATCTTCTCTGAAGAAGGAATGATCCTTAACGAAACTGGTCAGAATGGTTTTGCAGATCCTCTGGAAACTACAATAGATAGTGGCATTCCAGTCTTCATTCTTTCCGATGTCAACACTGATGGTACACCCGATTTCCAACAGCCTGATGAAGGTCTTGTTAGTACTGATTCTATCACGGACTTTTTTAACGACCCGGAAACTGGAAGGTCATTACTGAGGACCGGTTTGCAGGGAAGCGGTTGCACGCTAGGAGGGCAGGCAGCAGTGGATCCGTTGTTATTCCTGACAGCTTTGTTCGCCTTCATCTACGTGTGGCGACGAAGGATTTTAAGCTTCTTCAACCGTCGGATTATGAGTTACTAATCGCAACATGGTAAGTGCAGGCATTGTATGTAGCAGGTGCCTGTGCCCGATGGGGTGTACAGCGGCGGGTGCATCTACTATTTTGCATTCCGGTTTTTTGCTTAGGTTTAGGTTTTTTCGAAAATGCAGGCCCCTGGCCAGGATGGACAGGGCTCTGCAGTTTTACTGACTATCCGTTGTTGCCGACGATTCAAATCGACTGATAATTCGGGTAACAAATCGCTCGGAAAAACCGGCGACGAAACTCCAGAAAATCAGCTTTCCATATTCTTCGAAGCTGGTGGCGTGAATGTGAAATATCGCACCTATTCCCTTTACCACGGCTGATGGCTTGTTGACATCGCTGCTGCTATCAGCCGTAAAGGCCGGAAACAGATCCCCGCTGAGCAGTTCGGAAATAAATAGGATGTAAAGCAGTACAGCCATGAAACCACCGACCAATGGCGCCAGAAGCAGATACATGAGCGACTTGGTCAGGAGCAGCAGGTCGCCATCGGCTAGTTCCTTCAAACGGTTTTGCAGACCGATGATGCCGCCAACCACGCCAGTGAAGAACACTGCCGGTAACGCACTATGGTTGCCATTGAACGCCAGGTTGACCGTTGCAATCCAAAGCGTTACCAACAGCGCCGAGAGCGCCAACAGAACAAACAGACGATTACCTGTCAGTCGCAACAACTCTTGCCTGGGATTTAGCTGACCCCGGGAATTACCTAAGTGTCGATCGATCCAGCCCTTCGCTTCCTTGCTATCCATTTTTCACTCCGTTCCAAGTCTCTGAAAATCAATACTACAACAGTGCAAATGAATTGACATCTCCGGGACCAAGTCACTCCCTGCAGGGCTGATAAACCAACCGTCGTCGAATCAGTAGAATAGAGAGACGTTTTTACAGGGGGTGCCGGCCTGTCCGGTCGTCAGTGAAGGGCGATTGCCATTGGTCAGTAATCTCTCCTCGTGCCACGACACAATGAGCGCTCGATATCAATACAGCAGAAAACAAGCAAAGAGAACAAGCCGGACACCCACAACAACAAAACGAAATCACAAGCACATTTCGATCGTGTGAGTTACCAAACAGTAGATGGATATCAGGAAAAGGGCGTAACGCCTGATAGAGTAAGCTGTTGCGCGGGGAAGATACAATATCTGGTCAACATCAGCAGCGCGATGACGCGACAAACAATCTGGCAAAGGAGCCAGTAATGCGATGAGCAATAAACAGTGTCGTGTTTAATAATTGGGGGCAGGCAGTTAGACCCTATGCGTATGCACAAGATCAAAAACAAATTCACCGACCGATTTCCGGTCAGTGAATTTGTTCGGTTTGTTACTTGTCAGACGCGAAGCAGTAGAACAAGCCATCTCCACCGGAGGATTTTAGTTTGTCCTGACTGCAGCCACGGCTTTTATGCACAGAATTCCAGGAGCTCCCTGGAGTGGTGCGCCGAAACCTGTCGTGATGACCGACAAATGCCGCACCGGCTTCATCACCACTGGTCCAGTTGCTGCACGTCATGTCCTCGGTCGGAGGAAATGCTGTGCCATCGAGTTGAGAGCCAGTGAGAATGTCATGCCGGTTGGGTGTGTTGCCCATACCACCAGAATTTATAGTATTCCCGTTCTCGTTTAATGCACCGGCATAATTAATATTCGAGTTGTCGTAGTGCAACGAATCGAGGTTTGCACCGATCTGCACACCTTTTGCGTTGTGCCATGGACCATTGCCGATACGATCTCTGGCATTTACGGCAGGCTCACCATCGCTGGCCTGCGTGCTCAGGTACGCACGCCAGATTTGATCGGTTGAACCCGCTGCCTCCGCCAGTGCCTGGCAGTGCTGATCCGCCCCTTCTAACCCCCCGAGGTTTGCCCCATTGCCACTACCGACACTTGTGACAAAAAAGGTCATCGGTGGTTGCTCTTCTGCGTTTTGTTGCGCTTGAACCATAACAGTGGACATTGCAATTGAAAATCCAAACAATACAATTTTTGTCCTTTTCAGCATAATATGTTCCCCGTAAAAAAATCATCCTGGACGGTCAACGACGTTGCATTCGCGATGTGACATAAACGACCAGGTGCGCACCCTATGTGCTTTGTTAGGATACCACAGGAACAAAATTCTAACGGGTTCATCTATGCGCAGCACGTGTGCAGGGTTGCATGGCTTGACTTGACATGGAAGGAGATCTTTCTTCCGCTCAGTAAACTGATCTGAGTCTTACGTGACTGCTGCGACGCTCTTTCTTGTCATCCGAATACTTTGCGTTCGTGTGTTGGTCATGTGCAATGGAGAAGTGACACCAGCCGACTGATGAACGCACCTGAACACGCCTGTAACTGGCCGTTGCTTTCAGCGATGCCCGAGTATCCGGGTAATGCACTGGGAGATGATTCTCGTGAAAATCCGGGTTATAGTTATTAATCAATGACTATCCGATTGCCGAGACACAGTGTGCTCTCGATATCAATACGATAAACATCAAACGCCAGCGCCTCTTTATGCCAGTGTTGCAGATGTCCATCTCGTTTTAGGCTCAATGCGACATCGCATCCGAATAGATCAATCATTGCTTTTTCACTGCCCATGAAGTGAAGGATCTCACTGACCATATCCAGCAATGATAAATTAGCCTCAACGCCATAGATGCTGCAAAATTGTTTCAGGCGTCTGCTGTTGTTGTGCAAATCTTCCAGCGCAAATGGTTTCATGTCATCTGCACTTTGCGATAGCGGGGTTAGCCAGTAGGCCGCATAGGCGATATCGCGTATCCGCGGACCCGGGCCTGCGAGATCAAAGTCGATAACGCCGTGGAATTTATTGTCTTTGGTGACTAAATTGTATAGGCCGAAATCATTATGGCAAATGACTTCATGACGAGTTGGGTCAGGGTAGGTGAATCCCCAGCGGTCATCGGCGTGGACAGGGTAGTGTGCGGTAATGTCGTGCAGATTTCTTAGGCCTCTCGCTGTCGTTTCAATGATACTGTCACTACCCCATGCCGACGGTGATATCCCGCAATGCCCCTCGATATAGCTTAACATTTCCCGGCCGTTTGCATCTATGCCTAGAAATCTCGGTGAGCCGCTATAGTCTCGTTGCTCAAGGAAACCTAACAGTCGGTGCACCGTCGCGCTGGATGAGCGCAGTGCTCGTCTTACAGTGTTTCCTGCGCGCACAACGCAACTGTTGGTATTGCCCCCGGTCAGCGGGATTTCTTTTTCGTCCATACCTGAAGAGTGTATTCAATGGTGTCTGCCTGATTCATTTGATTGGCTTGTTACGATCCGTGAACCTGTCATCCACTATAGCCCCAAAGATACGGCAAAGACAGAAATCCCGTAATGAGGTCAGATCTACCAACAGCTACACTTGACAGCGTAAACGCTGGTCGAATTGCGACGCTCGGGCCGTGCGGGAATTGATTTAGTCCGTTCATTGCACGTATGTTAGTCAACGGTGTGGGTCAGCTGGTCTGATGAGGTGATGTTGCCGAGATGCAGTCTGTCATGGTTGAATGCAGGAGACGTGAAAAGATGGTCCTATGAAGGGTAACGATATTAATCACAACGAAGGCCGCAGATTTGTCTGCCAGGGCGCCAGTTGCAAGGTGGATGCAAAGGTTGTATTCAACAACGGTCCGACTGATCGTTTCTGGCTAGCCTTCAAAGGTATGTGGCACTAATGCGATTTGACTTAATACCCAATTTCAGCCCGGGTGAAACTATACCCTGGCAGCGTTCACTTGAGATGATGCGTGAACAAACCGGCCTTGCCGAGCAGGCAGGATTTACAACCGCATGGTTTACCGAGCATCACTTTGCGCACAATGGTTACATGAATGCACCACCGAACCCGATCCAGATGTGCACACATATGGCCGCCCTGTTTCACAAAATCAGGGTCGGTACTTGCCCTGTAGTGCTGCCCGACTGGCATC
>CAZNOB010000073.1:0-23715 GCA_964574535.1 uncultured Granulosicoccaceae bacterium | reverse complement strand
GACACCGCCCTTTCACGGCGGTAACAGGGGTTCGAATCCCCTAGGGGACGCCATTAGGCGTTTGACACAGTAGTCTGAAGTACCTCAAGCAGTATTAACTCACCATCTCCAGAAGCTTACAAGCCTCTCAATAACAAGATAGCTGCTGTCATGCTATCCGTATGGTTGATTTCTAAAGCAGGCGTCGAGCATGCTTCTGCGCTGTTGACTGATAATGTATCAATATCACCATAGTTGCTTGATATTTAAAAAAATTGTGATCAATCTCTTTGCTAGCGGATTTACAGAGCCATCGGCTGATTGCTGAGTCTGGTTGACCGGTATATAGGTGGAATACCCGCGGTTAGACCATTTTCCGTGGTGGTAATGTAGGTACCAGTGTTATGAACTCCCCGCTTTGATTACCCCTCTGCTTCGAAATCATGTAAAAATAGGATTACAGGTCGCGGCGCCCGATGGATTGTCGCGCACGGTTACTAAAAGACCCAAAGATGGTTCTTTCCGGCCTTACCAACATAGTGTTCTTCACCTTACTCAATTGCATCAGAGAGAGTTATCTATGAAAAAATTACTGATATCCGCAGCAGTCGCTGCCAGCGTTAGTGCCGCCGGGGCGGCGTCGGCGGAAGATATAAAAATCGGCGTGTTTCTCGGGTTGACCGGCCCGATTGAATCTCTGGTTGCCAATATGGCTCCGGGTGCCGAAGCGGCGATCGCCGAAGTGTCAGATTCCGGTAAGCTGCTGGATGGCAGCTCCGTGACAGCCGTTCGTGCAGACACCACTTGTATTGACTCGGCTGCTGCGACTTCTGCTATCGAACGTCTGATTACTTCTGACAAGGTGTCTGGTGTGGTTGGCGGTGATTGTTCCGGTGTCACTACTGCGGCGCTCACCAATGTTGCTGTACCCAACGGCATGGTGATGATCTCGCCATCCGCTACCTCTCCGGCATTATCAACTGTGGAAGACAACGGTTTGTTTTTCCGCACAGCGCCTTCCGATGCACGTCAGGGTGTTGTGATGACTGAAGTCATTCAGGATCGTGGTATCAATGAAGTTGCTGTGACTTATACCAACAATGATTATGGTAAAGGTCTGGCCGATGCGTTTCAGACTGCGTTCGAGGCAGCGGGTGGCACAGTGACCATTTCTGCTTCGCACGAAGATGGTAAGGCAGACTACGCTGCTGAGGTAGGTGCGCTGGCTTCGGCTGGTGGCGAAGTGCTGGTTGTTGCAGGCTACATCGATCAGGGCGGTAAAGGAATTATTCAGGGTTCACTTGATACCGGTGCTTTTGACACTTTCGTTCTGCCAGATGGAATGGTTGGTGATGCGCTCCCTGAGTCAATAGGTCCGGACTTGAATGGTTCTTTTGGTCAGGCACCAGGAACCGATAGCGAAGGTGCAGGGGTGTTTGCGGAAATGGCATCCGGTTTTGATGCAACTTCTCCGTTTGCGGCAGAAAGCTATGATGCTGCCGCGCTTATCTTGCTAGCGATGCAAGCTGCCGGTTCTTCCGATCCAGGTGAGTATAAGGATAAGGTAATGGACGTGGCTAATGCACCTGGCGAGAAAATTCTCCCCGGTGAGCTCGCCAAGGCGCTTGAAATTCTTGCTGGTGGTGGCGACGTCGACTACGTTGGTGCGTCTAACGTTGAGTTGATTGGCGCCGGTGAAAGTGCGGGTAACTACCGTGAAATTGAAATAAAAGACGGTGCTTTGTCCACAGTCGGATTTCGCTAAACCGCTCCCTCCCAAGTGGCCCACGATCGGGCCACTTGTTTTCTATCCTCAGAGTTTTACCCGTTCAGACCAGCACGCGCGATACATTGTGTAGTCTTGCTGCAGCATGTGAATGCGTTTCCCCAGCATTTATGCTGAATTGGATACTATGATAAAAGTTGAAAATTTGACGAAGCAGTTTGGCGGAATTACTGCCGTAAATAACGCTTCGCTTAATATAGAGAAGGGCTCAATTACCGGTCTCATCGGCCCTAACGGGGCAGGCAAGACAACACTTTTTAATGTGGTCGCCGGGGTTTATAAACCAACCTCCGGTAAAGTGATGCTCGATGGTGAAGATATCACGGGGTTAGCGCCGCATGAGTTGTTTCATAAAGGTATGCTGAGAACCTTCCAGATTGCACATGAATTTTCATCGTTAACGGTTCGCGAAAACCTGATGATGGTGCCGGCACATCAGGCCGGGGAAACTCTTTGGGATGTTTGGTTTAAAGGGTCGCAGGTTAAAGCAGATGAAGCACAAGTCAGAACCAAGGCAGAAGAAGTCATTGAGTTCCTGCAAATCTCGCATGTTGCCGATGAGTTGGCAGGGAATTTATCAGGCGGTCAAAAGAAACTATTAGAGCTCGGACGCACCATGATGGTTGACGCCAAGGTTGTGTTCCTTGACGAAGTTGGTGCTGGTGTAAACAGAACACTTTTAAATACCATTGGCGATGCCATTATTCGCTTGAATAAGGAGCGCGGTTACACTTTTTGTGTGATCGAACACGATATGGACTTTATTGGGCGACTCTGTGAGCCTGTCATTGTGATGGCAGAAGGTGCTGTATTGGCGGAAGGAACGCTGGATGAGATCAAAGCAAACGAACAAGTGATTGAAGCCTATTTGGGAACGGGTTTAAAAAATAAGGCTGCATCATGAGTTATCTCATCGGCGAGAACATGACTGGCGGCTATGGCGGTGCTGATATTCTTCATGATTGTACAATCGCGGCAGAGCAGGGTGAGATAGCCGTTATTGTTGGTCCCAATGGTGCGGGAAAGTCGACAGCAATGAAGGCTGTATTCGGGATGTTAAATATTCACAAGGGCCGCGTCATGCTGGCGGGTGAAGACATCACATCGCTTAGTCCGCAAGACCGTGTGGCGAAAGGCATGGCGTTTGTGCCACAAAACAACAATGTGTTCCCGTCGATGTCTGTCGAGGAAAATCTAGAGATGGGCGCTTTTTTGCGCCGGGATGATATTCAAACAACCATGGAGCAGGTGTTTGATCTATTCCCCATTCTTAAAGAGAAGCGTAAGCAGAACGCCGGTGAACTTTCTGGCGGGCAACGACAGCAGGTTGCTGTGGGACGGGCGCTGATGACACAACCCAAATTATTAATGCTTGATGAGCCTACAGCCGGGGTGTCGCCGATTGTCATGGATGAACTATTTGATCGAATTATAGAAGTCGCCCGCACAGGTATATCAATTCTGATGGTTGAACAGAATGCCCGGCAGGCTCTGAATATTGCAGACAAAGGCTATGTGCTGGTGCAAGGCAAAAATCGATATACCGATACAGGACAAGCTTTGTTAAATGATCCTGAAGTTCGCAAAAGCTTTTTAGGCGGTTAGCATGTCACCAGATATCTTAAATGCATTTGCACTACTGTCTAATTTTGTACTGGTGCCTGCTGTAGCCTATGGCAGCCAGTTAGCGCTCGGTGCGTTAGGGGTCACCCTGATTTACGGCATCTTGCGATTCTCAAATTTTGCACATGGCGACACCATGGCATTCGGTACCATGATCACCATTCTTTTTACCTGGTGGTTCCAGTCCATGGGTCTCAACCTTGGGCCGCTCCCTACTGCGCTTTTAGCATTGCCTTTCTCTATTACTTTGTGCGCAATGTTCATTTTGCTTAGTGATCGCCTGGTCTACCGTTTTTATCGACAACAACGTGCTGATCCAGTGATCTTTGTAATCGCATCGGTCGGTGTGATGTTTGTGTTGAATGGAATTGTTCGATTTATTATCGGGCCGGATGATCAAAATTTTTCTGATGGTGAACGCTTCATTATTAAAGCTCGGGAATTTAAACAAATCACTGGTCTGTCTGAAGGTATATCCATCAAAGTTAGTCAGGGCATTACTGTTGTTACTATGATAATTGTAGTGGCGGCACTGTTTTGGTTTTTAAATAAAACCCGTACGGGAAAGTCTATGCGTGCGTATTCAGACAATGAGGATCTGGCCTTGCTGTCCGGAATTAGTCCTGACAGGGTAGTGGCGGTAACGTGGATACTTGCTGCGGCGCTTGCAACTATAGCCGGCACACTATACGGGCTTGATAAATCGTTTAAACCATTTACCTATTTTCAATTGTTATTGCCAATCTTTGCGTCGGCAATCGTTGGTGGTTTAGGTAATCCGCTGGGAGCAATTGCTGGTGGATTTGTCATCGCATTTTCTGAAATTACTGTCACTTATGCTTACAAGAAATTTGCAAATTATATTGTGCCAGGGGATTGGAAAGCAGACGGTCTGATGCAGTTGTTATCTACAAACTATAAATTTGCGGTGAGCTTTTTAATTTTGTTGCTGGTGTTGTTGTTCAGGCCGACAGGTATTTTTAAAGGGAAATCGGTATGAAGGGTTCCTTGCGCAATATCAGTTATTTTTTGCTGATGGCTGGCTTGATTGTATTGGTCGGTCAGTTGCAAAGCTGGAATCTGGCGTTATCCATTCTAAACCTGTGCCTGATCTCATCAATTATGGCGCTGGGAGTTAATATTCAGTGGGGCTATGCGGGTTTGTTTAATGTAGGCGTAATGGGCTTTGCAGCATTGGGCGGCCTTGCCGCAATGCTGGTATCGATGCCACCGGTAAAAGAGGCCTGGGCGGCGGCCGGGAGTGGTGCCTGGATCGGTTTTCTAATTTTTATCGGAACCGCTGCTGCGGCGCTGTTTACCTACCGGAAGTTAGCCAAAGGAACCCTGCGCACGTCGATCATTATGCTGATTGTGGTTATTGGTTATGTCTTGATGAGAATCTATTTTGACCCGACCACTAAGACCATTGAAAAAGTCAGTCCCGCAGCTACTGGTTATCTGGGTGGCCTGGGTTTACCGATTGTTCTTGCGTGGCCAATCGGTGGTTTGCTGGCTGGTGCAGCTGCGTGGATTGTCGGCAAAATCACGCTGGGTTTGCGTTCAGACTATCTTGCGATAGCTACTTTGGGTATTTCAGAAATAATAGTCGCTGTCCTGAAGCATGAAGACTGGATGACTCGCGGGGTAAAAAATGTAACCGGGTTACCTCGACCTGTCCCCTATGAGGTCAATCTACAAAATGCTGACTGGTTTCTGGATTTATGTACAAGACTTGGTATGGACCCGGTGACTTTTTCCAGTATCTTCGTCAAGTTGTGTTATGCACTTCTATTTACAGTCGTTTTGTTGGTTATATTGTGGTTGTCAGAGAAGGCGCTACGATCACCCTGGGGTCGCATGATGCGTGCGATCCGTGACAACGAGGTATCTGCCAATGCGATGGGTAAAGATGTCACAGCACGGCATCTACAGGTATTTGTTCTGGGTTCCATTGTGGTGGGTATTGCCGGGGCTATGCTAACCACATTAGACGGACAACTAACCCCCGCTAGCTATCAGCCGCTGCGATTTACCTTTCTTATCTGGGTGATGGTGATAGTCGGTGGGTCGGGTAATAACTGGGGAGCCGTACTCGGTGGGTTTGTGATATGGTTTTTCTGGATCGAAGCCGAGCCACTTGGGTTGTGGTTAATGGATGTTATTACTTCCGGAATGGCCACTGACAATCCTTTGCGGCTTCATTTGCTTGAATCTGCCGCGCACATGCGGTTAATGACGATGGGTATCATTTTGTTGCTGGCTCTGCGTTTTAGCCCCAAAGGGTTGTTGCCAGAACGCACTCAGCAGTAGAGGCGTGGGGGTGATTCTGCGATGGATGAACGTGCGGATGACATTGATGCGCCGATTGCTTATTGTCAAAGGGTGCGCAACTACTATCAGGCGCTCGGGTACGAAACTCCCTATCGATGGTTAAGCTATAACGCGGTACCTTTCACGCCTCTGAAAAAGCCACTTAGTGAGTGTTCTGTGGCAATCGTTACCACCGCAGCCCCTTATGACAGTGAAATGGGTGATCAGGGTCCGGGGGCTGCTTACAATGGTGCCGCAAAATTTTTCAGTGTCTATACGGCGAGCACTGGCATTACGCCCGATTTGCGCATCTCGCACATAGCTTATGATCGAATTAACACCAGCGCCAAAGACATGGCCTGCTGGTTTCCGTTGGCCGCGCTGAGGCACTTTGCGCGTCAAGGCGTTATTGGTAAGGTAAGTGACTATTTCTACGGTCTGCCCACAAATCGAAGTCACCGTGTTACCACACAGGTCGATTGTCCTGATTTAGTGGAGCGTATCACCCGAGACGATGTCGATGCGGTTGTATTGGTGCCAAACTGTCCGGTGTGTCATCAGTCAGTGAGTGCTGCAGCCAGGCAGCTTGAAGCGGCCGGTTTAGTCACTGTAGTGATGGGCTGTGCGAAAGATATTGTAGAGGGTGTCGGTGTGCCTCGTTTTTTGTTTAGTGATTTTCCTTTAGGCAACGCTGCAGGGAAGCCTGATGATGAGCAATCGCAACAAGACACGTTAAAGCTGGCGCTGGATTTGGTAGGTGGTGCGCCGGCTGCAAGAACCACTGTGCAGTCTCCGCAGCGCTGGAGTAAGAGCTCAGCCTGGAAAAAAGACTATTGTAATATCGATGCGCTTGATGCGGACGGTTTGCAAAAGCTAAGGATGGAATTCGACCGGCAAAAATCTATCGCCAAATCGTGAGGTTTTTTCTAGAGAGCAAAATTATTCTCAAAAGGATTATTTCAGCCGCAGTGCTACCGTTTCCTGTTCGTCGATTCCACAGGACTGTGCAAGTTTATGAAAAGGGGTGTGGTAGTTCGCCATGCGTGCGCGAAATAGAGTGCATTGGGAATCCAGCCACTCCTGATCTTCACCACCGGCCCGTGCGGCAGAACATGCAAGCCGCGCCTGTGCTCGATTCTCGAAAACTTTGCGTAGTGTGTCTCTGGCAGCCAGGCACTGCTTAGAGTCTGTATCCTGATGAGTTATATAGTCAGCATCAGGTGTTTCCGGTTTGCTTAAGCCGCAGTCCTGCGCGCGATGAAATAGTGATCCGATATTCAAATCATAGTGAATTGCGGCTGCCTGGCTGCATTTTTGCCAGTTTTGAAAGGTGCATTCACTCATGTTTTCAACCAGCTTGGTCAAATTGGTTTCCCAATAGGCATCTACCCGGCTGCACGATTGGTCAGCATAAACCAGAGCCGCGCTCATTGATGCTGCCAGCAGTAGTAAGGCGGCAGTTGCCTTTAACAGTGGGCGCAGAAACAGAGGTAAAACAAAACGACGCAATTTCATAAGTGGATACTATTCGCCCGACGGCTAATAGAATCGATAACGGCTATCGATAGGAAAACTTGTATGCGTCAAAGCACAAAAAAGGCATGAGTCATGGGCGCTGGGATTTACAATTAATTTGTGCATTCCGGGTTGTTAATCCTTATGAATGTTGGATTGATTATCCCACGGTGGAGAAGGTGTGAACTGATCAATTAAAAAATCAATAAACGCACGAACGCGTGTGCTTAGGTGGCGTCGATGCGGATACACAGCAAGTATATTCGAACTATCGTGAGTGTGCTCGGTTAAAAGTGGCACAAGCTCGCCAGCATCGAGGGAAGGCTGTGTAACAAAGGTGGCTAGTCTTGCAATACCGATACCAGATTTTACCGCTTCGTGAAGAGCAGAGGCGCTATTGGTCCGAAAGTTACCCTGAATGCTGAGAACCTTGATGTCATCGCCATCGCGAAACTGCCAATCGTTGAAGTGGTGGATGGAAGAATGTGTCAAACAATTATGTTTAAGAAGATCCTCTGGTGTCGAGGGTGCGCCAAATTTCTCTATATATTCCGGTGATGCGCAAATTACTCGTTTATTGGTTGCCAGTTTTCGACTAATTAAAGATTGATCTACCACTTCTTCGCTAATAAGAATGGCCAAATCTACTTGTTCATTTATCAGGTCGACTTGTCGTTCCGTCAATGAAAGCTCCACCCTTAGATCTGGGTGAAGTGCCATAAAAGCGGGCATGATTTTGCAAAGTTGTGTACGAGCAAAGGCACTGATGGCGGTCACATTCAGGGTGCCTGTTACATGGCTTTGCATGGCTGCGACTTCGAGCTCAGCTTGCTCGATATCGAGCAGAATGTCCCGGCAGCTCTGCAGAAATATTGAGCCCTCGTCCGTCAACCGCAAGCTACGCGTGGTTCGCTGAAACAGGCGCACGCCAAGCCGATCTTCCAATCGGGAAATCAGCTTGCTGACTGCGGACGGCGTCAGCTCGAGTTCACGCGCTGCGGCAGAAAAACTGCCCAGTGTTGCAACTCGAGAGAACACTACCATTTCGTTGTATCGATCTTGCACGAGTATCTCTTGCAATTCAAATAATGAACATTATTCACAAGTATTGGTGTAGCGAATGGATTGTTAATGAATGGCAATATTATAGAATGACAGTCAAGCAGAAGAGAGCAACCTAATGACCTCAGAGTCACCTACTACCATCGTAGCCGGGCAGGTGCCACGCAGCCGGTGAACGTCGAAAAGCGGACATCAATACTTCAGGCAGCGGGGATTTTTCTCTTCGAGATGTTCACGGTCTATCAGCACGGGATAAAACGCTCAACTCTCGTGGCGTAGACCAAATAGTGGTTTTTTACTTCAGTAGCAGTCAGAAGTAAGTTGTAAAGATATCCTCCAGTATTCCTGTGGCAGCGAACATCTGAACTGCCACAGGTTTTTTAATTTTCGGAAAAATAATCCTGTTTACGCGGTCGCTGCTGCCTTTTCTGGCACGACAACTTTTCTGCGCCCTGGTAAACGATCACCCAGCACCAGCAGGCACGGGGTTAATACCAATGTAAGTATGGTCGCGAAGGCAAGCCCACCCGCGATAGCGCTTGCCAGTTGAGTCCACCACATTGTTGAGGGTGCGCCTACCTGCAATACCCGATTAAAGATATCAATATTTAGCGATAAAACCATGGGAATCAGACCCAGGATAGTGGTAATCGCGGTCAGGAATACAGGCCTTAATCGCAACAGGCCTGTGCGAAGCGCTGCATCGCGAGGTGCAAGGCCGTTGGCGCGGAATCGATTGTAGGTATCGATCAATACGATATTGTTATTCACCACTATGCCGGCCAGTGCAATGATGCCGAGTCCCACCATCACAATGCCAAAAGGTTGTTGTGTGATGATTAGCCCCAGCAATACGCCTGATGTAGAAAATACGATTGCACTGAGTACTACCACCGTTTGGAATATGCTGTTGAACTGCACAATCAGGCAGAGCGCCATGAGAAATATCGCAGACGCAAACGCTTTCAACAGAAACAGCATGGTTTCCATCTGATCTTCGTTTTCGCCGGTAAATTTGATATTAATATCCGGATCTATCGGGCCATTTGCCAGCGCTTCCTGTAGTGCGTTTAGTTGATTCGTAGGCAGCTTTCCTTCTGCCACACCTGATTGCACTGTGATTACCCGCTGTGTGTTAACACGATTCACAATACCGGTTTTTGGTGCCGGCTCCAGTGTGACAAAATTAGTGATCGGTATCATGCCGTTGTTGGTTGGGACAGTGAGTTGATCAAGGCGTTCCAGTTTGCGCTCACTGAGCGGAAAACGAACGCGAATATCCAGTTCTTCGTCTGAATCATCAGGACGGTAACCGGCAACCCGGATACCATTCGTGATCATTTGTACTGCGTTGCCCAGTAGCGCAACATCAGCGCCGTAGCGCGCCGCTTGTTCGCGATCAACCTTTAGTCTCCATTCAATGCCTGGTAATGGCAAATTATCCTCGGTATCGATAAAGCCACCGACCTCTTTCAACACGTTGTGTATGTAGGCGGTGGCCTCTGGAAGTTTTTCAGGTTTGCTTGAGCTGATCTCAATGTTGATCGGTTTGCCACCGGCCGGGCCGTCTTCCTGCTCACGAAATTCGATGATCGTGCCCGGTATATCTGCAGTCAGTTCACGCATTTCCTCGATGATCACTTTGGCTTTTCGTCGTGTATTCCATTCAATAAATTCAAGTTGAATGACGCCGACCACATCAGCTGACAAACCTGGTTCACCGACAGCACCTGCCATAGATTTTGCGTAAACTGATTTAATTTCTTCCATTGGCAGCAGGCGTTCTTCTACCCGACGCACCAGGCGGTCTTTTTCCAACATCGATAAATCGCCGCGAGCATGGATCTGTACCTGCGCTATTTCAGGCTCTGTGCCTGGGAAAAATACTACTCCTTTGCCCAACAGCCCGTAAATCACATAGGAACCAACCAGAAAGGCTATCGCGGCCAGCAATGTCAGGATGGGCCAGCGTAAAAGAGTGCCAAGCATCCGTCCGTAAGCTTTGGTAATGCCGCTTAGCTTAGTGCTTTGTTGTTGCGCAGCTTTGCGAACTTTGTCGCCGCCAAAGCTACCACCCAGTACTGGAATAAACACCAGTGCCATAAACAATGAGGCAATTAAACAAATAATCACGGTCATTGGCAGGTACTTCATAAACTGTCCAACCATGCCTGGCCAAAAAATAACCGGGAAAAACACCGCGAGAGTTGTCGCCGTCGAAGCGGCAATTGGCCAGGACATACGTTTTGCGGCGGCCATATAGGCATTGCGGCGGCTCATTCCGCTTTTTAGATTGCGATCCGCCAGCTCAATGACAACAATAGCCCCATCGACCAGCATACCCACCACAAGGATCAGGCTGAACAGTACGACGACATTCAGGGTGAATCCGACACTGTATAAAACCAGAATTCCGGCAAGAAATGACCCGGGTATCGCGAGCCCGACTAAAAGGGCAGAGCGAACACCGAGTGCCGCGATAATAACGATCATTACTAGTATCACGCCTGACAGGATATTGTTCTGCAGGTCAGTGAGCATGGTGCGAATTTGTTTCGATTTATCCTGATGAAACTGCACTTTGATCGATGCTGGCCACAGCTCTTGTTGTTCAGCAACTAAATCGCGAATCCGCTGGTTGGTCTCAATGATATTCGCACCGATTCTTTTCGATACCTCAAGTGCCAGCGCGGGCTGTCCGTCGACTCGTGCAAAACCTTGTGGATCCTTAAACGTACGACTGACCGAGGCAATATCACCAAAGGTGATCACATTATCGCCACTAACCTTTACAGGCATGCTGAGGATGTCCTGAATGCTTTCTACCACACCGGGGACTTTTAAAACCATACGGCCAGCGCCTGTATCTATAGCACCTGCTGCTACTAACAAATTATTTTGCTGAATCAGACCGAAGAGCTCGTCATAGCGTACGTTGTAAGTTTCCATTACGACTGGATCGACAATTACTTCAAGCACTTCCTCACGTTCGCCACCGATATTGACTTCCAGTACGCCGGGTTGCGCTTCGATTTTCTCTTTTAAGTTCTTAGCTATTTTTAACAGACTGCGTTCCGGTATAGGTCCGGCAAGTGATACGGTGAGTACCGGGAAGAGTGCAACGTTAATTTCCTGTACAACTGGTTCATCGGTATCTGATGGTAGCTTCGACTTTGCGACATCGACTTTTTCACGGACATCGGCAAGCGCGGTGGAAGGATCAAACCCGGCGTCGAACTCAAGCGTGACCGAACCGTGACTCTCGGAAGCGGTGCTGGTGATTTGCTTTACTCCCGGGATACTTTGCAGTTCGGTTTCCATCGGCCGTATCAACAACCTTTCGCTATCTTCCGGGGAAATACCCTCATGGCTCATCGACACATAGATAATCGGAATGGCGACATCCGGTTCTGCTTCTTTGGGGATAGCGGTATAGGCCAGCACACCGCTTAACAGAAAAAACAATAGTAATAAGATGACGGCACGATTTCGGCTAAAGGCCGCCTGAATAATTGCCTGCATATCAGGAGTCCTTGCCAGCGAAATCAGAGGCAGGCTCCTCGAGTATGGCTTGCACTTTCTCACCGGGGCTCACAAAGCCCTGACCCAGTGTAATTATGTTGGCGTTAGCGGGGATTCCCGTCACCCAGGCGCCATCGCTCTGGGTTTTAACAACCTCGATAGCATGGAAAGTCACTAGACTGTTGTCGTTTACTGCTTTAACACCCAGAGTGCCCTGATCATCAAGCGCCAGAATGGCCGGGGAAATCAGGTGTGCGGTGAGGGTTTCTACCGGTATTCGAATTTCGGCGCTGATGCCGGTCATGGAATCTTTGGGTGGTTCAGACACGAGAATTTCTACGCGAAAGCTACGTGTCGCTGTATCAGCCATAGAAGAAAGATAACTCACTGTGCCTTGCATGGTTTCGCCAGTAATTAGCTTGGCAATGGCAGCTGCACCGACTTTCACATCAATGATATTTTGTTGCGGCACATTGCCTGTGATGAGTAGCTGACTGTTATCAACAAGGGTGGCGATATCGCCGCCACGGTCAATAAAGTCACCTTCCTCGACAGCCAGTTCGTCAACCAGTGCTGCCGATGGTGCGCGCAATACTGTTTCTTCCAGTGCAATTTCAGCTGCTTGTACCTGTGCTCTTGCTGATGCGAGCGTGGCGGCCATAGACTCCAATGCTGTTTTTGATTGTAGCCCTTGTTTTTGTAGATCCTGCACTGCTTTATATTCGTTGGCTGCTTGCACCTGGTAGGCCTTTGCAACAGCCAGGCTGGCATTTCTGTTATCGACAGACAACTCTGCTATCACATCGCCGCTGTCTACTCTTTGCCCTTTAGTCACCCGGATAGATTGCACAGTGCCACTGGCTTCTGAACGCATATGAATAACTTTCAACGGCTCAACTTGTCCCTGAAGGATAATCTCACGAGTGATTTGCTCAGCGTCCTGGAGTCGGGTTTGTACCTTCATCACCGTATCTTTGCGGGCCGGTTCAGTAGCAACGGATTCTGCTGGTGTTTCGGCGGTGCCGGTTTGTCCGCTTAGCATCCAGAGAACGAGTGTTACCACTGCGGCAATGGCAATGAGAACGGATTTATTCATGAGGTTATTTCCATACGTATACCGACGGGGGTGCGGAATTTTTTTACAAGGGGTACCGGGTCTGCGGAATTCTCTGGATGATGATTATCCAGGATAGTTTCCAGCATATAGTTTGCTACCTGATCAACATATTCTTGCGGGTGGTTCTGTTCACCGTTTCGGTTACACCAAAATCGGCTGAGAGCGCCGTGAAACGTGCACTGCAGACCTAGTATGGTCTGCTGTGGGGGGCGCTTTTTAAAGCAACCTTCTTTTATTCCCTGGAGCAATGTGTCGCTGAGAATGCGTTGCAACTTAATATCGATGTCATTGAATGCGGTGGCTAGTCCTGGATTGATATTGCGGCGGAAATCTTCGCGCTCGCAATATTGTGTTACCCGGCGATAGTCGGGCCGTTCCAGATGAAACTCGAATGCACGGGTGATGAGTTCTTGCAGATTGTCACTGGCATTACTGGTCAGTGGCTGATCCAGGTGTAGCGTTAGTGCCTGATAAAAGTCCAGTGCCAGGCGTGCGTAGATTTCCTGCTTGCTTGCGAAATGCAGATACATAGTGCCCTTGGCAATACCGACTTCCCGGGCAATTTGTGCGACCGTGACAGACTCCCAGTGATCACTACCAAAGCTTTTCAGGGCGGCGGCCAAAATAGCTTTTTCACGCCGTTGGAAATCCTGCGCCTTGCGGGAGACTTTTTTCAGATTGCAGTAGGGCTGGTTCATATAAACAAAATGCGCAGCTGTGGAGGATTGTTGGTCAGCTGACCCGTGGTTAAATTTTGACCAGCGGTCAAACTACTTAGATGGAAGATAGTCCCTATTGAACAGGATACAAGTGGATTTACTGTTCCCTGACGATATTATTAGTCACCGGCGAACGCGGTTGGCGGATACATAATTTTTCAACGCTTTCACTGCCTGTGGGTCTATAGTCTTGCTGAGTAACCGATCTATTTAATGCAACGTGAATCTATGCTTTTTTCAAGGACAATCAGGAAAGTCGACAGGCCGGTGAGCCAGGTTATGCCGATGCTGTTGGCTGTGGCTGTTTTTGCCCTGCTGCAATCCTGTGCGAGCCCCGCGCACATTGAGGTTGATCGTGCCGCAGGTGAACTGGGTCTGCACCGCAGTGTTGAGCAAGGAGCAGCTTATAAGCACGTGCTCTATCAGCCTGGCAACCGAAGTGGCAAAGATAAACTGCATGTTTACATCGAAGGCGACGGGGTGGCATGGCGTTGGCGCAGAGTAATTTCAAGCGACCCAACTCCTCGAAACCCGTTGATGCTCAGGTTAATGTCGACTGATTCGGCCAATACATTGTATGTCGGGCGGCCGTGTTATTTTGGCCTGGCGCCAAACCCTGCTTGTAATTCAGACGTCTGGACGTACTCGCGGTTTTCCGATGACGTGGTCAGCAGCATGGCCCGGATCGTCCGCCGACACTCTGCGGCATTTAATTCCATAGTGTTGATTGGCCACAGTGGTGGTGGTGCTTTGGCGTTGTTGATCGCCGAGCAGTTGGATAATGTCGATGCAGTTGTCACCGTTGCTGGTAATCTCGATACTGATAAATGGGTTGATCATCATGGTTATACGGCTTTGTACGGGTCACTGAATCCGGCAATCCGGCCTTCGTTGCCTGAAACGGTGAGGCAATTACACCTTTTAGCAAGCGAGGATAAAGTGATACCGCCCGCACTGGTTGACGACTGGATTGCCCGCCAGCCCTCTGCGCAGCGTTGGGTTTTTGAAGGCTTTAATCACTCTTGCTGTTGGGAAAAATCCTGGAGTGATGTGCTGCACTGGATTAATCAATCGAAGCCGGATGCTGTATAGAAACAGAAGCTGATTTATTTGGGCGGAAAAGTGTCCAGCATTAGCTTAGGGTAATTTGAAAACACGCCGTCGATACCGATTTCAAAAAGTGATTGTGCCTGCTTGACGGTATTCACCGTATAGCAATAAACGGTTAGGTCTGCGTCATGGAATTGCTTCACAGCAGTTTTATCCAGTAGCGAATTCGCGTGCAGGTTAATGCTGCCTGAACTGGCGTCTGTGATCAGTTGTTGCCAGTTGGGGGGCGCCACCAGAAACAATGACGCGCGTGGTAGAAAATCCAGAAGCTTTGCACTTTGCAGCATGGCGATATGACTGAAGCTCGAGATTACCAGATCTGGCAGGTGCGTCCGTCGCTTCAGGCATTCTGCTATGGCGTCGGTGGTGGGAAGTTCCCAGCCACTGCAGGGCTTTATTTCTATATTGACTGATAATCCCAGGTCTTCTGCCAGGTCCAGGCATTGGTCAAGAGTGCATACGGGTTCGTTCATATACGTCTCGCTAAACCAACTGCCGGAATCAAGTTTGGAAAGTTGTTGCCAGGTGTTTTCGATTACCAGGCCCTGGCCATTGCTGCAACGATCCAGGCCATCATCATGATGCAGGACGGGAACACCATCACGGGAGATATTGGCGTCAATCTCAATCCAGCTGGCGCCGTGTTCGGCGGCTAGTCGAATGGCTGCCAGCGTGTTTTCCGGTGCATCTCCGCTTGCGCCACGGTGAGCTATAATTTTTGGCATTGGGGCATGCATGGTTTAAAACTTCCTTTGCTGAGGATAATTGTGCTGCTGGTTCAGAGAACGCGAAAGTTCCGGTAACGGGACCAATACAGCCCAAATTTAAGTGATTATCACATTAACCTGCAAACCGTTTGTGTGAATCTGGTAAGTTCCTTATTCTTATTGCGGTTGGTGGAACGGGGGGCGAACCGGATCAACGGACCACATCTGTAAATCGCAAATACCGGATGCCGTTTTCACTTGCGGTAATTCGCGTTAAACCAACCCCGCTGGCGCGAACTGCGCCTATTCGACGAAGAGAGCGAGAGATTGACGTCTGAGCCAGAAAGTCTGCGTAGATCCAGCCAGCCGATGTGGCGGCAGCTAATTCGATTAACCAATGAACGTGGCTCCAGTCTGCAAAGCCAGCTGCGGCGTGCGCTGGTCACAGCGATTCTTGACGGACATATACCCCACAATCGGCCTTTGCCCTCCTCAAGAGAACTGGCACGCCAGTTGGGTGTGGCCCGTAACACCGTCGTGCATGCCTATCAGCACTTGATGGATGAAGGGTATCTGATTGCCGAAGAAAGGCGTGGTTATTTCGTTAACACCGATCTGGTCAACAGCCGAATTTCGCGTGCACCGAAACTGGTAGATAGCGATGCGGCCTACCCGAACTGGAATGATCGATTTAAGACGCGGCCTTCCACCCAGCGCAATCTGGGGCTTGCCTTGCGCAACTGGCGAGACTTTGATTACCCGTTTACAGCTGGACAAACCGACCCGGCTTTGTTTCCCATAAATGAATGGCGTGAGTGTTGTCGACAATCTTTAGCGGTACAGGCTATCACTGAATGGATGCCTGATTCGGTAGATAACGACGACCCGCTGTTGCTTGAACAAATTCAAAATCGAGTGCTTCCACCCAGAGGGCTCTGGGTAAATACTGAACAAATTCTGGTTACCATGGGGGCACAGAATGCGCTTTATATTCTGGCACGATTGCTTGTTAACGCAGGGGATAAAGTTGGCTTTGAAGACCCGGGTTACCCGGATGCCCGAAATATTTTTGAGCTCCGCAATTGTGAAACGGTACCGCTGCCTATCGATGAGGACGGACTGGTTGTAGATAATAAAATTAATCAGTGCAATCTGGTTTACTGCACCCCGAGTCATCAATCACCTACCACTGCGACGATGTCGCTTAAGCGACGGCAGGATCTTCTGCAGCGTGCCGGTGAGCACGATATAGTAATTATTGAGGACGACTACGAAAGCGAGCTTAACTTTGCGGGCGCGCCTACCCCGGCCTTAAAAAGTCTAGATGGCAATGATCGGGTGATCTATATAGGTAGTCTGTCGAAAACACTGGCGCCTGGTCTGCGGCTTGGCTATATGGTTGGCCCCAAAGAACTGATTGATGAAGCTCGCGCCTTGCGGCGGTTAATGCTCAGACATCCTCCTTCGAATAACCAAAATGCAGTTGCACACTTTTTAGCGTTGGGACATCACGACTCACTGGTGCATCGTTTGGCGCACACTTACCGGCAGCGGTGGGAGGCGATGGATCAGGCGCTGAAAGAGCATTTGCCTGAATCAAGTCGGGCGCCAGCGTTTGGTGGTAGTGCGTTTTGGGTGAAGTTGCCCTCCGGAGCGGAGGCCGATGAGATAGAGCGGATTGCCGGTGAAAATAGTATACTGGTGGTATCGGGGAGCAATTACTTTCTTGATCCTCGGCCTGAAAATGCCTACTTGCGCCTTGGTTTCTCATCAATACCATCAGAGAAAATCAATGACGGTATTGCCAAACTTGCCAGGCTTATTAAAGAAACTGTTAGTTAGCACTGTAAGGCACGCGACTACGACTAAAGACTGCGCTCTGCAGTTTTATTATCTAACGAGGAAATTATGAGTAACAAAGTTGCCTTTGTAGGGCTGGGAGTGATGGGTTATCCAATGGCAGGACACCTTGCCGCAGCGGGTCATGATGTGTCTGTTTATAACCGTACTTCTGCAAAGTCGGCTCAATGGGCGGGTGAGCACAAAGGTATAGCCGCTGCTACTCCCCGTGAGGCAGCCGCAGGTGCAGACTTTGTGATGGTTTGTGTTGGCAATGACGATGATCTTCGATCAGTGGTTTACGGAGACGACGGTATTTTGGCTGGTCTCAAAGCAGGTGCCACTCTGGTCGATCACACCACTGCATCCGCAGAAGTAGCCCGTGAGCTCTATGCTGCTTGTAATGAGCAGGGGTTTAAATTTATTGACGCACCTGTTTCCGGTGGGCAGGCTGGCGCAGAAAACGGAGCGCTTGCGATTATGTGTGGTGGTGATCAGCAGGTGTATGACAATGTGTTGCCAACTTTAGAAGCTTACGGAAAATCAGTGGCGTTAATTGGTGAAGCCGGTGCCGGGCAGCTGACCAAGATGGTAAACCAGATTTGTATCGCCGGACTGGTGCAGGCTTTGGCAGAGGGTATAAATTTCGCCCAGGCTTCTGGTCTTGATGTTGAAAAGGTGGTTAGCGTTGTCGGTGGTGGTGCTGCAGCGTCCTGGCAAATGGTAAATCGTTATCAGACCATGGCAAAAGATGAGTTCGAGTTTGGTTTTGCAGTTGACTGGATGCGCAAAGATTTATCTATCGTGCTTGATGAAGCGCGACGAAACGGCGCGTCGGTACCGGTGACCGCGATGGTTGATCAGTATTATGCAGATGTTCAAAAAATGGGTGGCAATCGCTGGGATACCTCCAGCCTGATCGCGCGACTAAAGAAGTTTTCCTAAGTCATTCATCACAATCCCTCGTCGGTGCGGAAACGTTGGCAGGTGGCAGCCTCGGCTGCCCCTTCAATATTAAATGTCCCGGTTCCGATCACGGTCTCACGCTCGATTCAATTGTGAAATTTATGGGTCAGTTGATGTAACAATTTTGCAGCAAGGTGGTGCCGAAAGAACAGTTCGCGTATGGTGTGGCCGGTGTTACTGTGATTGGTTTCGATGTGAGATAGCAGCTTAAAATGTGGCTAGAAAACATCAGCCCGCCGCTCTAACTGAATTCAGGCCTAATACTAATAAATTCAGATTTTTGCGGTGAATTTCTGAGCGTGGTGAGATATGGCTACGGCGAAAGCGACGGGCATAACATTATTTTCGCTTACTGGTTGCGCGACTTACCTGTCTGCTTCAGACTATCCTGATTGGTGCGCGATAATATCGAGATTAGTGCGCGCAAATGCAACAAAGGTGAAATACTCACATTATGCGATTGAAGATAAATGTCTGACAATCCACTGGTTAGATTTCAAAACGTTCAAAAGAGTTATGATGGAAAGATCCTTGTTGTCAAGGACTTAAATCTGGATGTGGAGAAGGGCGAGTTCCTGACTATGCTGGGTCCCTCCGGGTCTGGTAAAACCACATGCCTGATGATGCTCGCCGGATTTGAGCCGGCAACGCACGGTGAGATTTACCTCAACGAGCAGCCGATCAACAACGTCCCTCCGCACAAGCGCGGAATCGGGATGGTATTCCAGAACTATGCGTTGTTCCCGCATATGACGGTCGCGGAAAATCTTTCTTTTCCGTTGGAAGTACGTCGCATGTCTGCGTCTGAGCGTCAGGATCGTGTTAAGCGAGCGCTTGATATGGTGCAGCTTGGAGAGTTTGGCAATCGTCGACCGGCGCAATTATCTGGTGGTCAGCAACAACGTGTGGCGGTAGCCCGCGCACTGGTTTTTGATCCGGATCTGGTGCTAATGGATGAGCCGCTCGGTGCGCTCGATAAAAATCTGCGCGAGCAAATGCAATATGAAATCAAACATATCCATGAAAACCTCGGTGTTACCGTTGTATATGTCACCCATGATCAATCTGAAGCACTGACGATGTCTAATCGTATCGCGGTCTTTAATGACGGTGTCATTCAGCAGCTTGCCGCACCGGACACCTTATACGAGCGTCCCGATAATGCTTTTGTGGCTCAGTTTATTGGTGAGAATAACAAGTTGCGTGGCACCGTGGAAGATCTGGATGACGGCTACTGTGCGGTCAGAATAGACACCGGCGCCATGGTTTATGCCAGAGCAGTTAACGTCGCGAGAGTGGGAGATAAGTCCACATTATCACTCCGACCTGAACGGGTGGTTATCAACCCCGAGCGCGGTGCCGTACAAAATATGTTTGAGGCGCGCGTGCTTGAATTGATTTATCTGGGAGATCATATCCGCACCCGTATTGCTTTATTGGGTCGCGAAGACTTTATTGTCAAAGTGCCGAACTCTGCTGATCACGCATTTATGCGTGAAGGCGAAATTGTCACTGTGGGATGGTTACAGGAAGATTGTAGAGCGCTGGATGCGTAAATAGATGGGAAATTTAATGGGCCCTATAGCAGCAACACTTAACTATTACCGCAAGTGTTGAAGCTCAGGCTTAATTCTGTGCCGGTTGTGCCGGACATTTAATAACGAGGATTTTCAGCAATGAAAAAAGTTACAACTCTTCTCGCCGCCGGACTTGCCGCGGCGGTTGGCGTCGCTAATGCAGCGGACACTATTACAGTGGTTTCATGGGGCGGCGCTTACACTAAATCCCAGGTAGAGGCATATCACAAGCCCTGGATTGCTAAGACCGGGAATAAGGTAGTCTCAGAAGACTACAATGGTGGTCTGGCTGAAGTGAAAGCTCAGGTAGAAGCAAACAATGTTAAGTGGGATATTGTTGATGTTGAATTATCGGATGCCATCCGTGGATGCGATGAAGGTCTGCTCGAGCCACTGAACATTGACGATATGCCTGCCGGTGCCGATGGTACTGCCGCTGCAGATGACTTTCTGCCAGGCACTTACTATGACTGCGCGATTGCCAATATCGTTTGGTCAACTATCTTTGCCTATGACAGCACCAAGGTGTCTGGTCAGCCATCCACCATTGCAGATTTTTTCGATCTGGAAAAGTTTCCTGGTAAGCGTGGGCTTCGCAAAAATCCTAAAGCCAACCTGGAAATGGCATTAATGGCTGACGGCGTTGCTGCTGCTGACGTCTATGAGGTGCTTGAATCTGAAGAAGGTGTAGAGCGTGCTTTTGCCAAGCTCGATACCATCAAAGGTGAAACCGTATTCTGGGAAGCGGGTGCACAGCCTCCGCAACTGCTGGCTGACGGTGAAGTGGTGATGACCACTGCTTATAACGGTCGTATTTTCAATGCCGTTGCATCAGAAGATAAGCCATTTGAAATTGTTTGGGACGGCCAGGTATGGGATCTCGACTTATTTGTCATTCCAAAAGGTGCGCCAAACAAAGAAGCTGCCCTGGACTTCCTTAAGTACTCAACCGGTACTGAAGCACTGGCTAAGCAGGCAAGCTGGATTTCTTATGGTCCCGCGCGTAAATCTTCGGCAGCATTGGTGGGTTCTTTCCACGACAATCCAGATCTGAAGATGGCGGATCATATGCCTACGGCACCTAATAACATGACCAATGCCTTGCAGAATAACTTTGAATTCTGGGCGGACAACCAGGACCAGCTGAACGAGCAGTTCAACGCCTGGCTTGCAAAATAAGTCCTGTTAATTCAGTAGTATTCGCCCCGGTGGTGACGCCGGGGCGCTTTAATAAACGATACCTGCATGAATAACACTTCGGACACCGCCGCAATCACCGCTTCGGAGATTGACGACAAAATGCTTCGTAAACGACTGGACAAAGCGATGTTCAGAAGTCGCTTGCGCGCGTTTATGCTGGTTGTTCCGATCCTGCTGTTTTTATTGGTTACTTTTCTGGTACCGATTGGCTACTTTTTGTTCCAGGGCATTTACGACAACACGTTTTCATCGATGATGCCTGAGACTACCAGCGCCCTCAAAGACTGGGATACACAATCCGAACCGAGTGAAGAAATGTTTGCAGCGCTGGTTGCTGACATGCGAGTTGCGCGGGAAAATAAAACCATCGGTAAAGTGGCTACACGTGTGAATCGTGATAAGCCAGGTACCCGGTCTTTATTTACCTCCAGTGCTCGCAGCGCAGCCAAACTGGAGCCACCGTTCAAGGAAAGCCTTCCCGAGGTAAAAGATAAATGGAATGACATTGAAGTATGGCAGGCCATGAAAACTGCTTCGCGCAAGTACACTCCGGGTTACTACGCTGCAGCTGTTGATTTGAAGCTCAATGGGGATGGATCGATCTCACGCCAGGACGAGAATCGCCGCATTCATTTGACGCTGATGAAGCGCACCTTACAAATTTCTTTTCTGGTAACCCTGTATTGTTTGTTACTGGGTTATCCGATTGCCTATCTGTTGGCCACTTTGCCAACAAAGACATCTAACCTTTTATTAATCCTCGTTTTACTGCCATTCTGGACGTCCATTCTGGTCAGGACCACGGCCTGGATAGCGATGTTGCAATCGCAGGGGGTGATTAATGATTTACTGGTTTACTTTGGAATCACCGATGATGGAACACGATACTCATTGATCTATAACAAGTTGGGTACTCTGATCGCGATGACCCATATACTGTTGCCGTTTATGGTGCTACCTCTGTACTCGGTGATGAAGGGAATACCGCCAAGCTATGTTCGTGCAGCCAAAAGTCTGGGCGCCACCAATTGGACAGCCTTCTGGCGTGTGTATGCACCGCAGACTATTCCGGGGATCGGGGCAGGCGCGATACTGGTGTTTATTGTGGCGATCGGCTACTACATTACGCCCGCACTGGTCGGTGGCCAGGAAGGTACTATGATTTCCAATACCATCGATGATCATATGCGTAGGTCGCTGAACTGGAATCTGGCCGCGGCGTTGGGCGGTGTGTTGATGATTGTGGTGCTGTCTCTTTACTGGCTCTATGACCGCATTGTGGGCATAGACAATATGAAACTCGGGTAGTTATGGCACTTCCAGCATACGCAGGGTGGGGTGAGCGGCTTTGGTACTATACCTTCCGCTTTTTCTGTTTCCTGATTTTTGTGTTTTTGATCTCACCAATTCTGATTGTTCTGCCGCTCAGTTTTAACGTAGAGCCGTACTTTTCTTTTACACCAGGTATGCTGGCAGGTGACCCTGACGCGTATTCAATGCGTTGGTATCGCGATATTTTGACCAATGGCATGGCCAACCCTGAAGCTACAACGGGCTGGTGGGCTGATGTATGGAACAATGCCCAGTGGGTGCGATCCATGCGCAACAGTTTTTTTATTGGCATTATCGCAACTATTATCGCAACGACATTAGGCACATTGGCGGCGGTGGGTTTAAGTCGATCTGAAATGCCATTCAAGAAAAAAATTATGGCGCTGTTAATATCGCCGATGATTGTGCCAGTAGTGATAACGGCGGCGGGAACATTCCGAGCCTTCAGTGAGCTTGGTTTGGCCTATACGCACACAGGGGTCATTCTGGCACACGCAATTTTGGGTATTCCGTTCGTCATTATCACGGTGACGGCAACGCTTGTCGGTTTTGACAACAGCCTGGTGCAAGCCGCTTACAGTATGGGGGCGACACCTATTCGCACATTTTTCAAAGTGCAAATGCCGTTGATATTGCCAGGTGTCATTTCAGGGGCTCTGTTTGCATTTGTCACCTCATTCGATGAGGTTGTCGTAGTTATTGCATTGGCATCCGTTGAGCAGCGAACCATACCGCGGCAGATGTTTTCCGGTATCCGTGAGCAAATTTCTCCGACCATTCTTGCGGTAGCGACTATATTGGTGATTATATCAATTGCGTTGCTTGCCACTCTCGAACTGATTCGTCGGCGTGGCGAACGTCTGCGTGGTGTTACACCAACCTAAGAGCTTATGCCCCGGCGATCGGTGCGCTGTCGCGCAAACTAACACGACATCCCTGCCGGGTGCCTTCATTTTTGAAAAGCTTGGATTCAAGAAGACCAAAAACGAAGCAAAAAGTCATTTTGCGACTATTCAGCCCTTCGGGTGCCTGCGGCATGTTGAGAGTGACCGTGGGAGTGGGCTGCGCAAACAGCCATCCCTGGTTGACAGCGCTCTTTGCGCCGTTCGTGGCGCGCCGACCCTCTGCCACGATCCTCTCAAAACTGATTAAACGCCGGTAGAGAAAAATCAACGCTTTGCGTTTTCCATTATTTTTGTGCTTTCACCTCATTATTTGTAGCGAGCACTAGCCTGGATTATACATGAGCCCGATTTCAGTCAGCATGGGGCGTCCAGAGGAAATCTGGCTAAGCAGGTCGGCCAATCGTCTGAGAAGCGTGGCCCGCCACGTGCCGAGGAGGATGGGCCGA
>CAZNOB010000072.1:8648-23782 GCA_964574535.1 uncultured Granulosicoccaceae bacterium | reverse complement strand
CGTTCAAACGGAATACCGATCAAGCCGGGGTTAGCAACGAAACTAACAGTATTCGGCGTTAATGCGACATCAAAATTATTTTCACCCGGTGTAGCCGCAATGCGTAACTCGACCGGTGTGAACCCCAGCTTGGTTGCACGCAACGCGTACTCAAAGCTGCCTGCTACTTCACTAACATCAATAACCTGGAAAGTGCCATCGAGATTTGAGCGAGCGGTTTGAGTGACTGGTGACGTTGTGATCGTAGCGCCGGAAATCGGTTGCCCGTTAGAGACATTGTAAATATTTCCACGAATGATTCTTCTGTCACTGGCAATGTTTTGAGGCTGGTCATCAAATGAGGTCTCAGAAGAGTCTGTGCCATTGCTGCCACCCCCGCCTCCACAGGCGACAAGGAATGTGCACACGATTGAAGAGACCACCAGGCGCACGGAGTGGGTGAACGTGCGCCTGTCTGGCTGGCTGCAAGGCACTTTCACCGCGTTGCGAAATGCTGTTTCGTGGAACTTTTGCAAGATCTTGTCTCCGTGCCGTGGGCCAAAAGTACGCCCTGTTTTTTTACAGACTCTCGCCAGTTAACAAAGAGTTCGCAGTAGCAGTGACTGAAGTTCTGTCTGGCAGGTACCTGATGCTTAACGATAACTGGTAACACGGTTCAGGGTGTAGCCAGATTAATCTGACACAGCTCTCCGGAAAAGTCCGCGCGAGTCCAAAGTGAAATGAAGCCTGCAGTATTTGCAGGTACCAGAATTCCTCGCAGGGCATCGTCGAGTGAGCGGTTTCCGTTTGCAATGTCGTTTCTGTTGAAGTTACCGAGTGCCGGAATACTGCCCGAATTGATTGGAGCAGTAAACGGTGTACCATCGAAACGCTGGAAAAATCCGATAACAGTGCCGGTAACGCTAGCCTCAATTGAGCTGGTATCGAAATCAATTGCTGTCTCTGATCGTACACACAAAACAGTGCTCGCTGAGGGCAACTCGATCAGCTGCCAGTTGTCTGCAGGGATGGCATCGATAATAGTGAACGGCCAGTTGTCGGGCTCCAGCAACGGGAGAGCTGTCGTTCGGCTATCGAGGGAAGATAACAGTGTAGCAGAGCCGGCTATTCGAGTTACTGAAACACGTCGCAATGTTTGATCAGGTAATTGCAATTCAAACGTGGCGATAGGAGGCAAGCTGTTTTGTGCGCTCGAAGCACCGTAGGGTTCTGGATCAATACTATCTTCAAAACCATCGTTGTCTGAATCAGTATCGAGATAGTTTTCAAAGCCGTCGTTATCCACATCGCCTGAAACCACCAGCAGTTCCAGTAGATTGGGAATGGTGTCTGCGTCGTCGTCCGGGTAGCTGTAGCTTGTTCCTTGTACAATAATTGTTTCGGCATTACCTGAGTAAGAAACCTCTTGTCTGGTTGTAGCGAGAGTTACTTCTCCCAGGTTCGGACGTTGTAGAAAAAAACTGATGTTAATCGTATTGTTTCCGATTTGCAGTAACGAAGCCGGTACCTGCACCGATGAAGACTCGACCTCAGCCGGTGCAACTAAAGCGTTTAGTCTGCCGTTAATATCAATCCGGATGACTGTGGCGCCAATATCATTTTGTTCCAGTTGGGTTATGAGCTTTGCGTGAGTGGGTATTTCTCTATCGACACTTTCAGATGTACAACCTCCAACTATGGAAAAGATGAAAAAACCGAAAGCGAGCCGGAGAAATGCAAAACCGATTCTCGGGTTCTGTTGCATGCTTTGTGTGGAAAAATTAAAAGTTGATTTAACAATCATTCTGTAGGCAAGTGCGGGCGTCAGTGGTCAAGTAGAAATTAGTGTACATTTTCTGGCGCGCGGCAAACAGTGTCGGGAAAGAGGGGGGCAGCATGGTGTTACTTCAGACAGGATTGATTTTCGGTTCGAGCCGGTGTTTTTTAAGCGGCAGCTGTCCACTGTTCAACGTCTGGGCCGATACGTCAGGGGTGCTGAATGTACCAATCCAGTTGCGATTTCTGTTCGCGAACTGCCCTTATGGGATGAGCGGTGTGTCGGGGGTGGTTTATCGTTGCTAGTTTGTCTCATCGGTTTGAGCATTCTCCAATGCGGTCTGTTTCTTAGTTGCCATGGCTGTTGTTTTTCAATGTGTACATGGAATCCTGTTAATGCATCGAATACAGCCAGCATATTCAGCTATAACAGGCGTGCGAATTCTATCAGTCGGCTGAGTTAGCAGGAGTCGCACAGGTTATTGTTGGTAGCCAATGAAACCACTTATTCCAGATCTTTCCATAAACTGGCAATCTCCTTCTCCCATTCCTGTTGCCGGGCGGGTTTTTGAAATTTTGGTTTTCGTGCTCTGTCGTCTGTTAGCAGGGATACCGCTGGTAGACACTATAACACGCGTTACCAACGCGAACTAAAGCGGTAGTTATGTTCGCGCGATCCAGCCCTCGGAGTACCGGAAATGCGCTTCGGTGTTGGCTTGCACTTAGGCGAGGTCGCGTTTCTATGGTTAGAGTACGATGGTAGACAATCGAAACGCTGTGTGTAGCTATGAACACTAACTCGAAAAAAACCATACCAGAGAACATTCAGGGAATTCTCTGGGCGCTACTGGCCACAGGTTTGTTTGCGACAGTTGCCGCCATGGCCAAGTTTGCGGTCACGGAATACCACGTTTTGCAGATATTGTTTTTCCGCCAGATTGTCGTGTTTTTTTCATCCCTTCCATCTATTAGGGCAAACTTCCCGCAAAGCTTAAAAACAAAACGTCCGGGCCTGCATGGTGTCAGGTTGCTTGGGGCTTTCGTCGCACTGTCAACCGGTATCTGGGCGGTAGCTTTGCTGCCGTTGACCACAGCGATCACGCTGTCATTCGCGCAGGTCTTTTTCGTAGCTCTTGCGGCTGCGTGTTTTTTGAAAGAGCCGGTTGGTGTGCACCGCATTTGTGCGGTAACTGTTGGTTTTATCGGTGTAGTAGTTGTGCTGCGCCCAGGGGTTGACGGTCTGTTCAATCTATATGCCTTGGTTCCGTTGGCAGGTGCACTTGGGGCGGCAATCGCAGTGATCTCAGTCCGCCGTCTCGCACAAACGGAATCCACGGCAACGCTTTTATTCTATCAAGCCACTGTCGTTGGGCTACTTGCTGGTGTTCCGCTGATTTGGTTTTGGGTTACACCTGACCGTTTTGACTTATTCTACCTTTTATCCATGGGCGTTGTCGCCACGACGGGGCAATGGGTCGGCATCAAGGCCTTACGTCTTGGTGAAGCCAGTTTCATTGGTAACATCCAGTACACACAACTTGTTTATGCTGCCATCTTTGGCTATGTGTTTTTTAGCGAAATCCCGGATATTTATACATTGACTGGTTCTGTGATCATTATCGGATCTGCGCTCTACATTGTGCACCGGGAGTCCATGAGAAAGCGCTTGGGACTAAGTTAATTCAATTCACTAAACGAACATTCATCAAACTTTCATTACTGCTGCCTTTGGCTCACTCCCACCATGCCAGACGTTCAGCAACAATGAGTAGAATGTGCCCATAAAGGAAGCAGGTTTGCCGAGGTAGTTTTTAAGAAAATCAAAACTTATTAGGATAGGATAAACTATCCGAGCCAAACATAAGCCGATATCAGCAGTGCGTTCAGACAATTTACCACTCGCAGTGGGTACAATAATTCTTACTGTTCTTGCTTTGTCATTGGGCGACACATTAATTAAACTGACCAGTGGAAATTTTGTGATCTGGCAAATTTTCGTGATTCGATCAGCCATCGCGATTCCATGTCTGGTCATCTTTATGGCAATTGGTTCCCGCGCATCACTTCGGATTCCAAACTCACTAAAGTGGACGATAGTTCGTAGCTTGCTTCTTGTATTAATGTGGGTCAGCTACTACATTTCGCTACCTCACTTGTCTCTTTCAGCAGCAGCGGCAGCCTACTATACATTGCCCATATTCATTACCTTATTCTCAGCTGTTATCGTAGGCGACTCTGTTAGCAGTACAGGGTGGATAGCGGTGTTTTTCGGGTTTTCAGGGGTAGTTCTGATCCTTAAACCTGGTGTTGAAGACTTCAATTGGTATGCCATTCTTCCACTTCTTGCTGCGATTCTCTATGCATTTGCCATGATACTGACAAGGACAAAGTGTCGTTCAGAGCCACCGCTATTACTCTCTTTGGCCCTGAATATTTCATTCGTAGTTGTTGGAGGCGTCACTGCCGCGTTCATAGCGACACACCCAAACGAAGTAAGAGAAGGATTTCTACTTGCTCCCTGGGCTGTGATGGGGCCTTCACAATGGCTTTCTATGAGCTTGCTTGCCGTAGCGATTCTCACAGGCAGTATAGGTGCCGCGATCGCATACCAGAATGGTCCATCATCAGTAATAGGTATTTTCGATTTCGCATATGTCGGTTTTGCAGTGCTATGGAGCGTACTAATATTTGCCGAAATACCCGACATTGTGTCTGTAGCAGGCATGGTTCTAATTGTAATAGCAGGAGTTATGTCGTTACGTCAATAACCGGACTGTGCTCGTGCTGTTCCAGGGATTGCTCTGGATTATTATTATGTATGAATGTATGAGCTGGCTGGTACTAACAGGACAATCGTCCCGTAGGCCATAAAAACACCCGGCTTGTAGTGTGGTGCTGATTGTTTTGTATCAAACTATTCTTCCAGGTCACCAGGTAGTCTCTTGTTTCCTGTCTCTACTGTCCAAAACGTCAGTCGTCATCGATTTATAGTTTATCTATTTCAATGTATTCAACCATTCCTCAATTTCAACTGTATGCTCCCCTATAGTCGGTGCCGGTGACACTGGGCGATACGCATCGATCTTGCCGAGTCTAAACGGTAATGTCGGCACGTTCACGCCATCATCAGTAGTCTGTAAAAAACCCCGTGTCTTTACCTGGTCGGAACTTAACGCCTCTGGCAGGCTGCGCAATCGTGCAGATGGAACACCTGCAGACTGCAATACCGGCTCCCACTCTTCCGCCGTTTTTTTTGCAAGCTCAGTTTCAATCTCTGCAGCAAGTTCCGTTGCAAAATTCTTTCGTATTTCGCGTTCTTTATAGCGCTTATCGTTTATCCAATCTGTACGACCAAGGGCTTGCGCTAAATTCTTAAAGTGCGATTCTTCATTAACTCCCAGTGACATAACGCCTTCTTTGCACGGGAAGCTACCAGCTCCCGGGGATCGACTGTTTGCAAGATTGCCGCGACGTTTGGGCGCATTGCCTGTCTTAAGATAGTCAGTCACCGTAGAGCTCATTAGTGTCAAACCCGTCTCAAGCATCGAGACATCAATAAAAGATCCCTCGCTGGTCGATGCTCTCTCGTATAGTGCTGCAGAAACTGCAAAGCTCGCTGCCAATGCAGTTGCATAGTCCAGTACTGGAGCACCGGTTCTTATTGGCCCACTTTCCAGTGTGCCGGTTGCTTCCATCAAACCGCACCCGGCCTGTATGTTCACATCATAAGCTGCGGTATTCTCCTGTGGACCGCCCCGGCCATAACCAGTCATTGCACAATGAATTAAATGTGGATGTCTGGCGGCAAGGCTTTCTTCATCCATTTGCAAGCGGCGCATTGTATCGGGGACATGGTTTTCCACCAATACATCTGCCCGGGCTAACAATTTGTGGAATTGCGTGATGCCGTCAGGAGATTCAAGGTCAAGCGAAACAGAGAGTTTGCCTGCTCCCTGGGTCAAATAAGAGGTGCTCATTCCATTTTTTGCTGCTTCTGCGTCGGTTCCACCGCGATGGCGAATTGCGTCACCTTTTGTCGCAGACTCAACCTTGATCACCTGCGCACCCAGCAGGCCCAGATAGTAGGAACATGCAGGTCCAGCCAAAACATGAGTGAAATCAACCACCAACAAGCCCTCAAATGGGTGCGTTTTTGACATAAGACCTCACATAGTTTTTCAAATATTGAAACAGATTTGCATGCGTCTCGCAAAACTTTCAATGCAAGCCGGATTAAATTTGAGTGTGGGGCTCCATCGGGTTTACAATCGTGAGGCAAGCAATTAGAGCCGCGCCTAATTGCAAACATACTGGAGAGAATTAAATAATGACTTTCGCAAAGAAATTCGCTACCGGCATTGCTACATCAGCAATGTTAGTGAGCGCCGCCGCTCTGGCAGACTATCCCGAAAAACCCGTCAAGATCATGGTTGGCTTCTCAGCTGGCGGTGGTACAGACACCACAGCACGTGGCTTCGCCTCATATATGCACGAAGCGCCAAGCATGAATGGCCTGCCCGCATACATCGTAAACCTGCCTGGCGCATCAGGTCAAAAAGCTGCCAAAGCAGTTCTTGATGAAGATGCAGATGGCCATACTCTTTATATGATCAACATCGGTACGTTCATCGCCGGCGAACTTGCCAAAGGTGACGAGCGCCCTTATCACGTCTCTGATGACTTTGTGAATCTTGGTTGTGCATCGCAACTGGTTACGTCACTACAAGTACATGCGTCTAACCCTGCCGGTTCAATGGATGAGTTCATTGCAAATGCTAAAGAATCCGGTGAAGAAATTACCTGGGGTACTTCAGGTGCTGCAACAATGCACGCAACTATTGGTCACATCTTCTTTGACACACATGGCATTAAGCACAAGAAGGTACCCTTTAAAGGTGGTTCAAAAGCACGTGCGGCACTTGTTTCACAATCAGTTGAAGCTGTTTTTGGTGGTGTGAACACTGTTGTCGGTTTTGAAGCCGATATCCGCGCACTGGCATCAGCGGGTGCAGAACGCGATCCAATGGCACCAGATCTTGCTACATTTAAAGAGCAAGGTACCGACGGTATCGATTTCACCGGTCTAATGTGTTTGTTTGGTAAAACCGGCATATCTGATGAAGTAAAAGAAGACGTAGGCGCAGCAATTGCTCATATTGCTGAAATTGAAGGCTATAAGAAGTATATGGCCGGTAATGACCTGGCTTCTTTCTACACTGATGGAGCCAAGGCTACTGAAGCGCAAGACACTATGTTCAACGTAATGGGCCCGGTTGTTAAAGAGATTATCGCAAACCAATAGCTCGTTTGCGATTTTCCGGCAGCGTATGAGGCAAGCCAGTGGCTTGCCTCTTTTTATTTCCGTATCGAATCTTCAACCTGAGTAGTTATAAATGCTTTCGTTGGTTCGATGACAGGAGGATTAGATGGAACACCAGCAATATAAAATTAAACTGGAATACGGTGTCGCCACCGTCGTTTTGCTGGTGGGTGTATTTTTTATCATCCAGGCCTTCACAATTGAAACCTCAAGAGAATCGATAGGGCCGCGCACCCTGCCAATGATACTGGCAGTTTCTTTAGTAATTGGTGGACTTTGGCTTGGCTTAAAAGCCAAACTCGGCAAGCTGGGTGAGCTGCAAGGTGACTACGGCTTCCTTGAAAGCGACAGAAAGCGCATTTTTATGGTTGTGGCCTGCGGAGTTCTGTTTGTACTGACATTCTGGGGTTTTGGCTACTTTTCGGCGGTGATTATCACACTGATTGCCATGCTCTATACATTTGGAGTTCGCAACTGGTTTGCAATGATTGTCGGCGCGGTAGTGCTGGCGTTTATATTTCAGTGGGTATTTATGGGTGTTATGCTGCTGAACGATCCCAAAGGGGCGATTGTAGATTTGCGCCCGTACACTAACTGGATCACTGGAGCCAAATAGGTGCAGAATCATTGCGAAGGTGTTGAAGCATTTTTTGAAGGGCTCGGGTTCCTGTCGATTTTTTTCGACATTACTTGTGGCTTTGTTATTTTATTCAATGACCCGTACGCACTTATGTTTGTCGTGCTTGCGGCATTTGTGGGTATTGTCTTTGGTGCGCTACCGGGCTTAACAGCGGCAGCCGCTATCGCAATGATGTTACCCATACTCATTGCCTATAACGATGAAATAGGCGGGCTTGCAGGTCTTGCGTTCCTGTACGTCATTGGTAAGTCAGGGCGCTACGGCGGTTCAATCGCCGCGATACTCTTTAATACGCCGGGTACAGCTGCGTCTGCTGCCACCATGCAAGACGGCTATCCGATGACGCAAAAAGGGCAGGCTGGTAAAGCACTAAAAACAGCTACGGTGGCATCAGCTTATGGTGACTATTTTGGCGAAATCGTATTGATTTTCGGCGCGGTTTATATTGCTGCCTTTACCCGCCAATTTGGCCCGCCAGAAAATTTTGCCATATATCTAATGGCATTTGTTGTCATTGGCTCAGTTGTCAGCGACAGCATTATTAAGGGCATAATCTCTACCCTGTTTGGTGCTGTCGTTGGTTTGATAGGTGAAGACGTTATCACGGGTCAATTCAAGATGACCATGGGTATTGATGAGCTGGAATCAGGCATGGCGCTAGTGCCCTTGCTTATAGGTGTTTTCGTCATATCTGAAGTTATCATTCAGGCAGAAAAAGCCGCCAAGGTAAAGATGATTGATCTCGCACCGGACAAGGTCGTAGACCCAAGTGCCCACTACTTTACCTGGGCCGAGTTCAAGCGATGCATTCCGTTGATGTTCCGCTCGTCAATCTACGGTTCTTTAATTGGTATGATGCCAGGGCTGGGTTCCTCAGTTGCCTGTTTTGTGGCCTATGGTGAAGAGAAACGTAAGGCAAAAAACAAAAGTGAATGGGGCACAGGTGTTGTTGAAGGAATTGCAGCACCGGAATCTGCCAACAACGCTGTATCGGGCCCTTCCATGATTCCCTTGCTGACACTTGGTATCCCCGGATCCACTATTGCTGCAGTATTAATTGGTATGTTTCTGGTGAACGGATTACAGCCGGGACCAAGCATATTTGCAACCGAGCCGCCATTGTTTATGGGTGGGCAGTTGATCAGCCCGAGAGAGTTTATCTTTGGTATCTTTGCAGCGGGATTAATCGGTATTGCCTGCTATGCAATTATCGGCTACTTTGCAGCACCGTTCATCGGACGCGTGATCGCGATTCTGCCAACCCAGTATCTCTATCCCTTCATCTTTATGACTGCATTGGCTGCGAGCTATTCTTCACGTGCATCAATTTGGGATGTCGGCTTTGCGCTACTGTTCGGGCTGATAGGTTATGCGATGCGGCGAACCAACTTCTCTGCTGCAGCATTTATTATCGCGTTTGTTCTAACTTCGAGCATGGAAGAAGCCTTTCGACAATCGATGATCATTTCAGACCAGGGCTTTTTGGTGTTCACAAGCTTTGAGTATCAGGGCAAATTTTCCTATGCGCCAATTTTCCTGATTATTGGTGCCGCTGTGGTTATCTTTCGAGCCTGGTCCACCTACCGTAGTCGAAAACCCGAAACACAGTAGCCCATAACGTGGCTGGTTTGGACATTCGATTCCTGCCGATATTTTTCTTCGGCCTGCTCGGTGGATTTACCGCTCTTATAATTGGTGTTCCGATGCCGTTTATGCTGGGCGGCATTTTTGCAGCAGCATGTTATGTTCTTTGGTACGAGCGCAACGATAAACGACTACCAAAGCTATCCCGATGGGTGCGCCTGGTCTTCATGTCCATTATCGGGGCAATGATTGGCTCGCGATTTTCACCAGAGTTATTAACTTTACTGCCGGATTTCTGGATTTCGGGGCTCGCGCTAATTCCGTTTATTTTAATTGCACATGGTGGCAGCTACGCGATCATGCGCTGGATCGGTGGCTACGAAAAGCTGGATGCCTATTTTGCAGCATTGCCAGGAGGCATAATTGATTCCACTGCACTGGCAGAAGAAGCGGGGGCTGATCTACGTATTGTTACTGCACAGCATTTCATACGTATTATTCTGGTTGTGGCTTCAGTCCCATTGCTCTTTCTTTTTGTTGAGGGTAATGCAGTTGGATCGCTGGGCGGTCAATCCCTGGGCACTGTCGATTATAATATTATAGATATCACGTTACTCATCACAATTGCATTGGTGGGCTTAGCTGCAGGGCAGCTCACAAAGCTGCCTGTATCTCATATGCTGGGGCCGCTGTTACTCGCACTGGTTTTATCTGTTGGAGGAGTTATCGAAATTGACATACCACCATGGCTTGGTCATGCAGCCCAATACATGGTTGGTACGGCACTAGGCGCGCAATTCTCGGGAGTATCCCGGAAATTGCTTTTACGCGGTCTGGGCATGGGGCTATTGGCTGGAGCTTACATGCTATTCCTCGCGGCGATGTTTGCAATGGTGCTTATTCAATATGTGCCAGCAGATTTTGGTGCGATGTTTATAAGCTTTGCCGCGGGGGGGCTGGCGGAAATGAGTTTGATTGCCCTGTCACTGAACTTTAATCCGGTGGTCGTGGCGCTACACCATCTCTGTCGTATACTATTGACAGTATCAATAGGCAATTTATTGTCTCGGCGGGTATTCAAACTGGTTCCGCATAAGTGAAAATCTACCAGGCACTTGCAGACGCTTTTAATCGAGAGCAAATTGGTTGTTGTTTCGCCTTACTTGGTGATGCAAATATGCATTGGGCCGGTGCGCTGGCGCAGACTGACACCCGGTTAATCTATACCCGCCATGAGCACGCAGCAGTTGCAGCGGCAACTGCTTACGCGCGCGTCTCCGGCAACATTGGCGTGGCCACAGTCACTTGCGGACCAGGCTTGACTCAAATCATGACCATACTGCCTATTGCAGTGAGAGCACGCATACCACTGGTTGTTTTTGCAGGTGAGGCACCATTGAACAAACCCTGGTACAACCAGGGTATAGATCAAAAACCATTTGTAGAAGCCTGTGGTGCTGAATACAGAGCACTTCATGACCCGATCACAATAGTCGCCGATGTACACCATGCCTTTGCAGATGTAAAAAATTCACGACGTGCGATCGTTATTGGTGTGCCATTTGATCTACAGCAACAATCTTTTGCAGACCGAACAAAGCACCGTGTGTCGGATGAGTTGTTCGTTTCTCCTTCACCCTTTTATCCTGATTCACAATCTATCGAGCAGGCAGCCGGATTAATTAGCAAGGCAGATCGACCGATAGTACTTGCTGGTCTCGGTGCTGTGACGAATAGCGCGAAAACTGCCTGTATTGCACTGGCAGAGAAAAGTGGTGCCTGTCTGGCAACAACGCTACCCGCTAAGGGTCTGTTTCACGATCAATCATTTTGCCTGGGTGTGGCCGGTGGATTTGCCACTGAAAGTGCTAAAGATATCTTCGCAGAGGCGGATCTGATTATTGGCATAGGTACACGCCTGGCAGCGCATACTTTTGACAACGGAAACCTTACGCCAAACGCCAAAGTAATTCACATTGACAATAACCCTCAGGAATTTGTTCAAGGGAGAAAAGCATCCGATTTTTTGATCACAGCAGATGCCACTCTTGGTGCTGAAGCCTTGCGTACATCTGTGAAAGAGCAGACTGGTTGGCGTACATCAAAAATGCAAGCACGCGCAAAAGCTGCACTTACGCTACCGGATCATTACGCCACACCGGATGGCATGTTGCATCCCATGGCGGTGGTAAAGAAACTAGCCGGAGTCATCCCGCCTGACTGCCACATCGTCAACACTTCGGGCCATAGCGCATACTATACAGCGCAGATGAACCACCATCCTCAAAGCCATTACACTGTGATTCGCGAGTTCGGTGCGATTGGCAACGGTACATCATTCGCAATAGGTATCGCGAACGCCTTCCCTGAACGACCGGTCGTATTACTTGACGGAGACGGCTCAGCGTTAATGCATGTCCAGGAGCTGGAAACTATTGTTCGCCATCAATTGAACATACTGATAGTGGTTCTTAATGATGGCGCTTATGGTTCAGAGGTACATAAATTACGAGCTGACGGAATCACGATTGCAGGTTCAGTATTCGGTCGACCGGCGTTTTCTGCAATTGGTGCCGGATTTGGACTAAGCGGTAAAACGTTCACTCAGCTTGATGAGGTTGCAGCGAGTATGGAGGAATTTTTATCAACCACGACGGCGGCAGTTTGGGATATACATATCTCCGATCAAATAGCATCACCGCAGATCCTCAAAGCTCATAACGCAGCAACACATACGTAAAAGTCATTAGAGTTCTGGTACGTCCGGTACACCCATGCGCTTTACTTTATCCAGGTTTGCGACAGTCGATGCTGTCATTAACGGATCAACCCCCAACTCCGTCAGTTGCTGCGCCGACGCTTCCATCTCATGAAGTCGCCGACCAGCATGAACTCCGGTACCTTGCACAAGTCGTTGCAACATCATTGCATCCATTGCTGTAAACTCATCCACCAGGTTTTTCCAAAGCCACTGCGCACAACCCGCCTTATGTCCGCCTTCCAGTGACTCAATAAGCAGACCAGCCAGCCCTTTTATCACAACACTACGTAACAACTTACGTTCAGCCGCATCCCCGGCGCTATCGCTGACGATTTCTATAGGCATACCTATCTCGCTCAATAGATCTTTCAATTCAGTGGCGCCATTACCTGCAAACATAGCAGGTGTTTTTATACCATTGCCCGGCACCATAGCCATCAATGCAACATCGCAAAATTTAAAACCGGCATCGTCAGCAATTTTTGCCAGCTCACGTTTGAGACCAGCACTGGCACTGGCAAAGTCTGCGTATATCGCAGATGGTGGTATCAATTCAAGCGATTGATTCAACGCGTTCAGCGCGTCTACTGAACCGGTAAAAGACAAAATAAAATCTGCATCTGTCACTGCATCTGTCGGTGTCGTGGTACGTATAATACCTGCCGGTGTTTTTACATGTGCAGGGTCAAATCCCCATACCTGCAGGGCAATCCCTTGTACATTGGCCGCAGCTGCGATATCTGAGCCAATCAGACCACCCGCTTCCCCAAGTCCGAATAAGACAATTTTTATCATAAGTTAAGTTTTTCACGGTTTATGCTTAAAACGGAAATTAATGAGAATGCAAGAGCAGGCTCACACAGCAAGCCCACTATAACGAAATTAGCTCGCGATTCAATTGAAAACCCGTTGGTGTTAAATACCAATCCACGAATCTACTCATGACAACTAAAATAAGATTACCAGTAGACAAATACAGGTTCATGTAAAGGACGCAACCGGCCATGTAATCTTCAAGCCCGACCGGTGGAACGTGTATCTGTGGAGATGTGGGACGCAATTGGATTAGCCGGTCCGAGCCTGCAAAAGATGACCAGATCCGGGTTGTGGTGCTGTCTGGAGCCAGTGGTAAAGCATTTGTTTCAGGTGCAGATATCTAAAAAGTTCGAAACAGAGCATGGCTCTTGCGGGCATTGAGTTGCCTCGCAGGCAGCAAAGTATTGTCTGTCGGGTGTCGGCAAGTGGGAATTCTGAGAACATTTTAGTGTGATAGAGAAAAACCAGCAGAATGGTTGAAGGCTTGGTTAATTCGGTGGAATAGGGTGGTCAGACCGGCCGTGGCGGTTGACCAACTTGTGTTAGTCAACGCGGTAAGTAGCGTTTGTGCTTCCTATACTTCGACTTATTATCGATCCTCTGTGTAACCGGTCGGGTTATGCGTGATACTATTTTGCTATCCAAAACAACGGAGGTATTGCGATGAAATGCCATGAAGTCGATTTTGATATTTTTGGCGATGATATGCAGATTGTCGAGGTCGAGCTGGATCCGCAGGAGAAGGTTATCGCCGAAGCTGGTGCGATGAACTACATGGAAGACGGCATTGAGTTCGAGACCAGAATGGGGGATGGGTCACAGCCCTCGGGCGGCATCATGGATTCCCTGTTGAATGTTGGTAAGCGGGTGTTAACCGGCGAGTCCATATTCATGACACATTTCTCCAATGCCGGTTCCGGTAAAAAACGAGTAGCCTTTGCAGCGCCTTACCCGGGCAAAATAATTCCGCTTGATATGATGGAAATAGGGGAGGAGCTGATATGCCAAAAAGATGCTTTTTTATGTGCAGCCTTCGGTACCTCAATCGATATTGCCTTTCAACGAAAACTTGGCACCGGGTTCTTTGGTGGTGAAGGATTCATACTCCAGCGACTGCGCGGTGATGGCAAAGCCTTTATCCATGTTGGTGGAACAGTTATTAAGCGTGAGTTGAAGGGCGAAACACTTAGAGTGGATACCGGTTGTCTTGCAGCATTTACCACGGGGATAGACTACGACATAGAGCGTGCCGGAAACCTGAAATCAATGGTGTTTGGTGGTGAGGGACTGTTTCTCGCCACTTTGCGCGGGCATGGCACTGTGTACCTGCAGAGTCTGCCGTTTTCGCGACTTGCCAATAGAGTGCTTCAGGCTGGTGGTTCTTTGGGCGGCTCCAAGGGGGAGGGCTCTGTGCTTGGAGGCCTGGGTGATATGTTTGGCGATCGTTAGTGGTCGTTCCAAATTTTTTCAATAAACTTTCCAAATAATATAGCAGTCAGGACAAGGCGAGAAAGTGCAGACTCACCGGAAGCTGTCAGTTCTTTCGATGCGGGCGCGGTGACTTTTGCGAATATAAAAACTCACTTGTATTCGCGACCCCCCGTTTTTTAGTGAACATGCCTGGCATGCTGATGCAGGTGATCAGTCAGACCGCAGGCAACTAATCGTGATGTTTTGTGATCTCGTTGGCTCGACCGAACTTGTAAGGAGGAATTACGATGTTCAACATATGGCCATTCACTTCCATTCCCGAGTTTGATCGAGATGCCTGGCCGCACTGGATCGACAGCGATGGTGACGGCAGCGATACACGCCAGGAGATCCTCGAGCGCGACAGTCTGATTCCAGTAACCAAAGACGGTAATCGCGCCACGGGCGGACTCTGGGTATGCCTGTACACAGGCCGCGTCATTCGGGCGCCTGGTCGATTGGATATTGATCACGTCGTCGCACTGAAAGAGGCCCATAACTTTGGCGGCTATGCGTGGGGTGTCGACAAACGCAGGGCATTGGCTAATGACCCTGATAACCTGCTCGCGGTATACCGATCGTCCAATCGCGCCAAAGGTTTCAAAAACAGCTATGAAGGCATGCCGCCCAACATCGCTCACTGGAGCCGGTACCTGATACTGCGCGAACGTGTGATTAAAAAGTACGAACTGACCCAGTCAGCGGCCGAGCTCAAAGCCGTGGCGTTCTACCGCCAAAAGTGGATAACTCATCAGCACTGGATACGGATGGGGAGAGTTCGGCGCTTC
>CAZNOB010000072.1:0-8548 GCA_964574535.1 uncultured Granulosicoccaceae bacterium | reverse complement strand
CCAAAAGTGGATAACTCATCAGCACTGGATACGGATGGGGAGAGTTCGGCGCTTCATGTCGCACTGGGCGCCCGGGGTTTTCTAGTGGGCTGTGCGGGAAGTTCGGCAACAAACTTCTCACAGTGGCAGTCGTCAGAGCACGGCAGAAAAATTTTGGTAAAGCGTTTATCACTGACGTAGAACGCTGACGTGTGTTACAAGCTAAAGACGCCGAACGATAACACAGTGCACTGGCTGTTACCGGACGGCATGACCCCTACGCCGCCCGATCTTCGACAACCAGCGGCAGATCGAGCCTGGCTGGAGAAACACGATCCAGTATTCGTGCAATCGGCAGCAGTGGCAATACACTGTTGTCGCTGACCAGATTCTTGGAGATATCTTCATTGCACGCCTGAGACCAGTCACCCAACATGGCGCTGGGCGTTTTATATTCATTGTTTGAACGAATCTTGACGATGTCCTTGACCCCGTCGACACGCAGGCCAATCAGCCATTGATCACGTTCGACGATTAACAGCTTGGGTACATTCTCTCCGGCGACGCCATTAACTGAATACAACTCACGCATATTTACTACCGGTATCACTTTCTCCCGAAGATTGAACATACCATCGATGTATTCCGGGGACCCTGGAATATCATTGACTGCGTCCGGGCAATCTATAATTTCGGAAACTTCGGCGACAGGCAGTACGAAATCGAAACCCAGATTCACCACCAGATAGGTCGTAAGCGTACCGCTACTCGAAGCAACACGTGCTTCGTTGCGCGCATAGTTGTTTGAATCGTGAATGGCGGTTGCCGGTGCTACGACCTCGGGCATCGCAAACAGAATTTCATGATTGATAACACCAATGTCACCTATGCCGTTTATAATGCAACCAGACAGCATCACGTTAGACGATCTACCGAAATCGGGCAGTGGCTGTAGTTCTTCGTTGAAATACTCAACAATCCCTTCCACACAATCTACCACCAGACCCAATGGCTGCCCGTCGATCTTAACCACTACAATACGACTACGCTCTTCATCAAGGATTGCTGCCGGTCTATCCAGCAACATGGCAAAATCCAGAACCGGCAGGTTTGTACCACGTAATTCAATCTGCCCAAGACAATGTTTGGTAAACAGGTTGCCAAGCGGGCTGAGCTCTTTCACCGGAATAATCTCGCTTACCGCGTCGATACGAATACCAAATCTATCGCCACCAGATCTGAATGTAATACAACGCCGGCGGCACTGCGGCGTGTGAACAACTGCGGCGGTCTCAACCACCAGATCAGTGGAGAGTGGAATCTGAGGCAGGTTGATCAGTGACCGGGGATCTATCACCTGCACAAGCCGCTGTCCATCCTCCAGTGAAATAATACCCTGAATATGTCCAGGACTAGCCGACTCACTCGCAGCATAGTCAAAGTTCTTTACCTGGCTGGAATCGATGCGCAGTACTTCCGAGGTTCGATCGAACAATAAGCCGAGCCGATGCTTGCCAACCATGATGATCGCTACACAATCGCGACTGGCGCTATCCTCGATTCTGGGGCCATCATGCTTGAGCAACAGCCGCATATTAATCACTGGCACTATTGATTGCCTGAGCGAGAACATACCAATGAAGTAGTCCGGTGCAAGCGGTATCTCTACAATTTCATCGGGATAGTTGACAACATCCTGAAGCTCATGAGCGCTTACCGCCAGTTCCAGTTTGCCGAGGCAAAAGGATCCGTAAATCACTTCATTTGTATTTTTATTCATGTGCACAGAACACCCCTCTCGACTTAATTATCTGCGTTTTACTCGCAATTTTTTATTGTACGACCAGCTTCGGAATGAGAATGATCTCGTACTCTCCGGAATTCCCATGTATGAACAACTGCGATGCATTATCCGCAGCGTCCTGTAAATGCCGAATGGACACTCTGTTCTCATCGAGATAAGTTTTTGCAGCAAGAAGATTCGATGGACCGATTCCCTCCCCACCGGGATTGCCGGTTTCCTGCAACATGGTGCCACCACCGACAACGACAGCCTCGAGAGCCCGGCGTTCGCGGCGTGTCTCCACACCCATGGCATCCAGCATCATTGGTATCGCGTCACTCACGTACTTGGCACTGGGATCTGTTCTATCGTTCGGTGCATGGCCAAGAAGACAATGACTGAGCGCGTAAAGCTCACGCTTGCGCCAAAGTATCCCGATACCTACACACGATCCCATAATTGCCTTTAACGTTTCGCCGCCACTGGAAATTTGCATTTGCCCCATTCTCGCGACCAGCACTTTCGAATTATCCACGTTTGGGCTTCCGGTAGAGAAATGGTTTCACGAATTCGAGCCCTGAGTCGAAAAAAGCCAGCGACTCTGACTCGCCAATTGCCAGCATGCCACCGGGCCGTATCGACGAAGTAATATGCCGAAGAATTCTGATCTGATCGGGCTGGCTAAAATAGATCAATACATTGCGCAGCAGCACCAGATCGTATTGTTCCTGCGCGGCTGGCGCCTGCATGAGATTATGCTTTTCGAATCTGACTATCTTTCGCAATGAGTCAACAACCTGGTATTCATTTTCCTGTTGCGTGAAGTAGTTTTTTAACATTCCGCTGCGGCTTTTTTTTAGCCGATTAATCGTGCGACCGCTATAAATTCCCTGCGATGCTTTTTCCAGTACCTCGGTACTGATATCGGTTGCAAAAATTCGCGGCCTGCCTTTACTTGTGGGGAAACGATTGCAGCTAAGCATAGCCAGCGAGTAGGGTTCCTCTCCCGTTGAACATGCGGCAGACCAGAAAGCCGGACTCCTGCCGGTACTATTTTCTGCCAACTCTGGCAGTAGTGTGTCTTCGATGTAGCGCCACAGTGAGGTGGTGCGAAAGAAGCTGGTCTCATTGGTGGTAAACGCATTGACCAGATGCTCGACCTCATCGCTCTGCCTTGCCAGGTAGTCGATATAGTCATCTCCGTTTGCTACCTGCAGCGCCCGTAAGCGTCGACGTAGACGTGTGTCGACAAAATTGCAAGTGAGGCTACCCAGCGCGATACCCGAACGACTATAAATATAGTCTATTACTTTGCTTCGAACCGCCGGTGTAATCTCGCTCGACGATTCGGTTTTCTGTTCTCTGGCTAATTGGTTCATGGATTCCAGCTCTTCGGCCTGGTTATTCTGTTTGAAAATTATCTCGGAACCATAGGGCAGCCTCGCGACTGCCCCAGGTAACCTCACCGTCTTGTGTGGCTTTCGGGTTTAAAGCATCCCTTTGTCCACCACACCCGGGTTTCCTCAGGCCGCAAACTTTTTCGCGCTTTCGCTAAGTTGCTCTGCACCATCAGACAGGCTGGAAGTCGCCTCGGCGATTCCCTTAGACGCTGACGCCGATTTTTCAGAGGCTTCGGAGATGTGCTGTATAGAGGCACTAACCTCACGCGCCGCTATCAACTGCTCTTCTGCTGCACAAGAGATCTCTGCAATCGCACGCGTCGTTTCGTGCACACCTGAAACGATCTCCCGAAACGACTTGACCGCTTCTTTTGAAGTCTCACTGCCCTGGTTCACACGCTTGACGGAAGCATTGATCAACTGGGAAATCTCTTTGGTAGCCTGAGAGGATCGCTCAGCCAGTTTTCGGACTTCGTCTGCGACTACAGAAAACCCAAGCCCGTGTTCACCAGCGCGCGCCGCTTCGATCGCGGCATTAAGTGCAAGCAGGTTGGTTTGACTGGCAATTTCACTAATCACTTTGACAATATCGCCAATGTCTTCGGATGACTTGTTGATCAACTCCATCGCATCAATAGAATCACCAATTGCTGTTGATCCAAGTTCGGCGGCTTTTTGAGTTGCGTTGGCCAGTTGATCTGCGCTTTTGCTGTTTGACGCTATCGAGTCAATTGAGGCAGTGAGTTCCTCTACTGCAGCATTCATTTCCTCGGTATTTTCACCAAGGACGCGAGCGGTCTGGGCAACGTTCTCGGATCTTTCAGCGATATTTGATGAGGCCTGGGTAAACTCAAGTGCCAGTCGACGCACATCGGCTTCAACCTCAACCGCATTCGTCACGTTAGAGGCAAACTTCACAAATTTGTATAGCTTGCCTTCGCTGTTGTATATCGGGTTGTAGGATGCCTCTATCCAGATTTCGGTGCCGTCTTTGGCAAATCTTTTATAGCGCCCCGAATCGAATTCGCCATCGGCAAGTTTGGACCAGAACTGCCGGTACAGCGGTGACGCGACGTACTCGGGATCACAGAAAATACTGTGGTGCTTGCCAACGATTTCATTCAATCGATACTTTAATTCACCCAAAAACAGATCGTTCGCGGTAAGAACGTTACCGTCGAGATCGAATTCGATCACTGCCCGACTGCGATTCAATGCTGATATTTTTCCTTCATTATCGCTGGCCTGCAGTTTGGCCTCAGTAACATCTGTGGCAAATTTTACCACTTTGCATACTGCGCCATTGGCGTCGAAGATTGGATTATAAGACGCATTGATCCAGATTTCGTCGCCCGTACTGGTAATGCGCTTGCACTCACCAACGTGATATTTTCCAGCTTTCAAACTCTCCCAGAACTGTCGGTACTCATTGCTATCGGCATAGCTCTTTTCACAGAACATCCGGTGGTGATTACCGACTATATCGCTCAGTTGATAACCGAGTGCATTAAGAAAATTCTCATTAGCTGTTCTAACACAACCGTCAACATCGAATTCAATAACGGCCTGAGCTCTGTTGATTGCCTCGACCTTGCCTTCGAAATCGGCGTTCCGCTCTACCTCGGCTGTCACGTCAGTTGCAAATTTTACTACCCGAATTACTTTCCCTTCCGGACTCAAAACAGGGTTATATGAGGCATTTATCCAGACATCGTTTCCCGATTTTCCAAACCTTCGAAAAACACCGGAACTGGGTTGTCCGCTGTTAAGCGACTTCCAGAACTCACTGTATTCATCGGTAGTGACATAGTCCGGATCGCAGAACATACGATGATGTTTGCCAACGATCTCATCCAGTTTGTAGCCCACGGTATTGAGGAAGTTATCGTTGGCAGAAAGCACATGTCCATCAAGATCAAATTCGATCCGTGCCTGGGTAAGTTCAATTGCGTCTACCTTGCTGCGATAGGCTGAAGCTTGATTCTGCTCACTGGTTACATCAGTGGCATACTTGATAAATCCAACGATTTTGCCATTTTCCATCACCGGGTTATAGGATGCATTGATCCATATCTCTCTCCCGTCTTTTGCAATCCGTTTGAAAACTCCTGCGACATACTCACCCGTGCCCAGGGTTTTCCAGAAACGCTTGTACTCGGTACTTTCGGCTAACTTCTCTTCACAGAACATCCGGTGGTGTTGACCAACCACTTCCTCCAGTTCGTACCCCAAAGTGCTAAGAAAGTTGTCATTGGCCGCAACAACATTGCCAGCCAGGTCGAACTCAATGATCGCCTGAGCGCGATCCAGCGCTGCAAGCATGCTGTCCGGGTATCGCCACGAGGCGCTCTGCGCCGCATCGCTATCAGTCATTTCCTGTTTTTTTACACTGGCACTCATTCCCGCTAACCCTCGATTCCATTCGATTATTTTTATAGTCAGAGCACAGCAATAGAATTGCGCATTTGAGTTGCGGTATTGCCGATTCCCTGGCTTTCTTTTTTCACATCGCAGACAGTCCATCTTGCCTGCAGGAGTCCGTTAGGTATCGACCCTGCCGCATTTTAGTGTAATTATTTTGACGCACTTCTCGCTTGATAGAACAGCTGGTCTGGTTTGTCTGCGATGAGACTCGCGTGAAACGTTGACGTATAAAAGGTTGAATTCCGGATCATTATTGAGAGTGATTTGAACGACAAACAGTGTGTACCAAATTTTTCTGCGAGGCTGCAGGAGCCATAGACCAAAGGACTTGTAACAATAGAATATAAAGAAAAAACGGTGCATGAATCCATAAAATAATGATTATGGAGTGATCAAGGGCACCGCTTCCATCAGCGCTACAACTGATGTCCGACTGATTAGTATTATTCTGAACTACCTGACTGCTGCAGATATCACTCAGGTATTTTTCATACCGGGATAAAATCGCGCTGGCAAGCCGAAAACTGATAAACGTAAGCTATCCGGCAATTCGCGACAAACTTTTCACAGTGAAACCGTCAGAGGAAGGCAGAAGAATGCAGGCATAGCAGGGCATACGTCGAATTTATTCTAACCTCGCTATGGCGACTGTCGTTTCGAGCCGCGTTATCGAACTTTCCAAACAGCCCACGGGCTATTAGTCTATTAGTCGGGTGAGATGATAAGCCCGTCACAGGTGTCTGATCTGACTTAACATCACTGTACTGAAGGAATTAATTAAAGGCACACGACGGTCGCCGATACCATAGGTAACAGAAATCAAAACGAGTCGAACAAAGACTGTGACGCCTAAATTGACGAGTAGCCCAATCACCACTATCGGATCAGTGCTTGCAGGTTTGATTTGCTTAGCATCGGCAGCCTACCAGATTACAACAATCGTCACCGAAACTCGTGTTGACTCCGAACCAACGCTAGCGGCGGCCACACCGTCAGACTGGAAAAAACTGCCAAATATAAAAAACGCAAGATTCGAATCCACCGCTATTCAGTATCAGGACGACATCTACGTTTTTAACGGATTCGGAAAGGGGATAAAGGTAGAGCCGACAGTCGAAAAATTCGATGCAAAAAAGCTCACCTGGTCGGTAGTAAGCAATACATCAGTGGCAAAGGGCAACGCTGTGACTCACAATGGTTTTGTTGTCCATGAAAATGAAGTGTGGATCATTGGTGGCAGGCTCGGTGATCACCCCGGTGCTGTAACCTCAAAGGTTTGGAAATTCAACCTGGACACTTTAGACTGGTCCACCGGGCCGAAATTACCAGTTCCGGGTGCGGCAGGTGGTGCAGCACTGGTCGATGACCGTATACACTGGTTCGGCGGTATTGACACCCAGGCAAGATGCGATGTTGATAATCATTACGTCTACGACCTAAACAATCCGTCTGCAGGCTGGAGCGACATATCAAGTGTGGCACCTATGCCAATACCCAGAAATCATTTTGCAACAGTAGTGCTCGATGAGCTAATTTATGCGATCGGAGGACAGTTCACTCATGACGGATGCGGTGCCGGTACGCCTGATACAAATTTGTCTCACGTGTTTGATCCTAAAACTAACACCTGGGACCAGATCGATAATCTCCCGGCTGTGCAATCACATATCGAGCCGTCTACGTTTGTTCATAAAGGCGCGATCTATGTTGTTGGCGGCGCTACGAAAGGCACCAAGGTTTATCGCTACGATCCATCGAGAGATCGATGGCAGACTGTGGCTGAACTACCACAGGCATTACTGGCGCCTATCGCGCGAGTCGTCAACGATGAGCTCGTTGTCAGCTCTGGTGGTGCGCCGGCCACTATTCCATCTGCTGCCACATACAAAACTGATATGACACCATTGCTGTTACCCGGAGCGCAGAATACCCAAACAACTGACGAGCCGGAGTCAGCTACCCCGGTCGCGGACACTACCGACATTGTGCCGGAAGAAAACGAGACAGTAGACGAGGTGATAGTTTCCAGCAACGAAGGCGACGATATCGCTGACGATCCAGTTGAAGTTGAGCCTGAACAGGATGAAAACATCGATCCGCCAGAAACACCTCAAGTTTCAAACGAGTCAACAGACGCTCCAGCTGACGAAACAAACCAGAGTACGTCTGTGTCACAGACAGATATCCAGGACGATACCACCGCTGGTGGGTCAATAGAGGCAGATGTTCCTGACCGGCCACAGAATAACACTATCAATAACTGCGACTATAGCGATGCCCATTACAATGATGGCTGGGGGTGGGATCCGGTAACACAGACCTCATGCTCCCCACTTCCTGTGGTCGATACGCAAAGCGAATCACCTGAACCTTCAAGAGAGGTTGATACAGAAAATACTGTCGAGCAGAATACAATTGATGGTCAGACGTTAGCTGAAGAGCAGGCACCGGATTCAGAATCTGGCGGTGGTTCAACCGACAAGTGGATGATCATATTGCTATGGAGTCTTATTGCTATTAGGTTGTCTTACTATCGTCGAACCGGAGACATAGTACGTTCGCCACACTCATGAAGTGTTCCTTTGATAATTTTATTCCGACCTAGTTAATTACCTTACTAGCCATCATAACCGGCAGTTTCTAGTTCGATACTTATCAATTTATTCAATTGTTACTCTACTTTTAAAATAATCGGCGACCAGGTGATAACGCCCCGCTAGCTGTGCGTTTTTGGGCAGCTAACATGACATCCCTGCCGGGGCCTTCATTTTTGAAAAGACCAAAAGCGTCATGCGCTTCAGGCGGAGTCATTTTCAAACGACGAAAAAATTACCAAAAGTCGTCTTGCTGGACGGCTTTGTATGTTGCTGAAAATATCCAGGCGCTTACAAGCAGACACATATTCATTTGTTGTACTAAGCCGCTGCGCGGCAGAAAAAGATACCAAAAGAACTACCCTCCT
>CAZNOB010000071.1:21886-23842 GCA_964574535.1 uncultured Granulosicoccaceae bacterium | reverse complement strand
GCGGTGCAAACCAGTCCGCTGTGGGGCGCGCAGGTATTGCTGGATTCTCCTGATACAGTGCAGCAGTTGCACGAAGATTACTTGCGCGCCGGTGCACGGGTGATCACTCTGAATACCTACAGTGTGACACCCGAGCGGCTGGCCTATGTCAATATAGAAGATCAGTTTAACCTGTTGCAGCAAAAGTCCATTGAACTCGCGACCCGAGCGCGCGACAGCGTGGGGCAGTCTAACGTCAGTATTGCCGGGTGTCTGCCACCATTATACGGTAGCTATGATCCGCAAAATGCTCCCGCGTTTGATGTCGCGCTTGCCACTTATCAACGCATTGTTGAACAGCAAGCTGAATCCGTTGATGTCTTTCTGTGTGAAACAATGAGCGCTATCTCCGAGGCTCTAGCCAGCGCTACTGCAGCAAAAGAGAGTGGCAAGTCCGTATGGGTTGCGCTGAGTGTGGATGATCACGGTAACGGCAAGCTGCGCAGTGGTGAAACCATCGCAGATACATGGCGTGAATTGAGTGCGCTGTCTATTGATGGTCTGCTACTAAACTGCAGTTTGCCTGAAGCCATTGATGCGGCCTGGGGTCATATGGAGTCGATACCAGTGGTCACCGGTACTTATGCGAATGGATTTACCGGCGTGGCCGATTTACCGGTTGGTGGAGGTGTAGAGATGCTTCAAGCCAGAGACGACATGGGCCCGGACGTCTACGCGCAGTTTGCGTTGGATAAAGTGGCTCGCGGGGCAGAAATTATTGGTGGGTGTTGTGAAATCACTCCGTCCCATATAAAGGTGCTGGCAGATCAGTTAACAGACACAGGCTATGAAATTGTCAATACCCTTTGACCGGTGCCGGCAATTCAACTAGCAAAGTTACAAATGTCTGACCTTAAGGTTTAAGTATTTTGGCTACAGTCAACTCCATCCACTAACTATATAAACAGACAAAAAAAATGCGAAGCGTTCACTTTAGCTCTACCTGCATTTAATCAGTATTGTAAAGTGATTGTAGAAGAGGAGGCGGCGCGCTATGCTAATCGATGGCCGCAAAATCTCGCTGGATGGCAATGCAGACTGGCCGCTGGAATAATCAGGGGCTTATCGACCGGATGGACTTTCTTTGGCGCTCAGCTTTTTTCGCGCGCCAACTTTAAACCGATCCGCGGTGCCGTAGTCGCGCATCGCAACGCCGGCCACGAAATCACCAAACACCGGTCCGTGTTTAAACAGATGCCCTGAACAACCACCTGCAAACAGTACGTTATTGTGTTCGGGGTGCCAGTCGACCACAAAGTGCGTGTCGGGAGTCAGGATGACCTGATTAAATTTTGAGTCGACGATCTTCTCACCCTCAAGCATCGGCAGGCGTCTTTTAATATAACTTCGAGTGCGTATCAGGCTTTGCTGTCTTATCAGTCTCTCATCGTTTTCGATATCAATCTTATCGGGTATTACCACCGCGGCTTTTACGCCTGAGCCTTCGCTGGATGGAATACCAAACGATCCCTGACCGTGGTCTATCCAGCACGGCATTTTTTCCATGTCAAAGGCATCGCTGCCGGTCGGTGTGCTGGTGTACAGCACATTTATACCAATGATGGCCGAGATTGGTTTGATGGTGCGTGGGAACATATCGGCTGCCCATGCACCGGTAGCGATGATAATGACATCAGCTTCAAGTGCTTTGCCATCCAGCATCGGTTTTTCATTGCTGTCTGTGGTGACATGCCCGCGCTTAACAACGCCACCGGATTTTTTAAACAGATCAATCGCAGTGATGACACAGCGGTGTGCCATTAGCAGGCCTGCTTCCGGTTCGTACAGAGCGTAAGAAATATCATCGACTTTAAACTGTGGGAAGCGTGCGACGATTTCATCCTGCGAAAATCGGTGATAAGGCACACCCACGCGGTCAAACGTATCTGCTGTAGCATCTTCCCAGTCACAATGCCC
>CAZNOB010000071.1:18872-21786 GCA_964574535.1 uncultured Granulosicoccaceae bacterium | reverse complement strand
GCAATGCCGCCACCGACGACGATAATTTTGCTGTTATCGGCCACAATATTCCTTGCTTTTCGATATGATATGTGGATACTGTATACAGGATACAGCAACATATCAACTTGATCTAAAACATACAAAGTTAGGGTTTTTATTGTGGCGAAAGAATCATTTGAATTGCCGGAAGGTACACATACAGTCGTACTCGGGCTTGGAGATTTAAACGGAATTATGCGTGGTAAACGCATACCCGCTAGCCACTGGAAAAATATCTGTGAAGACGGCAACGCGTATTCCATAGCGTTGTTTGCGATTGATATGACTTGTGATGTTTGGGACACGCCCTGTGTAAATTTCGATAACGGCTATCCCGATTTCCATATGTTTCCACTGACAAAACCTGTCGCATTGCCCTGGGAGCCCGGTGTAGCAATGGCCTTTGGCCGTGCCGAAGGTATGGATCACAAACCAGTGCCAATCGATCCGCGTATCGTGCTTGAGCGGCAGGTTAAACGCGCAGCAGACATGGGCATTGATGTTCAGGTTGGCACCGAGCTGGAATTCTACCTGCTCGACCCGGAAACCAATAAACCAAAAGATCGCGGTATAGGCGTCTATGGACTTGATCGTGCCGCAGAACTTGAGCACGTGCTGGGGCCGATAAGACAGCAGATCAATGAAGCCGGTATTCCTATTGAACAATCCAATCCCGAATACGCGGCAGGGCAGGTTGAGGTAAATATTCGTTATAGTGCAGCACTTGAAGCGGCTGATCGCGTAGTGATGTTTCGGTCACTCGTTAAACAGCTGGCCAACCAGCACGGTTACAAAGCGACGTTCATGGCCAAGCCTTTCTTTGAAGAATCAGGCAATGGCTTTCACTGTCATTACTCTTTATGGAAAGACGGTAAAAACATGTTTGCCGACGGCGGACAGCTAAGCCAGGCGGGTAAGCACTTTGTAGGCGGCTTGCAAAAACGCATGGCAGAAATGGCCATCTGCGGCAGCGCCACGGTGAACGGTTTCAGGCGTCGGCAGCCATACACGTTTTGCCCGATAAACACCGCGTGGGGAATTGATAACCGCACGGTTGGTTTACGAATTATTCAAGGTGCAGATAACGCTACCCGTGTTGAAAAGCGTGATGCCGGCGCAGACTGCAATCCTTACCTGTTGTTGGCGGCTGACATTGCTGCAGGTCTGGATGGTATCGAACAATCGATTGAGCCATCGGCCATGACTGAAGGCAACGCCTACGAAGCACAAGATGCAGACCCCATTCCCACTGATCTGCAGGAAGCGATAAAGCTTGCGCGTGAATCTGATTGGTTAAAAGCCGTAATGAGTGATGATATGCATGAGTTGGTTTGCCAGCAAAGTGAGCGCGAACTTGAGTTCTTTGCCGCGCAGGTCACCGATGTTGAAACCGCACGTTATCTGAACAACTTCTGATGAAGCTGGGGTTTGTCACCGGCACCGTCACCGCCACCGCCAAGGATGCACAACTCGTTGGCAGTAAGTTGTTGCTGACAGATATCATAGACGCCACGGGCAAAGTACTGACACCGGCAGTCATTGCTATCGATACGGTAGGCGCGGGTGTTGGTGATCGTGTAATGCTGGTCGAAGGTTCTGCCGCCAGACTCGCTTCCAGTACCTCTGCCGTACCGGTAGATGCTTCCATTATTGCGGTGGTAGACGAAGTCGCTGTCGCCAATCAATCAAAGAAACCGAGGAAATAATCATGGCTAAACCTCCTGCCGGACAAACTGCACTGGGCATGATCGAAACACGTGGCATCGTTGCTTCCATTGAAGCCGCCGATGCCATGGCAAAGGCTGCCAGTGTCACCATTATTGGTCAGACAAAAGCCGGTGGCGGTATGGTTGCCACGCTGGTGCGCGGCGAGGTTGGTGCGGTCAAAGCGGCCACTGATGCCGGTGCCACTGCGGCGAATAAAGTCGGAGAGGTTGTTGCTGTTCATGTGATTGCAAGGCCACACGATGAACTCGAAGCGATTATCGACTCACTTGGTACAGGTTCAGCAGCGTAATTTGTCGTCAGGCTGAGACACAAGAGTACGATCTATGAGTGGTGAATTCGCGGCCTTCACAGAGGCGGTAAGCAAATCATCCACAGCGACAGAGCCCTCTGTCATACCTGCGCTGAGTCGTGTTGCAGTACTGGGTGGTGGCGCGGATGCACGATTGCTGTCTGCCCTGTGCCTGGCGCAGGAGGCGCAGGTCACGCTGTTCTCTGCCTATGGTCACGAACTGGAATTACTGCGCAACAGCAGCGGTATTTCGGTGCGCAATGCAGGGCCGGTAGGGACTTACCAGGTAGATCGTCAGGGAGTCCCGTCGGTGCAGACCACTGCAGAGCTCGACAAAGCCGTGAGCGATGCAGAAGTTATTTTTTTAAGCGGTCCGATTCACAAACAGCGTACTTATGCCATGGTGCTGGCCAGTCACTTAAATGATGGGCAGATATTGGTGCTGGCTCCGGGGCGTTCACTGGGGGCGCTAGAAACAGCATGGTTTCTTCGCATTGGTGGCTGTGAAGCAGATGTCACCATTGTCGAAACTCAGGGCTTACCATTTTGGTATGAGGCTGAAGGGGCTGTGCTGAATTTATCAGAGGCGGGCGCTGTTGTTGCTGCAACTCTGCCCAGTGGCAGGCCACAAATAATTCAACAACTCCAACGGTTTCTGCCCAACCTGCAAGCGGTTGACAGCGTGTTGCGATCAGGTTTTTCTGATGGCTCCGCGTTAGTCGAGATACCAGCGCTGCTGATTAATGGCCCGGCACTCGGTAGTGGTGCGCCTGTTGTTCCCATGGGTGGTCAGCCGCTCGATGAAAACCACACCTTTGCCGCATTGGCCGGTGCTGAACAAACCGCTGTGATCAATCAGCTTGCCGCTGAACGTCA
>CAZNOB010000071.1:13613-18772 GCA_964574535.1 uncultured Granulosicoccaceae bacterium | reverse complement strand
CCAGTGTGCTGGGGGTTGATGTCGCGGCTGCGGGCAGGCGACTCGATACCATTGGTATTAACGCCAGTAATATTGATACCGCCAGAAGAGCGATGGATAACATAGCGATGGGCAGGTCTCAATGATGGATGCTGATCTGCAATCGGTTGCTTCAGCCAGGCGCTGTGCAGAGTCTGCTTTTACTGCTTACCAGAAGTTTTTAAACACAGATCCCGCGCAGGTCGATGCGATCGTCGATGCGATGGCCCGGGCTATTGAACCTGAGGCAATGCGTCTGGGGGAATTGGCTGTCGACGAAACCGGCTATGGCAATGCGGCAGATAAACGGGTAAAAAACCTGTTTAATGCGCTGTCAGTTGCAGATCATCTTCGCGATATCACGACACTGGGTATGTTGTGGAGTGACGAATCTACCAAAGTAGCTGCCTTCGGTGAACCTATGGGTGTAGTAGCGGCGCTAATTCCTGTCACCAACCCCACATCAACGATTATTTTTAAAGTGCTTTCTGCCGTCAAGGCAGGTAACGCTATCATTTGTGCACCGCATCCGCGAGGCCTGAAATGTGGCCTTGAAACGGTTCGCATCATGGCCAATGTTGCCGAGCAAATGGGAGCCCCTAAAGGGTTAATACAGTGCCTTGATCGGGTGACTCAACAAGGGACTGCAGAATTGATGGGGCACCGGCGTGTTTCTGTGGTGATGGCAACCGGTGGGCCAGCCATGGTCAAAGCTGCTTATTCATCGGGTAAGCCAACGCTTGCAGTGGGTGCAGGCAACGTACCTTGTTATGTACATCGCAGTAAAACTGCAGATATAGCAGAGGTCGCAGAACAAATAATCGTTTCTAAAAGCTTTGATTATGGCACCGCGTGTGTGTCTGAGCAGGCAGTGATCGCTGATAAGCAAATAGCCCGTGAACTTCGCCACGAGTTAAAGCTTAAAGGCGCATACTTTTGCACACCGGCAGAGGCTGATCGACTCGCAGGCGTGATATTTACCGGTAAGCAGGCAATGAACCCCGAGCACGTCGGGCAATCACCGCAACGTCTGGCAGAACTTGCGGGGTTTTCGATTCCGCCGCGTACTCGGACACTGGTCTCGGAAGAATCAGAGATCGGCTGGCACCGCCCGTTGTCAGCAGAGAAACTAAATCCGGTGCTGGCTTTTTATGAAGCCAGAGATACCGAACACGGCATTGAGTTATCACACGCTATTGCAAAGTTTGAGGGCTGGGGACATACGTCTGTGGTGCACTCTGATGACCCGGCGGTGGTGGCACAATTCGCATCGGCACCTACCGGCAGGGTGTTAGTCAATACACCGGCTATTATCGGCGGCATGGGTTATTCCACTGACCTTGAACCCAGTTTTATGTTAGGTACCGGCACCTGGTCGGGGTCAATCACTTCAGATAACGTGACAGCACTGCATCTGATCAATATCAAACGCGTGGCGTATGAATGCAGGCCATGGCGCGATATCTATGAACAATTCGGAGACGGCGCTTGACTGATATAGAAATACGGGCGCTGGTTCAGATCGATAACCTGCAGCCTAAATTTGCCGCCTATAACGGTGCCACTGTTCAGGGGTCTGTGCCCTTGTCTGGCGATACTATCTTAATTGGTGAATTTGCACCGGGTAACGGGGTATTTACACTGATTGATCGAGCTTTGAAAGCAAGTTCAGTTGAAGCCACCTCACAACTGGTTGAGCGTGAATTCGGCTTTTTTATTTTAAGATCACCGTCCAACGCTGAAGTCTCTGCAGCACGCGATGCCATTCTTGCAGAACTGGGCGCTTCAATGTCGGATCGACTAAAGCCCTCAATTGCCAATACGCAGATTATAAATTCAGTTGAACCTTATCAGGCACAGTTATTAAATAAATGGCGCAAGGGTTCATTGCTAGTGCCGGGGCAAACGCTGGGTATCGTCGAGTGTGAACCCGCTGCCTATATTGCAATAGCCTGCAACGAGGCAGAAAAATCCGCAGAGATTGACATCATCGAAGTCAGAGCAGTAGGGCGCTATGGGCGTTTGTTTTTTTCAGGGTCTGAAAATTCCGTGATCACCGCTATGGCGGCGGCGGTATCTGCCATAGAAGCCGTTGATGGCAAGGCTGTCAGTAAAAGAAAATGACTACGCAGCACAATCAACGCCGTGTCATCGGGTCTGAGCTCATTGAGCAGGCTCGTCAGCGCGGACGTATTGTGTTTGAAGTGCTGCCCGGTGATATTGTCACCTCGCTGGCGACAGAAACCGCTCAGCGGCTTGGTATAAAACTGGTGGATGGTCCGCTTGAGAAAGCAGCATACCCGCGAACCGATGGTAAAACGGCGATGCGTCGTGGCTTGTACAGGCGTTCCGCCCGGTGGGTTGCACCAGAAACTCCCGTCAACCGCAAAGCTCATCGGTTCAGCAAAATAGCCATTGTCGGAGCAGGCGGTGTAGGCGCTAACATTGCTCACCTTGCAGCAAACAATGATATCGCAAGTGAAATCGCTCTAATCGATATCGCACCGGGTGTGGCGGAATCCATTGCTCTTGATCTTAACCACACCAGCGGCATTACTCGTTCTAAAGCCATAGTCACCGGTAGTAGCGATATTACTCAGGTGGGTGGTGCATCAGTGGTGATCGTCACCGCAGGACGCGCCCGTTCACCGGGTATGACCCGCGCCGACTTAATTGATGTCAACAAGCGCGTCATTCATTCGGTCGGGGCAGTAATAAAAACCCAGGCCCCTGACGCCATTGTTATCGTGATTACTAATCCACTGGATGAAATGACCGTCGAAATGCTGAACACCACCGGTTTCCCTCGGCAGCGGGTGTTGGGGATGGCGGGTACGCTTGACAGTAGTCGCTTCAGACATTCGCTGGCCAGGGCAGCAGGCGTAACACCGGCAGACGTTCAGGCAATCGCACTAGGCAGTCACGGAGACGAGATGGTTCCGGTGCGTTCACTGGCGCGAATTAAGGGCAGGGCGCTGGAAGACCTGCTGGCCGATGATCAAATCGATGCCTGTGTACACGATGCAATTACCGGTGGCGGACAAGTAGTCGCCCTAAAGAAAACCGGATCGGCAACAATCGCTCCGGCGCACGCAAGCGTCGAACTGCTTGATCACATCCGTGGCGCAAGGGTAGGTCCGGTACCGGTGTCGGTGATGCTAATTGGTGAATTTGGTTTATCTAATGTAGTGCTCGGCGTGCCGGCCCAGCTAGGGATAAGCGGATTTATAGAAGTAGCGCCCCTGCGATTAAACAACAGCGAAGTAGCCTTGTTGCATGAGGCAGCAGGGGCGATTCGAGAGCGTCTTGGCCTGCCGGCCGGTGCATCGCATAGCTGATGATGTCTGAGAATTCACCACAAATATTCAATGAAACCGTCCTGGCTGTGACAAGGATAGGCAATTGACAATACGCCAGTTTCAATCCGGAGGTCGTTTTGAAGAGGCGGGTAGTTATTCGCGTGCAAAAAGAGTAGGGCCATTTGTGTCTGTGGCCGGAACCACAGCGATTGAACCCTCTGGCAAATTGCATGCACCGGGTGATACATACGCTCAGTCAATTTATATTTTAAAACGTATTGAAAACGCATTGCAGGAAGTTGGTGCCGAGATGCGTCACGTGATGCGTACCCGCTGTTACCTGACAGATCTGTCGCAGGCGGGTAGCTTTGTAAAAGCACATGGAGAGGTGTTTAAAGACATTAATCCGGTTCTCACGGGTGTACAGGCCGGATTGACTCAGCCCGGAATGATGGTGGAAATTGATGTGGATGCCATCATTCACGAACCTGATGGCACTATTGAGTTATGAAGTATCTTATCGAGCATTGACTATCACCCTGGAACGGGTAATTCAAGTCCAACCAAGCGAGGAAACAAGATGAAACTGAAACGCATTTTACTGGCAGCGGCGATTGGCGCTGCAGCATTGGCTAACATGGCAGTCGCCGATATAAAAGTCGGCTTTATCGGCTCATTGTCTTCTGACACCGGGTTAAGCACCTTGCGTGGTGCGGAAATCGCGATTGAAGAACTCAATGCTGATGGCGGTGTGTTGGGTCAAAAAATAGAACTGGTGAAGGCAGATACCGGTGAAGATGTCACCGAGGGCGTTAAAGCCTACGAATATCTGGCGGAAACCGAAGAAGTAGACTTTATTATTTCCGGCTCTATTGATGATGTATCACTGGGCTGGTTGCCACGTATGCAGGAATTCCAGATCCCCACGCTGGATACATGGACTTCCTATATTGGCATCATTGATATGATTGTCGAAGACTACGAAAGCATGAAGCCGTATTTTATGAACATAGCTTCAGACGAAGCACTGGCCACCCTGTACATTGATTTCGGTAAAGACGTGCTTGCCGATAAAATGGGCTGGAGTTCAGTGGTTATCCTGCAGGAAGATACGGCATTCGGTGGGGCGATTAGCGGCCTGGTGACGGATGCGCTCGCCCCTAATGCAGGTATCGAAGTCAAAGAGACCATTGTCTATGACATCGCCACCAATGATTTTGCGCCGCTGTTCTCTAAAGCGCAGGATTCAGGTGCTGACTTTATCTACCTGATCAGCTCGGTTAATTCGCAGGTGGTCTCATCACAGTATGTGAAACTGCAGGTCCCGATGGGAATGACTGGTGTTAACGTTGCGGCACTGGGCCAGGAGTTCTGGGAAGACACCGGTGGTGCTGCAGGCGGTATTTCTACACTGTCTCCAGTGCCTTCGGTTGGCTTTAAGCTTGATCCCGTCTCTCAGGCATTTGTTGATACTTATCAGGCAAAGTATAAAACCCGTCCAATCATGCCGCATTTCAACGGTTTTAATGCCTATCACGGTGTTAAGCAGGCAATGGCTGCAGCAGAAGAAGCCGGTGGCTTTAACAACGATACCTGGGTCACAGCGATGGAAAAGCAGGATATCACCTTAAAGATGGGTGAAGAGACATGGTTGCGCTACGCCTTCTGGGGTAACGATGAAATAGAGCCACGCACAGGTCGAACATACCCGCATAACGCACGTTTTGACATCACCGAGCCCTACAACGAAGCTTCACCTTCGATGGTAGTCATTCAGTGGTATGAAGACGGCAGTACCGCAGTGGTTTATCCGGAAAAATATAAGACCGGTGAATTCACTGT
>CAZNOB010000071.1:2248-13513 GCA_964574535.1 uncultured Granulosicoccaceae bacterium | reverse complement strand
ACGGCAGTACCGCAGTGGTTTATCCGGAAAAATATAAGACCGGTGAATTCACTGTGCCTAGCTGGGTAAAGAAGTAAAACACTATGCTTATGGACCGGTGCTGTACCAGGCACGGGGTATTCATGAAATGGCGAGCAGATCGAACAGTGCTTTGTTTTCACCGTGTGAAATCAAAGATCAAGTGAGATGCGATCGATTTTGTGAATAACCCGCGCCAACGGCACCGGTATCCGGATTAAAGATGTGTTTACTGGTGACCGGCTGCCTCGATAGCCATTCTGCAGAGCTCGCTTAGAGCGGGTGATGCAAGTCAACTGTCACCAGTCATAACCTACCGGTATTCACTTACATGTTGCAAATATTAATACAGGGCCTTCTGCTAAGCGGTCTGTATGCGCTTATAGCGATGGGCTTTACCCTGATCTTCAGCGTTGGCCGGGTGTTGAATCTGGCCTATGGAGCCTATCTGCTGATTGGCGGATATATATACTTCACTGTGTCTCAAACCTTCGGTGTACCCAAGGTCATTGGATTGCTAATCGCGGCATGTGTCGGGTGTGCAGTCGGGGTGTTAAAGTATCGTTTGCTGGTTAAGCCCCTCAAGGGGAATCACGTAGCGATCGAGATATCCACATTGATTCTGGCGGTGGTGTTACAAGCCGGTGTGGTGTTTTTGTATGGCGACAGCTCAAAAATACTGTTACCCATTGTACCCGGTGTAGTGCAGGTGTCCGGAGCGGCAGTCACCTATAACTTACTGTGTGCAACCCTGGTTAGCTGGGTGATACTGATTGGCCTTTATTTATTTGTGCGTAAAAGTCATATTGGCCGCGCGATGCAGGCGGTATCAATGGACGCCAAAGGTGCGGCGATATCAGGCATTGATCCGGATAAAGTAAACCTCTTTACGTGGGGGCTTTCCGGAGCGCTGGGTGCAACAGCCGGAGTTTTCTTTGCCAGCTATACGCAGTTGTCGCCGTCTATGTGGGTAGGCCCGCTGATCATTGCTGTGGCTGTGGTGATTGTGGGAGGTATTGGTTCCATTATCGGTACCTTGATTGTGGCGCACATTGTCGGGTTTATGGAAATTATTTCAGTGGCTCTGATCGCACCTGAGCTGCGCGGTGTGTTTACCATGTTGTTGATCATTGTGGTATTGATCATTCGTCCTCAGGGCTTGTTCGGTCGGGAGGAAATACAATGATGGGACTTCGGTGGTATCATTTCGCCCTGTGGTTTGCATTTATCGCTGCCATGGCAGCATTGCCTGAATTTGTTTCAAAGGGCACATTGCGCACGATTATCTTCGCGAATTTTCTGGCTATTTTTGCCATTAGCTGGGATGTTTTGTCGGGTCGTACCGGCTACATCAGTTTTGGGCATCCGTTTTTGATCGGAATCGGTGCCTATACTTCAGCAATTCTAACCAAGCGTTTTGATGTACCCATAGAAATTGCCATCCCCTGTGCAGTGCTAATGACCATGATTGGCGGCATCATCGTATTTCTGCCGGCCCTGCGTATAAAGGGGAGTTACTTTGCGCTGGTAACACTCGCTTTTATGGAGCTCATGTATCAGCTGGTACAAGTAATTCGCCCTGATCTCACCGGTGGTACCCGTGGTATGTCTGGTATCGAAACCCTCACTCGAGGAGCCGTGAATGGCTATTACCTGTCTGCAAGTCTGTTGATTGTTATCGCGCTGACGATGTGGCTGCTGATGCGTACTCAAATTGGTACAGCACTCAGTGCCGTGGGTATGAACGAAGAATCAGTGCGTGGCAGCGGACTGAGCTCAACTAAATTAAAGTTGTTTGCTTTTTTAACCAGTGCATTTGTTGCAGGACTGGGAGGGGCTTTTTATGTTCACTACCTCGGCTCAATCGCACCGCGTGCACTGTTTGATATCAATTTTTTGTTCACTATTATTGTTGCTGCTTTGATTGGCGGGGCATCAACTATTATTGGACCGGTGATCGGGGCGTTCTTCCTGACCTTTTTACTTGAATATTTACGTCCCGTTTTACCGGGCGCTGAACGGTACTTTATTTACGGCCTGATCGCTTTGTTACTGTATATGTATGAACCCAAAGGGTTGATTGCACTGATTGGTAAAGGCTGGTCAAAACTTACTGGAGCACGCGCGCAGTGAGTCATCCGCTCGAGATAAACAACCTGGTGAAGAAGTTCGGCGGCCTGGTGGCCACCGACGATCTGACTTTTCATGTCGAGCAAGGACAATCCGTTGGTTTGATCGGACCCAATGGTGCTGGTAAAACCACTGTCTTTGCACAGATCATGGGGGAGCACCGGCAGACTTCCGGCACCATTAAATTGTACGGCAGGGATATTGGCAAAGAATCCACCCCGTCGCGTATTCGCCTGGGTGTTAGCCGAACCTATCAGGTCCCGCGCCCGTTTCCTGAACTTAGCGTGCTCGAAAATATTCGCGTGGGGCAAATGCCGGACAGTGTCTGGAAAATGATCACGCGTGGCCCTGATCATAAACGCGAAATTGAAATAGCCCTTAGTGTCGGGTTCTCTGAAGCTGATTTACACCGCACCCCGGGGGAGTTATCCATGGGGGATCTTCGTAAGCTTGAGATGGCGCGAACTATCGCTACAGGAACCTCCGTTATGCTGTTGGATGAAGTATTTGCGGGTCTGACTGTCGCAGAAATCGCCCAGATTGCCGAGCTGATTCAAAAGATGCGAAATGATGGAATGACATTCTTAATTGTCAGTCACGATCTCAAAGCGCTCGAGCCACTGGTCGATAGTGTCATCGCGATAAACTATGGCAGGAAAGTAGCCGAAGGCAGTTTTGATGATGTAATGAACAATCAGAATGTTCGCTCTTCTTATCTGGGGACCGTGTAATGCCATTTCTCCAGCTCGAAAGTTTGTCAGCGTTTTATGGCAAGGCACAGGCATTGCACTCGGTCGATTTATCTGTTGAACCCGGTGAGATAATCGCCATCGTTGGTGCTAACGGTGCCGGAAAATCAACCCTGCTTGACAGCGTGATGGGACTGACCAAAACAATGGGTGAAATACGCCTGGAGGGGAATCCAATAAGCGGTCTGACCAGCGCCGCCATTGTGAAGTCAGGTGTAGGCTATGCACCGGAGCGTTTTAATCTTTTTCCATACATGAGTGTCTACGACAACCTGATGGTGGGTGCTTACACGGCTCGTGCTGACATCGCTAAAAACCTGGATATTGTTCATAAACTGTTTCCGAGACTAAAAGAACGGACAAATCAGGAAACCAGTACACAGTCTGGTGGTGAGCGCCAAATGGTCTCACTGGGTCGTGCGTTGATGACCAGCCCAAGGCTGTTGTTGGTCGATGAGCCGACCATTGGGTTAGCACCCAAAGTGTGTCTTGAAATTGCAGATGCCCTGCGACGTATGCGCGATGAAATCGGCGCTACCATCGTTATCACTGAGCAAAACGCAAACTTTGCAATGACACTGGCTGAAAGGTTATATGTGCTGGAGTCCGGGTCGATAAAGGCGCAGGGTACTGTTGTGGAGCTGCGTAACGACAGTCGTCTTACCGAAGCGTATTTTGGGCACTGAGAGTGGTGATTATGTGTTGCTATCATGGCATCCCTGCCGGGGGCCTGAATTTTTGAAAAGACCAAAAGCGATATGCCCTTCAGGCGGAGTCACTTTTCAAACGACGAAAAAGCCATCCGTACAGTCTTTTCTCTGCAAATTTTTAATTATCTGATTTGTTCGGTTACCTACAAAATAGACCTGATCATTTAACCCTGGTGTTGCATAAAATTTCGAGTTCAGAAGCTTATAGAGCTGTATAAAAGGCGCTGCACGGAATTTTTACTGGATTGAGCCTAGTCATTCTAAGTGAGATTCAGAAAAAACGAGTACAGCGCCTTAGATGCTGCTATAGAAGCAGCGCAGCGGTTCTGGGCCGGAATTTTTTGCAACACCAGGGTTAAGTTAACCTGAAATGCGTTGACCAAAACTCCTGCAGTGAGCTTTGCAGTCCTTCAGGGGAAGCAATTTGAGTTGGCTGCCAGTGATCCGGAAACAGGTCATGATAGAACCGTTGATTAAACCGCTGATCTACAAGAACCACTACCCCGGTATCAGTCTCAGAGCGAATTACTCTGCCTGCGGTTTGCAAAACCCGCGTCAGACCCGGGTATCGGCTACCGTAATCAAATCCGTTTAAGCCTCGGACTGAAAAATCCTGCTCGATGAGTTTTTGTTGCAGGTCAATTGAGGACAAGCCCGTCCCGACAACAATACAGCCAATCAGTTTGTCGCCTCGATAGTCAACACCCTCGCCGAATATCCCTCCCATAATCGCAAAAGCAAGTGTGGGGTTGTCTGTGTCGAAAACATCCAGAAATGCTTTTCTCTGCGCTTCGCTGCTGCCACGTTGTTGAATAATTGTCGGGATTGCGGGGTATTTCTTTTGAAACGCTTCATGGACAGATTCCATGAATGCGTAAGAGGGGAAATAGATTTGATAGTGGCCACGTCGCGCTTGGTAAACCTGATTAGCGATATCTACAATGGCTGATAAAGATCGTTCACGTGCCTGATACCTGGTATCTACCCAATGGCAAACAAAAGTGCCTTGATGCGCTGCATTGAATGGTGACGGTAATGACATCGCAATGGTATTTTCCTGCATACCCAATGCATCTTTAAAAAAGTGTAATGGTCGCAGCGTGGCAGAAAACGCGACAGTAGCTTTAAACTGTTTAAAGCGATGTGCAAGTCTTTCAGTTGCATTGAGGCACTGTAGTTTTACTGTGGTGTTTCGATTCCGGGTATGCTTTCGACTAATAGTCAGGGTACGGTGTTGATCACCAAAAAGATCTTCAATAACCAGATAGCGGTAGAGTTCTTTAGCTACATCTGCCTGTGCTTCAGTCAATATGCAATTATTTTCCACAGTTGACGTAAGCGCTTCGGCACATTTGCTGATAGCGCGGGTGATGGTCGCCGGTGGTTGATCGTCAGCATGTTCTGGTTCAGTGAATTTATTGGTCCATCGATCCACTGACCGAATAACACGGTTAAGTTCTACCGTCAGTAAGTCTGTTTTGTTATCTGATTCAGTAGCGGCGTGTTTTAACTGGTGACGGTCAATCTCTGCTGAGTACATTGAGCGTGCCCGATCAACCAGATTGTGTGCTTCGTCAATCAGCAGAAGATACTGTTTAGCGTTTTCAGTAAAGTGCGTCAATCTGACCAGAGGATCAAATATATAGTTATAGTCGCAGATTACCAGCGTGACCCACGGCAACATTTGCAAGGTGAGTTCGAACGGGCAGAGCTGATAGCGGTGGGCAAATTCGTCGATTATGTCTGGTGTGATTACCCCGACGGTCATCAGTTCCTGACGGGCAGCTGGCAGACGGTCAAAAAACCCCAGCGTTAACGGGCATCGGCCGTCAGCATTGCGTTCACAGCTGCCGTTGCTGCAGTGACAGCTTGTTTTCTTTGCTGTGATTGTGATAGCTGAAACCACCAAACCATTATTCTGCAAATTGAGAATGCTTTCATTCGCAGCCACTCTGCCGGAGTTCTTGGCGGTAAGGTACGCAACGCTTTGTATATGCTTTTCGCCGATCGCCTTCATCGCGGGAAACAGAGTGCTGATTGTTTTGCCAATGCCGGTTGGCGCCTCACAGAGCAGTGAGCCTTTGTCACGTGCGGTGACGTAAACCGCAGCTGCCATCTTTCTTTGACCCTCCCGAAAACCATCGTGTGGAAATTCAAGATCATTGGCACTTTTTTGTACCTGCTTTCGGTGTGCGTCGATCAATTGCATCCAATCTATATATAGTTGGGCAGCTGCAGTAAAAAATTCCTGTAACGGTTCAAATTCAAACTGCGATTCATCAATGGTAATTTCATCAGTCAGTATATTGATCCAGATCAAACGCAAAGATATGGGGGGTAGCTGTTGTTCCGGCTTCGCCTTTTGCAGCTTGCGCAACCAACAGTAGCCATAGACCTTCAGTTGAGCCCAGTGAAGATCTGTCACTGAATCTGACAGTTTGTCCGGCGGTGCATAGCAGCTTTTTATCTCGCCGATTCGTGGAAGGTCGGCGTTATCTTCCAGCAGATCCACACGGCCGGATACCTTCAATTGACAACCGTCAATCATTAAAGTGGATTCCACCGTCACTTCTGATTGTTCGGATTCTTTGCGTTTGGCCTGCAAAATCTTGTGAGCAGCCTGGCCTTCGGCGGCAGTGGGGCCGGCTGCACCACCGTGATCGAGATCACCGCTGCTGCAACTGAACTTCACCAGTTGTCTTACTGACGTTTTAAATAATGACGTCGATTTTGCCACTAGACGGCGCTACCACCTTGAAACGCTTTTTGTTGTCCGGAGCATTGATTATCTTCGAACCGCACGGGCACTACTGCATGCCGAATACCATTGTGCTTAAAATGTTTCATCCACCGAAGCTGATTTTTTTGCAAACGGTCACCAGGGCCTTTTACCTCGAGCAAAATGTAATCATCGTCATCAGGGAAGTGAATTAAATCCGGCAGTCCGCTGCGATTATTACGAATATCCGCAAGCAGGTATTCAAAATACGCTATCCAGTGTTTAACCGGGATGTGTTTGATGGCGACACAGATCAGATGTCGATTAAGATAACCCCAGTGCACCAGAGGGTTGTTGATTCCGTATTTGTGATGAAAATTACTTAATACAATTTTTCGCAGCTGACCGGCTTTGATGTCATCAAAACGTTGTTCAAACAGGTTTTTCCGTTGTGCGTAGAAATCGCTTTCATGGAAGTCTGCAGGCGCATTCTGGAAAGGGTGATAAAAGGCACCCGGTATTGATGCGAAAAGAATATCCCATATCGCCAGCCCGAAAATACCACCGATGAGTGAGTTTTCAACGTAGTAGCATTTACCGAATTTTGCGAAGTGAAGTGCTGCGGCCAACTCTACCGGTAAGTTGCCTGGGGGGAGCGTCACTATGATTTCATCGGGAATATGTTTTTCCGGTGCCCGGTACTCGGTGCCGACTTTTGGGGCTAACTTTGCGGCAAACTGCTGTGCGAACTCTTTCTCCTCAGCGTCCGCTGGTGCGTCTTCGATCTGCTGGCACAGGTTATATGCATCAACATGGTGGCCAAGTCTGGCTTTAATTCTCGCCAGGCGTTCCCGGGCAGGTGGTCGATCGATTCGTGCGAAAATTTCAGCTGCATCGGTAAAGGCTGCATGACGTTCAAGTTGCCGGGCAATTTTATTCGAAAACCTTTCTACTCTGCGTGTTAATGTCAGGTCCCGGTTGTCCGTTTTCGGCAATTGTTCTTGTAGCGTTATCAACGCACTGGGGCCCTGCGCATCTGCCTCTTCAAAGCTTTCTATGCAGACATAATAGGCGAGATATGCATCCAGTTGCGAACGCGACTTAAAGGGCAGTGTGTTGGTGTCGGTGGAATAGCGTTCAAATGTTCTAACCCCAAGATCGCGCAGTACGAAGGCACTGAGATCCTGATACAGATTGCCGAAAAACAATAATCTATAAGTAGTAAACCACTGCTTCCCGGTGATACGGATGACCTGATCTGAATCGAGCAGAGTATCAACAGGGGTATCACCAAAAAGATCTGGCGTGGTTAACAGCCTGGCTGCGAACTCTTTGGTGGGCGCAGGCACAGCCAGACAGCTTTGTAATTCTTTTCTTGTGAACACCGATAGCCAGTCAGAGACATCATCGGTGCTTGCGGCTGCAATGATCTCGGCGTCGTAAAGAGGTTCCAGTGCTTGGTTAATATCTACAATTTCATCGTAGTGGATTTTACTGGTGCGCAGGTAATCACTGCTGCGGGATAATAATCGTATTGCCAGTCTCTGGCTGTTTTCGGGCAGCGAAATGTAGTGTTGATAAAATTGCGTTTCTTCGTGGTTCAGCAGGTGAGAATAGTGCTCAAAGACGAAATCCACCAGGCAGTTGAAATTATCCAGGTAATATCGATCCGACAACTCGGGTTGACTTTTCTTTGCGGTCATTTCGCTTTTGACGGAATCCAGATAGGCCGGCGGGCTCGATGCACCGCGGTGCACAGACATTTTAACGCTTTGCTCTTGCGGCGAAAACAGCGGGTTTGGACACCTTTGTCCGGCGCGGCAGTGCGTGGATTGTTGCAAATCTGTTATTGGTGTGATCGCGAATGTTCAGACGGCGGCAGCAACACCCGTGGTACCATACCGGTTGCACGCTCAAGAGCCTTTGATTAATGCAATTTGAAATGGAGTTCGGGGATCTCGATACCCCGACTCGCCAACCGAAATCATCGAAAGTGAAACGCGATGGTAACGCTACCGCCGTTGTATCCGTGCCGTCACAAAAATCCGGTCGAAAAACCGGCCCGCTGGAACGCCGGTTCGAAAAGCTGTGGACGCAGCTGGAAGAAAAACAACAACGCCATAAAATATTTGACCGCGAGGTTGAAAGGGCCCGCTCCTGGATTCACACCGAACTTGCTCAAAAGCGTGATGAATATAAAAGTCTGCTGGTCAAACAAACAGAGAGACTGATCTCTCACCTGGGTAAAAAGTCACTGTTGAAATGGCAGAGACAAGTGCTGGGCAGCTGGATTGAAGAGAACTTTGAACGGCTTGAATCAAGCTGTGCGCCCGAACTTCCAGGTATGGTTCGGCGCTACTATGCGGCAAAATTGTCTGGTCTGAGCAAGGCCGAGCGAACCGCCATCGAAGAATATTATGAAGAATCGATAGAAGACATTGTCGCCGGTTTTGAAGAAAACCACACAAAAGCGGACGAGGATGACATCAATGCTGAAGACGCGCCTCAGGAAGATACCCGCCAACAGAGTGAATACCACGCCGAGGAAACCGATAAAGAACCAGAAGAAGAATCTTTTGCTGAAAAAATGCGTGCTCACGAAAAACAGCAAAAGCGTAAAGTTTTTGATAAATCTCTCGTCAATAAACTGTTCAGACGAACCGCCAGGGCACTACACCCCGACCATGAACAGGATGGTGCCAGACGTGAAGAAAAGCAGGCTCTGATGAAAACGCTTCTACAGGCCCGCAAGAGCGGTGATGTTGCGTTGATTTTTCAGATGTACCGCGAACATGTAGACAACGCCACCATCGAGATTGATCTGCCAGATCTGCAACCGATGGTTGATTTACTGGAACAGCAAATTGCTGATCTGGATGAGCAGTTTTTTAGTAAGACCCGTGAGTCAGCCATTCATGAATGGGTGGGTAAACGCGTGCTGGGTCAAACTGACAAGGGACAGCTGGATGCATTTGCAGAATTAAAAAAAGATCTTGAAGATGACATCAGCCGGGTGCAGCGATTGTTTCCTCATCTGGGTAGTTTGGCGAAGCTTAAGCCGCTGCTGGAAGAGCGCTACGAGATGGATATGATTGGTTTTTTTTATTAGACGCTGTGTGTAGCTGTAGATGATTAGTACCTTCACAACCTTATAGGCCATGCGTTACCTGCGGTGTTGATGGTCTGTCAGTCTGGTGTCTGCGTTCTGAACTTTGCACGTTCCGGATAAGATGTGCAATCGAGTTTGCGTAGTAGTCCATCAAATGCAGATCGTCTTTATTTACCGTTAACAAACCATCCTTTGTTTGCAGTACATGGCGCAGTGTGAGCATTCGAATGCCTACAGTCACCGCATAATCCCGATCACCCCGCGGAATATATGCCCGATAGCCCGCACTCTCCAGTTTTTCCAGTAAATCAAAGACACCAGCTTTGAGTTCCAGCTTGCTAAACGCATCAGTTGATTTCCGGGTAATAACGCTCGCTACCAGGGCGACTGGCAGTATCGGGGTGATCTCGCCGATGCGATACATCAGGTCACTGGCCAAAGCAGAGACATCATTGAGGGTGGCGTGCGGGTCTGCAGTATTGTCTTTCAACCACTCCTTGAGAAATAGCGGTTTGCCGAAATTCACACAGGCATAACCGTTGCGGTAACGTCTGCCTAACATCGCTTGTGAAATATTCTTCCATGCAAAACCAAAGAACACGCTGAACGTTGCTAGTTTGCTTCTGCGCGGTTTCTGTTCAGCGGCGCGAAGCAGACTGCGATCCTCAAGCACGCGGTCGTAGTTTATGCCTACCGGAATAAAGACAATGTCACGTTCGCCGGTGGGATCAAAACCTTTGGTGATATAACCCAGTAAGCCAAGCTTCGGATCCCCCAGTTTGCCGTCCCGTGTGAGCCTGCCTTCAGGGAAAACCGCTTGCGGGACGCCACCTTGTGCGGCCATTTGTACATAGGCCTCAAGCACACGTCGGTACAGCGGATCACCGGAGTTGCGTCTGACAAAATAGCCGCCCATCGAACGGATCAGCTGTTGTAGCGGCCAGACTCTGGCCCACTCACCCACGGCGTACGATAAGGCCGTTCGTTCCGCTGCCAGATAGGTGGCAAGAATATAGTCCATATTACTGCGGTGGTTCATGAGAAAAACCACGCTGGTGTTTTCGTCCAGTTCCGAAAGGGCTTCGTCTTCGGCAAAGCCAAGCCTGACCCGATAAATACTGTGCACCAGTTTGCGCGCCAGCCAATAGGCGGACTTAAAATAGAGCAGTGCATTAAACGCAGGAACGATTTCCTGTGCATAAACTTTAACTTCGGCTAGCAGTACATCGCGCGTGACTTGTCTTTCGACGGCCAGTTGATCGACCAGTGTCATTACTTCGGGGTGATAGCACAGGCGATCAATCAGTACTTCACGTCGGGTCAGTTTGAACGAAGGGATTTTTAGCGCTAACCGCGTATTGACCTCATCGATCACATGATTCGCCCTCCGCCTGAAAAACCAGCGAGCAGACGGTAGTAAAAAGTGTTGCAATAGCCACAGCGTTGCTAAAAAAAGCGCAAGCATCGCTGCCCACAGTGGCATTTCGATAGTGGAATTCATTGATGAAGGTTTTTCCTGTCAGCACGGAGTTTGTGTCACGAGACCGTGCCATGGCGAGTGCCCGGTCCGGAGACAGGGAAGCGATCATTTCAGGCGCATCGCAATTCAGTTGCAGTGAAAATAATCGATTATAACGCACCATCATTGCGCGTTCGCGGTGGCAGAGGTTTGCCGCGCAATTCAGTACATGTCATATGCATCCGGTTCGCTCAGCTTAGCATTGACAGGCGCATCATGCATGATCAGTCAGGCGAATTTTAATGGTGCTGATGTAGTGTCAGGTACAATAGGTTTTCCCTCGTGATCTCCCATTGTCTGTTCAATCCCCA
>CAZNOB010000071.1:0-2148 GCA_964574535.1 uncultured Granulosicoccaceae bacterium | reverse complement strand
GTGTCAGGTACAATAGGTTTTCCCTCGTGATCTCCCATTGTCTGTTCAATCCCCAAATCATTCCCCGGGTCATTCTCAAGCGCTGTCCGTTCGGCGACAGTGGGCGCTGGCATTTGTCGCAACATTCTGCGGATTCGTTGCTGCGTTTAATATCGGTAAGGTGCCTGCTGCAATTCCATTGATACGTGACGAATTCTCGATATCATTATCCGGTGCCGGCGCGCTAGCCAGCGCTTACAGTGTGATGGCCATGTTGTTCTCGCTGGTATTCGGGATGTTGGTTAGCCGGCACGGTTCATGGCGGATTGGCGCTGCAGGATTGTGTCTGCTGGTGTTTGGCGGAATACTGGGTGCGGTGTCGCCTGCGTATGTCTATTTGCTCGCAAGCCGCGTATTGGAGGGCTTCGGGTTTGTGGCAATTGCGGTGGCCATGCCTGCGTTTATCGGGCGAGTCTGTGAAGATCGAATTCGGCCAATGGCGATGGGCTTGTGGGGGACTTTCATCTCAGGTGGCGTCAGCTGCAGTTTGCTGTTGTCTCCGTTGCTGCTGCATGATGATCGCTGGCGAGCCTTGTGGTGGGCCGGTAGTTTAACTGCATTACTCGGATTGGCTATCGCGGCATACACCCTGCGACCGGCCTGGCAAAGACTGCCGGCACCGGCCGCAATGAAACGACCCCGGGTGAGCTCTGTGCTGTCGCCGACTTCGTTAATGCTGACGGGTTGTTTTGTCCTTTATTCCGCAATTTTTGTGTCGATGACCACTTTTTTACCCAACCTCTGGCTCGATACCGCCAACCTGTCACTTGCGACTGCGACACGTCTGACAGCCGTTGTGGTGATAATGAATTTGTTTGGCAATTTAACCGGCGGCTGGCTCAACGGGCGTGGCGTACCGATTCGGCTGGTGCTTGCGATAGCATTGTTTGGTGGCGGATTGTCCGCCTGTCTGGTAACGCTTGATAGTCTGCCGGTAACTGGTCAATTACTGGCAGCATGTTGCTGCAGCTACCTCGGCGGGATGCTGCCAGCAACGTTATTTGCCAGTGTCGCCAGAATTGCGCAAACCCCTGCACACAATGGATTGTTGCTCGGCCTGTTTTTTCAGGGTGCTGGTGTTGGGCAGGTGTTTGGCCCACTATTACTTGGCGCGGTGATTGATCACTATGCCAGTTGGCAGGCTTCTCCCTTGTTTTATGTCGCGGTGATGCTGCCGGGTGCCATGTTGCTTTGGTCGCTGCGTATTGCCAGACCGAATCATCAAAAGAGTAAACCATGAGTACAGAAAAAAAACCTCTCCAAGGAGCTAAATCTTCCGTTGGAGTGATACAACAAAAGGTTGAAGTCGTCGGGCAGTGGGGTGTGCTGGCGCAGGTGGCAGATGCCTGCGATTTGCCACGTGCAGAGCTGACAGATGCGGCGACCAGAGGTGCTGTGTGGTTACAAAAGAAAGTGGGCTCAAACGCAGATAAAAAACACTACCGCAATCCGGTGCGCCTGCGAGACTTTGAACAACCAATAGATGCTGGTGATCTTGTGCTGGTAAACTATAACCCTTCAGTATTGGCCGCCGAGCCAATGTTGCCGGTGCTGGTTTCCGATGAAGTTAACTATAGTGTCTGGGATAAACCATCGGGCATGTTAAGTCAGGGCAGTCGATGGGGGGATCACACCACCGTTACCTTCCAGGCCGAAAAACTCAGCGGCAAGAAGTCGCTGCTGGTGCACAGACTTGATCGGGCGGCGAGTGGACTGATAGTGATTGCACACACCAGGAATGCAGTGGTGGCCCTGACGGAATTATTCGCCAGTCGTAAGGTAGAAAAAACCTATAGTGCGACTGTACATGGTGAATACCGTGAAATACTACCGCAGGTCATTGAGTTGCCGGTTAACGACAAACCGGCCCATACAGAAATCATTGCAGCACAAGTAGTTGGCCCTGAAGAGAACAGTGCCGGTGAAACGCAACATGCAACTACCAGGCTGACGGTTCGGATAATAACCGGCCGCAAGCATCAGATACGGTCGCATTTGTCGTCTGCGGGTTTCCCGGTAGTGGGTGATCGTTTATTTGATCCGGAAAAGGATCATCAGCAGGATTTGCAGCTGACTTGTATCGGATTAAAATTCGAGTGTCCGTTTACC
>CAZNOB010000070.1:0-23932 GCA_964574535.1 uncultured Granulosicoccaceae bacterium | reverse complement strand
CTTTTTGCCAAATTTCGTGGTTGATCGACATCTCTGTCAAGCGCCAGAGCACTGTGGTAAGCAATTAGTTGTAGTGGTATGCCCAGAGTTATCCCCTGGATCAGAGGGTCTGAGGAGGGTGTTCGAATCACGTGGTTTGCCAATTGATCAATTCGTTTATTGGGTGAATCCGTGATCGCGATAACCGGCGCACGACGGGCCTTGATTTCCTCCAGTGACCCCAGCGACTTGGGTAGTAATTCAGATTCAGGGAGTATAATAAAGCAGGGGGTGTCTTTTCCGACAAGCGCCAGGGGGCCGTGCTTCAGTTCAGAGGCCGGGTAAGCCTCGGCGTGAATGTAGGAAATCTCCTTTAATTTTTGAGCGCCCTCCAGTGCCACCGGATAAGCGGTGGTACGGCCGATAAAAAATGCGCTCCGGCTGTTGCAGTAGCGAACGGCAATCTCTTTGATGTGGGTTTCCAGGTTAAGTAGCGCTTCAATTTTCTCAGGCAGTTCAGTGAGTGCATTAATTAGATGTGCACCTTTTTGTGGCGACACATCACGGCTTCGTCCAAACAACAGTGCCAACAAAGAAAACACGCATAGCATTGATGTATAGGCTTTTGTTGACGCTACAGAAACTTCCGGCCCGGCATGCATATAGATTCCGCCATCCACTTCTCTGGCGATTGTACTGCCAACAGAGTTAACAATGCCCAGTACAAAGCCACCTTTGCGTTGAATCTCGCGAGCCGCTGCCAGAGTATCAAATGTTTCACCCGACTGGCTGACGACGATATAAAGTGTCTCCGCTTCGATTACCGGGTTCCGGTATCGGAACTCTGCTGCCGGCTCTGCATCACATGGGATACGTGCCAGTGATTCGATCATTTGTGCGCCGGCCATGCCTGCGTACAGTGCGGAACCACAGCCCAGTATTTTAATGCGTTTCGTTCTTAGTAAGTCGCGCGCTTCAAGGTTTAAACCGCCGAGGTGTGCAGTACTAAATCTGCTGTCCAGGCGTCCGCTCAATGTGCGACGTATTGTTTCCGGCTGATCGATGATTTCTCGATACAGATAGTGCTCATGGCCTGCCTTGTCATATTCTTCGGTATTGCCAGCCAGTGTGATTGATTGCTTGTCAGCAGGAGTTGCGTCCATGGTGGTGACCTGAAAGCCACCGGGTTCCAGAATCGCCATTTCTCCGTCATCAAGGTGAACAACTTCGCGCGTGTGGCGGGACAATGCGGACATATCAGATGCAGCAAGCATCTCTCCGTCGCCAATGCCAATGATCACCGGGCTGCCGCTGCGTGCGAGTACAATCGAATGTGGTTCAAGAGTATTTGCTGCAGCTATACCGTAGGTACCTGTCACGCTTCCCAGTGCCAGTCGCAGTGCATCGATCAGGCTTAACTGATTTTCGCGTTGTAGCTTTGCAATCAGGTGCGCTAATACTTCTGTGTCTGTTTCTGATTGAAATACAGCGCCATCATCCAGCAGGCTTGCTCGTAAAGATTCTGCATTTTCAATAATGCCGTTGTGTGCGATGGCAATGCTGCTTGTCGGGTCCAGGTGAGGGTGGGCGTTAGCATCGGTCGGTGCCCCGTGAGTCGCCCATCGTGTATGACCAATACCGCTTTTGCCAGATACCTTTGCCGGTAGCTGTGACTCCAGCATAGAGATTTTGCCGGCAGCTCTCCATGTTTGTAGCTTTTTTCTAGCGACCACGGTGATACCGGCAGAGTCATAGCCGCGGTATTCCAGGCGTCGCAGTCCATCGATCAAAATTGGTGCTGCGTTTTGTTGGCCGGTATAGGCGATTATTCCACACATATCATCACTTCCAGTTGTTAAAGGTTAGCCGTATACAATCCGTCGAATCTGACGCTCTGAGTAACTGGACGCTGGAAATAATCTCTGTTGCAGCTCGGTTTTAAGAGTTGCGAATATGGCAGGGTTACTTTGACCCTGTAGTTGCAACTCTCGATGCCGACGGCGAATAAATTCATCGGGTGACTCCTGAAAATAAGTCATCACCTCATTTATTAATTGCCTGGCTTCCTGCGGATCCATGGCTCTGTTTCTACAGAGGTGTTCAATCAGGTCGTTATGGTTTCGATCGATCATTGGGGCGCACGGTAGCGTGGTATTTCACCTTCGGCTACTATTTTGCCCGAAATAGGGCAAGAGTTGGGTTGGAATACAGTTGGTCTGGCGATTTTTAGGGTGGCTACGGTGAGCTACCTTTGGGAGAAGCTTCGCTCTGGTCGATATTTGCCAAATTCAGCCAGATATCTGACGCGTATTGTTTGTGGGGGATGGTGGCATGATTCAGCGTGTTGCACCTGCCGGATCTTTGGTGGGTGACGAGTAGAAGGTTCTAAACCGGCGTTAGCGGCTCACTGTCATACTCGCTTAATGCTATGTTCGGGGGGAGTTCGAGAGTTTTAATGAGGCGGTTTTAGATGAAAGCGCCGGGGTACAGCTTTGGAAGGAGGGTACTAGTTTGATCGGGCAGCTTACTGCTGCCCGGTCAGGTATTTAAACCTTAGACTGCGACAACGTTTGTTGCGCATGGACCTTTCTGGCCTTCGCCAACTTCAAATTCTACAGCCTGACCGTCGTTCAGAGTTGCGAATCCTCCGCCTGCCTGTATCTCAGAGTGGTGCACAAACAAATCTTTGCCGCCGTCTTCAGGGGTAATAAAACCAAACCCTTTGTCCGCGTTAAACCACTTTACAGTACCTTTGCTCATATTTCTTTAAATCCTGATTGTTGCTGATTCTTAATTGGGTTCTTTACCTACCCAAGCGGACCATAGCAGAAAAACAGTAAGTTATTTGAATGATTTAAAAGGGAATGATGTTATTTACAAAGCTTAAGTGTTTTTTTAACGCTGAAAGTGTTACTGGGTGCGGCTGTTAGAGCTAGCTACCGTACTGCTACGGGTATTTTGAACTTCGCGTGGATTGCGTTGAGATTTTAATCTTTGACGCTAGTAACGAGCGGTAATCTATTCCGGGTAAGAATGATTTGACTGCCGAGTCTACATTGCTTTTGAATTAAAGTGTAATGTTATTGATACATTGTCAGTGATGTTTCGAGATAGTACTTTCCTGGAAATGCGAAAAAACTACGCTTGTGGTTCTTTTGCAATATGGCCAGTTCCTTTGTAAGCCATCGGGTTTTTTCGCGCTTCTTTAGGCCAAAGGGCATGCCAGTCGCGATCAATTTGAAACGTAATGATTTTGCGGTTTTTCGCTTTTTCCGGATTTTCTTTTTCCAGTTTTTCGTGGTGTTCAATTACTTCTTCATCGGTGGCTTCTCTGATGCTCAGTATTTCACCGCCTTTATAGGCTCTGTCTGACTTGGATTTATGTAAAGACAGGTACTTCATGGATTCTTCGTCTTCGGTCAGAAGCCACATGCTGGATTCGCAAATCCCTTTCTTATCGATCAGTTTTAAACTGAGTTTCGACAAGATAAATAGTGTATTAGGGCTGGTCATGGAACTTGCCTTCTTGGTTAATGTGGTCTGTTGTTCAAGCCCTGAGTAGTAATGAGCGACACATACTGACAGGTTGTTGTGTTTGGTTTTCAGAAAATACTGATACCAGCTTTTAAAAACAGTACCTGCTAAGTGTAGCAATCTTTAAGGGGTGCTGTTGGTTTCCCGCACTACATGCAAAAATTCACGATCCGTAAACCAATCGTTTTGATAGTGCAGAGATGGCAAAGCCTGATTATTGACATCAGACGACACGAGCTAAAAACCCGACACTGAGGTTAGTATAGACAATAACGACGATATTCGCATGTCTAGTGGGATGTTTTGAAAGTTCGGTAACACTCTGTCTTCGCCATAGCCGCCATAACTGAGTTGCCATCATTGATAAAGCCTGGGTTCGACAAAGGCTCTGCTACGCCTGCTTTTTTTGGCCTTGGCCGACGACTGTGGCTGTGAAAAGATTGTTCCCGAACTTTCCGCACAGCCCACTAGCCTGGATTATTCATGAGCCTAATTTCAGTTAGCCTGGGGCGTCCGGAGGAAATCTGGCTAAACGGGTTGGCCAATCGTCTGAGAAACGTGGCCCGCCACGTGCCGAGGAGGATGGGCCGAGATGTGACGCCAGATTTTCTTCTGGCGCTGAATAGACACGCGGCTATTTTGAAAAGGCGCTCCAAAAGTGGCTTGGATCTGTATTAATAGCATTTCGCTAATATTTACTTGTCGCCTTATGAGTAATCCTGGCTAGTATGCAAAGTGTCTTCGCGAACTTGCTGATTTATGCGCGGAAAGGTTTCTGTCAAACAGGAAGACGCTGCAAACGATCCTGCACGGTATCGCGCGTGTTAAGGCAGCAGTTATACTGGATCTCTGCAAAGTGCCTGACATAAGCAATGAACGCCACCACCGCCCAGTGTGAACATGGACATGTCGGGTTCATAGACTTCATAACCAATTGCGCGCAGTTTATGGTTTAAATCTGTGGCACCTTTCATTGAGAGTACCTTGCCATTCCCCAGGGCGACAAGATTAACGCCCAGGTTTTTTGCTTCCAGATATGGGACATCTACAAATTCAAACCCCCAGTCTTTGAGCTGCTTAACCACCCAGGGCTCCAGTGCATCGATACAGGCCACCAGAAGCTTTTCATCAAGTGGTACCACCAGTCCATCCATATGGACGAATTCACGGCTTATGGGGGCGGTGACGGCTTCCCAGCCTTCAGCCCGTACAAAGTCTGCAACTTGTTCGGAGCCGGCTTGCTCTGAACGTTCGCCACAATAACCAAGGAGTACTTTGCCCGGTTCAACAATCACAAAGTCTCCACCCTCAAAATGGCCTGCGGTGGCGAATTTCCATATAGGAATGTTATTGCTTTGATAAAAGTCGATCGCAGTGACATAGTCTGCACGCCTGACCTTCAATTGCATATGGCATATTAGCGCGCCCCACGGAGTCATTGCCGAGCTATCGCGTGCAAAGAAATTGCGATGTAATACCGGGTCAGATTGTAGATAGTGGCACTTAACCCCGTTGGACTCATAGATCGATACCATTTCAGCGTGTTGAGCCATAGCGGTTTGCAAATCGAATTTAACGCCAGTCATGTGCGCGTTGTTCAGGGTTCTGGCAATAAGCGGCCCGGCATCAACCCACTGATAGTATTCGGGCACACCCAACAGTACTTCTTTAAGTGGTGCGTAGTCGTTATTAATTCCCCACTTGTTTTTTGATGACTCAGATGATTGGCTCACAGGATCTCCCGTAGTGAGGTTGTAAAATAGAAGACGTTAACGACCGCCGCGAGTCTGCGTGGTAGAAGTCTGCGTAGTGACGGCGTGCATGGCGCTGCCTTTGTGCTTGTAATAACAGGGTACGATTATTCAAGGTATATAGTCTTTTTAAACATAAAGGCCCCCGGCAGGGACGTTTTGTTACTTGCGCGACAGCGCATCGCTAGCCGAGGTGAATACTCCTATTTTGCTGCCCTCGCAGCAACACTTTCACAAACAACGCAAAGTAACTCAAACAGAATTCCCGCACCGGCAAGGGCCGTGTTGCCCGATGGATCAAAAGACGGTGCTACCTCAACCATATCAGCACCCATGATATTCAAGCCACTACAAGCGCGAATTAATAACTGTGCTTCAAGTGTGGTGAGGCCACCAATTTCAGGGGTGCCTGTTCCTGGTGCAAAGGCCGGGTCGAGGCTGTCGATATCGAAACTGATATAGACTGGGCCATTACCCACTACCTGACGCATCTCTGTGATGACTTTTTCGATTCCCATGGTGTAGAAATCGTGCATATAAATCACGCGCATGCCGCTGTCGTGGCTGAACTTCCAAAGATCAAGATCATTCACTGATCCTCGGATACCAATCTGTACGGTGCGCTTTGGGTCAAGCAGTCCTTCTTCTACAGCGCGACTGAACGGTGCGCCGTGATGAAATTTAGAACCCATGTAGTCATCACCGGTATCGCAATGTGCATCTATATGAACCATGCCAACGGGTTGTTCACTGGCCAGTGCCCGAAGTATTGGAAGTGATACCGAGTGATCTCCGCCAACCCCTATGGGAATAATGCCAGCGGCTTTTACTTTTTCAAATGTGTTCTGTATGGCCAGGTGGCTACCCACCAGTTCAAACGGTGACGGTACCCAGGCATCACCAATATCACTGACGCGACATAAGTCATGTGGGGCAATACCGGTTGACTGATTTTTCATTCTGATCAGTGTGGATTGATTGCGCACCTCACGCGGGCCATGCCGTGAGCCCGGTCGATTGGTGACACCGCCATCAAACGGTACACCAATCATACCGACGTCGGTGTTCTCAAAGTTCTCTTCATACGGGGCCCGAAGAAAAGTGGGTAGTCCGACATATCGCGGACGTGCACGTGGATCTTCAAATTCCGGATAGTCTTTAGCTGCCATGGTTTCGTTCTGCCGAGTGGTTAAATTTTTTCAAGAGTCAGTGCGATACCCTGACCCACACCTATACACATGGTGCAAAGGGCACGTTGTTTATTCTGTTGATGCAGTTCGATAGCTGCGGTTAAAGCGAGTCGTGTTCCGGACATACCCAGTGGATGGCCGAGTGCAATAGCACCACCGTTGGGATTCACCTTTTCTGAATCATCGGCAAGCCCCAGGCGGCGCGTGACAGCCAGTGCCTGTGCAGCAAAAGCTTCGTTGAGTTCAATGATGTCGATGTCGTCAACGGTGAGATTTTGCCGGGCAAGTAATTTTTCAGTGGCGGGTGCCGGACCAATTCCCATGATTCTTGGTTCAACACCGGCGGTTGCCATGCCGCTGATTCTGGCGCGCGCCTTCAGATTGTATTTTTTAACGGCTTCTTCAGATGCAATGATCACGGCGGCGGCTCCATCATTGACGCCCGAGGCATTGCCTGCGGTGATGCATCCGTTCTCGCGAAATGGTGTGCCGAGTGCGTTAAGCTTTTCAAGGGTGGTCGCCCTTGGGTGTTCATCGGTCGTCACGACGATCGGATCCTTTTTACCGCTGACAACCTTTACCGGATCAATCTCAAGAGCCAGTCTTCCGCGTTCTATGGCGCTGGCTGCACGAAGTTGTGAACGCAGCGCGAATTGATCCTGGTCACTACGGCTTATGTTAAAATCTTCCGCAACGTTCTCTGCGGTTTCCGGCATTGAGTCAACTCCGTAAGCGTTTTTAAGTGCTTTATTGACAAAGCGCCAGCCAATGGTTGTGTCGTAGATTTCTGCGCGTCTTGAGTATGCGGTTTCTGCTTTAGGCATCACCATGGGTGCGCGACTCATGCTCTCAACACCACCGGCGATAATGACTTCTGCTTCACCGGCGGCGATGGTTCTTGCTGCTGTGCCAACAGCGTCGAGTCCGGACCCGCACAAGCGGTTGATTGTGACTGCAGGTACGCTCACCGGCAGCCCTGCCAACAGCACGGCCATACGCCCTACATTGCGATTGTCTTCACCGGCCTGATTGGCGCAGCCGATATAAACATCATCGATGGCCTCCGGGTTTAAGTCTTCGGCGTCATTCAGCACTGAGTGCATGATATCACCCAGCATAGAGTCTGGCCGAACAGAAGCCAGCGCTCCGCCAAAACGCCCGATAGGGGTTCGCAAACCTTCACAGATAAACGCGTGTTTCATTTGGTGTATTCCAAAACTAATTGAGTTAAAGCTCTTGGGTATTGTTGAACAAAGTGCGATTTAGTGTTCGGGAATTACCACGAAAGATCGCTATTGTCTGGTTATCCTGATTCACTACAATGGCATCGTACACACCAGAGCGGGTCGCCCGATGTACTTCGGTCGCGGTGGCGGTGAGTGTATCACCGAGTTTGCCGGGAGCCACGAATGTAATGGAGTTCTGGTGTGCCACCGCTACCTGATTGTAGCTGTTACAGGCAAATGCAAACGCAGTGTCTGCCAGAGTGAATATATAACCACCATGGCAGATATCATGGCCATTGGTGTGTCGTTTCTCAACCTTCAGTGACACGGTTGCGATGCCTGGCTTCACTTCTTCGAGTTTAAGCCCCAGTGAGCGACTGGCGTCGTCATTTTTCCACATGGCTTCGCTGCTTCGATCAGCAATCTCTTGTGCAGTTTGTGATGTCATTGTTTAACGCCGTCCAGGTTTTTAGTGGTTAACGGAAACGTAGTTCAATTTTAGGTTTTGCCAGGGGGAGTTTGCCATCCGGACCGGTTGCCTCGGTAGCCAGCCAATGTTCTCCTGGCGGAGAGAGTAAATGATATAACGTTGCGATAGATTGTCTGCAATCGTTGTGTGGCCAGTTCGCGGGCAATAGATCGCTGAAGTTCTGGTTACTGCGTAGCAATAAGCGACGCCATTCATGAATTAATAATGTTCGTGCCGCCAGTGCGGTTAACGGATCCGTGGGTGGGTGTTTTGCGAATCGTTTTGCTTGCTTGTGGAGTAAGCGGTATTTTTCAGCAAGCGCGTCGGGTGCAATCTGCAGAGTCACCCAGTCGGGGATGGTTTTTGTATCAATTGTGCTGACTAACGCCTGTTGTGACTGCAGGTGTTCAATTTGCCGGCCACTGAGTTTTGAATACAGAAACGAATCCCGGTTGAGTTTCAAGCCTGGAGGTATAGGGTTAACGCTGTCCGGCTGAAGCACCGATTCGGCGGCGGTTGTTTGTGGTGGCAGAGTCACTAAGTGCCAGTCTTTTGTTTGAACGGTTTTCTTTGGGTGATCGCCTGTATAAATAACAGCCTCCGCCGCAGAGAAGGGCACCTGGCCGGTAACTGACAGGCGATAAAAGCTGTTGCGTCCGCTTTTTTGTCGTGTGATCCAGCCATCTTTTGCAAGTCTCGATAACGCTGTGCGCACGGTACCAGCGCCAATCCCCAGCGTAGACATCACCTTTTGAATAGTTGGAGCAGACACAGCACCACCGCGTGGCGCAATAGAATCACCAAAGAAGGTAATAATTATCGACCATGCTTTTAAAGGCGTGTCGGTGCGCAGTTGATTCAGTGTGTTGTTGTAGGAATCGCCCGTTGGCATTAGTGTGACACGGTGATTACTGGAGTGAGTTCAAGGTCAGGAGTTCATAGCTCGCGACTTGTTCGTCATCCTGGTTGAGTATCCTGACTGACCAGCGTACTTCGCCGTAGTCCTCGTTGCGTTTGGTTTTTCGTTTAACCGATAACGCCACTTTGATGCTGTCACCAGCGGCAACCGGCTTTTGAAAACTTAACGCTAGTAATCCCGTGTTAGCCAGTACCGGACCCGGATCCGGATCAACAAACAGTCCGGCTGCAAAAGATAATAACAAATAGCCGTGGGCAACTCTGCCCGGGAAGAACGGATTCGCTTTGGCGGCTTGTTCATCCATGTGTGCATAAAAGGTATCACCGGTAAAATGTGCAAATTTTTCGATATCTTCCAGGCTGATTTTACGTGAAGCCGTGTGCAAGGTTTCACCGATGGTTAGTTCACTAAAGGTTTTGCGAAATGGATGGATGTCACTGATGTATTCGCTGGCGCCGGGGACAAATTCATTAGTAACACTGCGTAGTATGTCCGGGCTGCCCTGAATGGCTGTGCGTTGCATATAGTGTTTAACACCGCGCACACCGCCCAGTTCTTCGCTGCCGCCCGCGCGGCCTGGTCCACCATGCACCATATGTGGCAGCGGTGAACCGTGGCCGGTGGATTCTTTCATCGAGTCTTTATTATTAAAATAAAGACGCCCGTGTGATGATGCAGAATGCACCGCCATCTCGCGTGCTACCTGACCATCGGTAGTGATAACCGATGCGACCAGACTGCCGCCTCCACGATTAAGTAACTCACAGGCATGGGCAATATCGGAATATGGCATGATGGTCGCCACCGGTCCGAAGGCTTCGGTGCTGTGCACCATCGATGCGCTGTCGGGCTCTGCGCAGTGGAATAGCATAGGAGAGATAAACGCACCTTTAACTGCATCAGCGTCACTCAGGTTTAGTTCTGGTGCGCCGTAGACTAGTTCTGCCTGAGTGGCAATATCACCAACTGCCTGTAGCACGCTTAAACGTTGTGACACCGAAACCAGCGCGCCCATACTGGTGTCTTTACTGGCCGGGTGACCGATTTTAATTTCATCAAGCGCTGCTGACACGGCATCAGTTAAATGCCCTGTCATGTCTGCCGGCGCTATAATTCTACGAATCGCCGTGCACTTTTGCCCTGCCTTGGCGGTCATCTCGGTAACAACTTCCGTGACGAACAATTCGAACTCCGCAGAGTCTGTGGTGACATCTGGACCCAGCACGGATGCGTTCAGGCTGTCTTGTTCTGCATTAAACGGGATCGCGTTCTGCAGCAGGTGCGGGTTTGCGCGCAACTGTCCTGCTGTCTGTGCAGATCCGGTAAAACTCACACTGTCGTAAAAATCAAGTTGATCCAGTAACGCACCGGTGCCCCCGGCGATGAGCTGAAAGCTTCCCGGTGGAAAAATATTGCTGTCAATCATCAACCTAAAACAGGCTTCCGTAATATATGACGTTGACGTAGCCGGTTTGATGATCGCAGGCATGCCTGCCAGTAACGCTGGCGCGAGCTTTTCAAGCATTCCCCAGACCGGGAAGTTAAACGCATTGATATGCACAGCCACACCGGGCTTACTGGTGTAGATATGCTGCCCCAGGAATGTACCGCTTCTTGAAAGCTGTTCAACATCGCCATCGGTACATAGGGTGTCGTCCGGTAGTTCGCGTCTTGCTTTGGAGGCAAAAACGAAAACAGTTCCAATACCGCCATCGATATCAATTTTAGAATCGGCCCGGGTTGCACCACTGTTGAATGCCAGTTCCGTTAAAAAATCCTTATGTGCATCCAGGTGTTGTGCCAGTTGTTTCAGCAGCCTGGCGCGATCATGAAAAGTTAACTCTCTGAGGGCAGGGCCGCCGACAGTGCGTGCGTAGTCAAGCATAGCCTGGGTATTTAATGTGGCGTTACCGGCAACGGCAATTTGCTCTCCATTGATACTGGAGTGGATGGCGCGGGCGCTGTCATCCGGTGCTACCCAGGCACCGGCAGCGTAACTACTGACGATCCCCTCCTCCGGAGTAATGACCTGTAATTGATTTGTGTTTGTCACTGAAGATCCTGTGTTATTGATATTTGGCAGCCAGCACCCAGCTTTGCGGGCTTTGAGAGACTACTGTTCTGAGCACTTGTTTGATAGTTTCATCTCCACTCTGGGCGGCGGTATGCATAGGGCCTCCCCGCCATCGCGGGAAACCATAGCCGTGAATTTTAACCATATCAATATCGAGTGATCTTTCGGCGATACCTTCCTGCAGAATTTTCTCTCCTTCATTAGCCAGGATGGCAATCAGTGACTGCTGAATTTCTGTGTCGGTAAAAGCCCGGCGCTTTATATTTTGTTCGGCGGAGTACGCTTCTACCATTTCCAGCACTTGTGGATCATCAACGGGTTTGCGGCTACCGGCTTCGTATAAATACCATCCCCTGCCGCTGCGTTGTCCGAAGCGTTCCATTTCACATAGTTGATCAGCGATCGTAATATAGCGTTCGTTCGGGTTGCGGGTGGGGGCGAGTCGTTTGCGATTCGCATAGCCAATTTGCAAACCGGTGAGATCCTGCAGTTCATACGGACCCATGGGTAATCCATAGGCGCGCATGGCGTTGTCGATTTGTCCCGGGGTAGCGCCATCAGCTAACAAGTAGTCTGCCTGTCTGCGATAGGCTGCCAGCATTCGGTTGCCAATAAATCCATCACAGATACCGGATAATGCACCCACCTTGCGCAGTTTTTTAGCTAATGCAAAAGCAGTGGCAAGCACATCGCCAGTGGTTTCGGGAGTTTGTACTATTTCAAGCAGCTTCATGATGTGCGCTGGCGAGAAAAAATGTAAGCCGACGATACGGCCAGGGTTGTCAATACCCTCTGCGATATCACAGGGATTAATGTATGACGTGTTAGTGGCAATGATGGCATCCTGGCTCATGTGTTCTGCAAGGCTTTTGAATACGGTTTGTTTTACCGCTAGATCCTCAAATACCGCTTCGATCGCAATATCGCATGCTGCAGTTTCACTGTACTGTGTGGTGCAGGTGAAATTGTTTAGCCGCTGCTGATAAGCAGTTTCATCGATCAGGCCGCGCTGCAAGGCGCCGTCAAGCAGTTTAGTCACGTTATTGCGGCCGTTTTCTGCAGCTTCTTCACTGGCTTCGATCATAACCACGTTCAGCTTTGCGTTAAGGCAGGCAGCGGTAATGCCTGAACCCATCAATCCGCCACCCACAATGGCAATACGATTAATATCGCGCGCAATTGCGTCTTTAATGGCATCAGGCTTTGATACCGCGCGCTCTGCAAAAAATGCATGTCTTAGTGCGATGGATTGATCACTGTTGCGAAGCTTTAAATGCAGTTCACGTTCTCTGGGCTGGCCAATACTGAAATCAGTATCTGTCGCCCACTTTACTGCCTCCAGATTGTGCAACGGGGCCTCGGCACCGCGAGCCGCTTTGATGGTTTTCAGTTTATGTTGTTCAAAAAAATCAGCAGTCACCGGCGGGACAGGGCGCTGGCTTACAGCAAGTGCCGGGGCTTCAGCGGCTCGCAGGAACTCCAGCGCAGCGGGTTTGAGTTCGGTGTCTATAATCTGATCAAGCCCGCCATGCCGATGTAAATCAACAGCGCTGATCATTCTGCCGCTACAACACAGATCGGCGGCGAGTTCAGCTCCCACCAGGCGCGGCAGGCGTTGTGTGCCAGCAGACCCCGGCACCAGGCCCAGATTTACTTCAGGCAAACCGAATCGAGTGCCCGATGCGGCAATACGATAGTCGCAGGCCATGGCCAGCTCGAATCCGCCACCCAGCACGGTGCCGTGCATGGCAGCCAGCCAGATGACGGGACTGTCTTCAAGGGCCTGATAGACGTCTGGCAGGTGGGGTTCTTGCGGTGGTTTACTGAATTCTGAAATATCGCCCCCGGCGACGAAGGTTCTGCCTTTGCAAAGAATCAGCCCTCTGGTCAATCCATCGGCAACCGCATTTTTGACTGCATCTAACAAGCCTTCGCGAACCACCAGTGACATGGCGTTCACCGGTGGATGGTCTATCGTAACCATCGCAATACCGTCTTCATGCGTATAGGTGACAGCGTCCAATTTTGGGTCTCCGGCGTAATTTGACTGTTGCTGACCGGGAATTTAGCAATTTGGGCCAGTAATCAGAAAAATATGTTACAAAATTTGCGTTACGGAACAAAAACTGTAACATAAAAAGTGTCAGATGTATCTGTGGCAGAGTGAACAGGAGCGAAGATGTACTCACAAGGTTTGATCGGTGCAGAAACCGACACAGAAGAAAGCCCGGAATTTCTGGCTGCGTTTCAAGCCAGAATTGATGCGGAAGATAAAATTGAACCCAATGACCCGATGCCGCAGGCCTATCGCAAAACGCTGATTCGTATGATGAGTCAGCACGCACACTCCGAGATTGTCGGCATGCTGCCCGAAGGCAACTGGATCACCAGAGCCCCGACGCTGCGTCGCAAAGTGGCATTACTTGCCAAAGTGCAGGATGAAGGTGGTCACGGACTGTACCTTTATTCGGCGGCGGAAACGCTGGGTGTGTCCCGCGAGCAACTGACCGAGGAGTTGCTTTCCGGTAAGGCGAAGTATTCCTCGATCTTCAATTATCCCACGCCCACCTGGGCTGATATCGGCGCGATAGGCTGGTTGGTAGATGGTGCGGCGATTATGAACCAGGTGCCATTGTGTCGTTGTTCCTACGGACCCTATGCCAGAGCAATGATCCGCGTTTGCAAAGAAGAAAGTTTTCACCAACGGCAAGGCTATGAACTCATGCAGTCTTTAATGCAGGGCACCGATGAACAACAACACATGGCGCAAGATGCATTGAATCGCTGGTGGTGGCCTTCGCTAATGATGTTTGGACCGCCAGATACCGATAGTCAGCATTCGGATCAATCGATGGCGTGGAAAATAAAGCGCTACACCAATGATGAACTGCGGCAAAAATTTGTTGACGCTACTGTGCCACAGGCGGAGCTAATTGGATTAACAATGCCTGATGACAAAATAGTCTGGAATGAAAGCAAAAACAAAGGCGAGGGTGGTTACGATTTTGGTGATATTGACTGGGATGAATTCTGGCAGGTTGTCAAAGGCCACGGCATGATGAACAAAGATCGGATCAAGGCCCGTCGCAAGGCATGGGATGACGGAGCATGGGTGCGTGAGGCCGCATTGGCCTATGCAGAAAAACAACACAAACAAAAATCGGTGGCATAAGATGGGCAGCGAAAACCTGATGCCATTGTGGGAGGTTTTTATTCGACCCCGCAATGGATTGAACCATAAACATGTTGGCAGCTTGCATGCATCCGATGGAGAGCTAGCACTGCAAGCTGCCCGCGATGTTTATACCCGTCGTGAAGAGGGCAATTCGATCTGGGTAGTTCGGGCTGAACAAATCCTGGCTTCGGACCCTGATCGTGCGGAGGAAAATTTTGATCCGGCAGCCGATAAGATTTATCGCCACCCAAGCTTTTACGATATCCCCGATGAAGTAGGGCACATGTAATGCTTGCAATCGCGCAAAAGGCACAGTCCCTCAACGATCATCTGATGCGTTCAGTGGTGGAAATTGCAGATGATCATTTGATACTCGGTCATCGCTTGTCACAGTGGTGTGGCCATGCCCCCATGCTTGAAGAAGATCTGTCAATGCCTAACATGGCGCTTGATCTGATCGGTCAGTCGCGCAGCCTCTATTCCTATGCTGCTAAATTGGAAGGGGCGGGCCGATCAGAAGATGATTTGGCTTTTCTTAGATCCGATACGGAATACACCAATTGTTTGTTGGTCGAGCGAGGCAATGAGGATTTTGCACACACCATGCTCAGGCAATTTTATTTTGCGGCGTTTATGAAACCCTTTTGGCAACGGGTAATGGCCGGAGGTGACGAAACACTGCAGGGAATCGCAGGCAAGGCCGTCAAGGAAATTACCTATCATATTCGCCACGCTGGTGAATGGCTGGTACGCATGGGTGATGGTACTGCTGAAAGTGCTGAACGCCTGAAGGCTGCAATAGAATCACTGCACCCCTATACCAGTGAGCTTTTCTGGATCAGTGATGCCCGAGCTGCCTGTGTAGATGCCGGACTACTGCCATCGACTGATGTCTTGCAGCCTGCGTGGAATAATATGGTCAGTGAAGTTTTTACTCAGGCACTGGTTGATATTCCTGAAGTGACTTACCCGTTGTTGGGAGGTCGGCAAGGCAAACACACTGAAGAATTTGGTCATTTGCTGGCAGAGTTACAATATATGCAGCGCACTTATCCGGGGGCGCAGTGGTGAAGCCGGGTGCAGAAAATCAGGCTGAAGATTTATTGTCGCAGGCAACGGCAGTAGCCGCTGCAGTCGCCGACCCTGAACTGCCGTTTCTTACCGTGCATGATCTTGGCATTCTGCGTGAAGTGCGGCTGGAGCAGGGTGTTGTTGTAGCGCAGGTGTCACCCACCTATTCCGGTTGCCCCGCAGTAGCAGTGATTGAAAATTCCATTGCCGATGCGCTGCAGCAAGCCGGCTTTAACGCCCGGGTAGAGCGAGTCATGTCGCCACCGTGGACTACCGAGTGGATCACTGAGTCTGGCAGACGAAAGCTGATTGATAATGGTATTGCGCCGCCGACTGCACCCGGCACAAGCAAGTCACTGTTATTCGCCACGCAAGCGGTTAAATGCCCGTATTGTGAAAGCGACAATACGCAGAAAATATCAGAGTTTGGTTCTACTCCGTGTAAATCACAGCACCGATGCAACCGCTGTCAGGAACCGTTCGATCACTTTAAGTGCCACTAAAACCCTTGCATACAATTGGTAAAATACTGAATGGCCACCCCTGAATTTCATGAGCTTGAAATAAACGCCGTGAGGCAACTGACAGATGATTCAGTGGCAATAAGTTTTGCTGTGCCAGATGAGCTGGCATCCAGTTATGAGTTTATTCCCGGGCAATATTTAACGCTGAGTACTGATATCAACGGTGAAAATATTCGTCGTTCCTATTCCATCTGTTCCAGCATTGAAGACAACCTTGAAGTAGGTATTAAGCGAGTTGATGGTGGATTGTTTTCACAGCCGGCTCAATCCCTGAGTGTCGGAGACACGCTGCAAGTCATGACGCCACAGGGCAACTTTAAAGCCCCTCTGTGTGGCAAGCACCGTTATCTGCTAATTGCTGCGGGGTCCGGCATCACCCCGTGTTTATCGATTGCCAAGTCTGTTCTGCATGCAGAGCCGAAATCCGAGATCGCACTGCTGTATGGAAATCGCAACGCCGCAACTATTATGTTTCGAGATGACATCAACGCACTGAAAGATACTTACATGCAGCGATTTATGGTGACGCATGTGCTCAGTGGTGAAAGACAAGACGCGCAGGTACTAAACGGTCGTATTGATACCGACAAACTTCGCGAGCTTAGTCAATTGAAAATGATAGATATCGGTTCGTTCGATGGTATCTATCTGTGCGGTCCGTATGAAATGACTGAAGCTGCAAAAAGCTGGTTGAAAGAGCAGGGGGTTGAAGAATCAAAAATACACTTTGAGCTCTTTAACACAGGTGATTTCCGCCCACCCGTACCGGTAAAGCCAGCCGTTGACAGCACAGTGGGCGACCAATCCATAGTAAAAATAATCATTGACGGGGCAGAACGCGAAATTGCGGTAAACGCTGAAAAAGAAACAGTACTCGGCGCCGCACAAAAAGCCGGGATGGATCTGCCGTTCTCCTGTGCCGGTGGTATGTGTGCAACATGCCGTTGTAAAGTGATTGAAGGTCGCACGGCAATGGATATGAATTTTTCACTGGCGGACTGGGAAGTCGAGGCCGGGTTTACACTGGCGTGTCAAACACGGCCACTTGATGGCGATGTTGTGCTGGACTTTGACGCAACTTGAAAAATTAGTCGGTGAGCAATTCAGATATTTATTCGCCAAGTATGTGTGGAGCGTAAACCCTGGTGATGCATAAGATTTCGTGTTCAGAAGCATAAAGAGCGGTATAAAAAGCGCTGCACGGAATTTTTACTGGAATTAGCCTGCTTACTAAGTAAGATTCAGAAAAAGTGAGTACAGCGTCCCAGATGCGGTTATAGAGGCAGCGCAGCGGTTCGGGGTCGGAATTTTACCGGTCCTCCTGGTCTTCAAATATGAAGGCCCCCGGCAGGGATATCCTGTTAGGCCCACTGCTACACCTGGCCTTAACCTCCTAGCGCTGCATAATGATCAGCCCCGAAGTTCTGTCTGCCACAGCAATATGTGTGGCTGAAGCAGCGATTCCCGTCGGTTGCTGTAGAGGTAGGATGAGTGTCTCTATTACCGTTTCAGTGACTGGACTAATGATATCTACAAAGCTGCGTTCAAGTGCCACTACAAAGAGTTGATTGCCATCTGTGGCGATATTAGTGGGCTTGTACCCAAGTGGAATTAACGAAAGCGAGTCGTCGGCCGAGCGATCAATCACCTGGATACCATTCGCAGCGAAGTGCGCGATATACAGTCTGTCTACAAGGAACTCACTCTCGAGAGGGAAGTTTGCAGGCCCCACAGGCGATCCAAAACTGCCGGTGAACTGTCCGGGTGTGAGGACTACAACATCTGGTTGCGCGAGGATGTTGGCATTGGTGTCAAACTCGATTATTTGAATACCCCAATTGGACACTGCGCCCAGATCCTGAGAATAGAAGGCAAGTGCACCATTATCGGTTGATGCGACATGAACATCGGGATTGCCAGTTCTGCTATCTATCAACGGGATACCAGAGATTTGTAGTGTTAGAGAGTTGGAATCGTAGCTATATACCTGGGTATTAGAGTTACTCGAGCCAGCCGATACCACCAGAATTCCGTTGGCAGCTGAAACTCCTGAGAAAATTGAAAAATTGGTTGTTTGTGTTGCAATGAGATCAGGTTGCATTGGATCGGCCAGATCAAGTTGCGAAAGCGTATTGCCGGATTGAGTAAACAATACACCCAGCTCGGCATCGCCGGTGATGTCATCTGCTGGTAGCGGTATAAAATTGCGATCCATCGATTGCAGATCTACCAACTCGATGCCGTTTCCACAAGCTGCATACGCAAAGTTGTTAATAATAACGGTGTTCTGGCAGCCGTTGGTAGCCAGGCTAGTGCTGTCCACGTTAGGAGTTGTCTGTTCGTTATCCGTTGTCTCTTCGTTATCCGGGGTAGGCTCGCTGCTGTCACCGGAACACGCGCTAAGTGCCAGGACAGCAAGAAAAGACACTAGCAAGCGAAATGGAATCGTAGTCATTATCGACGGTACTCTCGGTATAGATGCTGGTCAGTCGGTTTCTTATGCACTGGAGCCAAGTGGTCATCGCCGTTCAAATCGACATGCCGATTTAAATTTCTTCGAGCCCCTTCCTCTGTGCACTGGAAATTATGCAGTTTACTTTGATGCCGTGACAGCGATCAATATAGATTCCAGGGTAATGATCAGCTGCGGTCAGCGCTATCGGTAGTTGGAGTGTGAGATGGTGTCCTAAAAAGTTAGTCCCGCAAGTTCGGTAAAAGTTGCTGACGAGTATTTGATTGAGTCCCGCGATGAGGGATCTTAGTAAACCCTGGTGTTGCATAGATTTCCGGCCCAGAGCCGCTGCGCTGCCTCTATAGCAGCATCTCTAGCTGCATCTAAGGCGCTGTACTCACTTTTACTGAATCTCACTTAGAATGACCAGGCTCAATCCAGTAAAAATTCCGTGCAGCGCCTTATATACCGCTCTATATGCTTCTGTACTCGAAATTTTATGCAACACCAGGGTAAAAGGAGGGGGTTATTGCCTGCGATTCATTTGGGTACACTGCAAAAGTACTATTTATATGATTCGATTTTCTTATATGATTGGATTTATGTTGTGCGCTGGTGGCAGTTGTTACGGGAGTAGCAAGGTAGAAATGCAATTCACGTTGCAGCATGAACTGACATTCCAATGTGACACCCGTGCGGTACTTGTGAAGCGAGTGTAAAATGGCTGTATCTGTCCAGCCGTATTTTCCGACCGCGCGGAGTATAAAAGGCATATGGGTTAATTGCAGTGGCGCAGAATAACTGAGCAGTGTGACTGAACATTCAGCGCTGTTATCTAAACAGGGAATTGACATATAGATATGATCAAGGGAAGCGATAACACAACCGGAATAAGAGCCTGGGAAACAGAGGTAAGTAAATATTTCCATACAGGTGGCAAGGCGCAGGTTGACGCCAATAAATTGCCGTTGGTTGGGCATCGATCGTTCAGGGAATTTCTAAACGAAGTTGATAGCCCCGCTCGTATATTGGTGGGTAGTAAAGGGCTTGGAAAGTCTACCGGATTGGTGCGAAAGGCCGTGCAGCTCAAGAACGATGGTTACCAGATCGTTCCAATGTACCACCCGTATATTGTTTTATTGCAGGAAATCAATATCGATATCCACGAGGATGAATATTCAAAATTTCGCGAACACGGCTATTGGTCTGTGCTTTGGAAGATGGTCATCGCGACGGTGCTGGTGTTGGAGATAAACAAGGATGCTGTAACCAAGCAAGGATTACATCGCTTGTTGAATTGTGCGGTGAATAAATCTGAATGGGAAGTATTTGAAAGTATCGGAAGAAAATATCAGGATTGTATTGCCAACAGACAAGACTATGTCACGCCGATCATTGACATATTTCTGCGACGTAATTTCACACAAAATCAGATTTACCATTGGTTGGGTGAATTTGTCTACCCGAGCCTGAAGGTAACGCACGACGAATATCACACCATTATTTTAGATCAGATTGATCAGGCATTCCGACTCTACCACGACAAACGGAGTGATCTGACCGAAGGAGTGTTATCTGTTTGGGAAGCTGTTCAGACAGGCCTTGTGGATGCTATTGGGGAAATCCAAGATATCGGTGCCGGCAGTTTTCGTATCTACGCGGCGATTCGATCCGAAGCGTATCGCAAGTACGCGTTGCATGGAAAACAAAATAAGGCGCAGGTCTCAAGTTACTGTATTGAACTTGACTACGATAACGATCTGCTGGAGGAAATATTTAAGCTAAACGTTAAATTGACCGATCGCACAGAGCTGGCGAATTCTGATGCGGATCACTATGCTAAAAAATATATCGGGGTTACAAGGTTTCGAAATATCAATGTGCCAGGTACATCAGAAGCAGTTATTCAATGGCTGGTGCGCCACACGTTTGGATCACCGCGTGAGCTGGTTTGGCATGGACGGCGAATAAGCGAGAACATACCGCCAGACAAGCGTACTAATCGCAGAACTATGTCGCAAACCATTAATAATACAGCCAATGACATTCTTAGTGATTATCTGGCTGAACTTGTGCCGCCGTGGGACTCTTCCGTAGAGATGGTGTTTGAAAGCCTGGTGCATTGTGTTCTGAGTAAAGAACAGATCGAGGAAATAAGCGTCCGCTACAAAGACAAACTGGGTCGCTGTCCAATCCGTTATCTGTACAGCTGCGGTTTGATTGGATACGCCAACGCGGGATCACAATCATTTCTTAAAATATCCAGAACGGGCAATGAAAATCTGTTTCCCGATGCGGCCTATTACATGATTCACCCTTGTCTGTACAACAGAGTGCTCGAAAAGTTATCAGCTGTTGACCGAGCCGGATTTATTTCACACTCGATAATCGTCGGCAACAATCTTGAATGTCCAGAAGAAATCTACAAGCCCAGATATATCGTGTATTTCGATATGGATCAACAAACTGCATGGGTTAGCCGTTTTGCGTTTGGCGGAGACTGGAATCCTTCACTGGAAGCTATTCATGCCAATCGGATTGATTCATTAACTATTAGTCCTGACTATGAAGATAGCGGATCCTTGTTTCTGTTTGCCATGCTTGCATGTGTCAGTGAAAAAAGAAAGCGTAACCCGAGTGTTGAAGAAATTTGCGATTTTATTGCCTGGCTCGTTTCAAAAAATCTGGTGGTACAGGCGATGGGAAGCGGCAGTGACAGGGCCGATACTGTTAGTTTCTTTCGAAACACCCTGAGCGTTATTGATTCACCAATCTCCCCGGCCATTGAAGCACAAGCGATGGCCGAGCAAATAAGTGATACTGACAGTCTGTTGGGGCTGACGGTACTGTCCGGTACAGAGTCTGTTATCGGGTATTCCTTGACGGGGGTGGTGCATGGTGAGATACAGCGACGCTATGCTACATTGCGAAAATAAATGCCTTCAGGGGGATGTGACGATATTCTCCGGGAATATCGCCACAAATTAAGCTTCGTTGTCTATTTTTTTATTCCCAAAATACCACCCAGTGCTTTGAGCGGGTTTTTGCGAACCTTGCTCTCTTCGGCTGCCATGTATTTGAAAATACCATCCAGTGTTTTGTTGGTGACATGATCAGTCATGCTGTCGCTGTTGATACCCAGAGCGCTAATTGCCTTGACGCTGCTCAATTTGTCTAATTGATCAAAGGTGCCGGTATCACCCATAGTTTTGAACACCAGAGGGCGGATCTTGTCGCGTAGAGCATCACCGCTGGTTTCACGCAAATGCCGGGTGCCGCCACCGCTATCTTTGATGATGTCAATGCCGTCTTTCACGCTTAACCCGTCAATCGCATTGCGGAAAATTGGTTTTGCTTCTTCGGCTGCCAGGCCAGCTACAGTGTTAATGCTTTTAGTGAGATCTTTGGCCAAATCTCCTTTGCCAGTCAAGCGCAATAGCTTGCTTGCTTTCTCAAGGGGGCCCGGGAGTAATATGCGTACCGCTTTGTCTGCATAAAATGCACCGGGTTGGGCGAGTTTGTCGAGTGCACTATCCGACGCTTTGCCAAGCAAGTCGCTGATGCCCGCGCTTTGAGCGACGGCTGGCGTACTGACGATAGAAAGTGAAAAGCAGGCTAACAACGCTGCGGCAATTGTGATACGAAAGTATGATTTGAGCATATATTTTCCGAACGATTTAATTAAGTGACTATGCAGTCGTTTTACAAAATTCGTAGAACGAGATTCTAATACCTATGTCAGATGCTGTTGTTCCCTCAAGGCGGCCCCATGCGCAAGAGTTGACGCCAAAGTTATCCATATTTTCTAGTGAGGTGCCGTCGGTATTATAGAATATTCCGTGTTAACACCGACTGAATGGTTTTGTACAAAGGGTGCTTTGGTGAAGTAGAGCAAAAGAATAAAACCCACCAAATGCATATGCTTATTTACAGAGTATTACACAGATCAATCTGTTCAGCTGTTTCAGATTGTAACGTTACAGGCCGCGCCGCTGCAGATCAGGAGCCTGTGCGGTGGATCGCTGCTACGGTGAATACGCCTTGAATTTTGGTTTTAATTGATCGTTTTTAAAACTTATGCGACACCAGGGTAAAGGTTGTTCAACAGCGATAATGTGGCTTATGGATAAATACTTCTTCCGTCTGGTTGTGTTTTGAATCGCTTATGCGACCATAGGTATTGATCTGGTTGCTGGTAAACCATATCTTCTATTACCTTGTTCACGCGAGCGCTGTCTGCTTCAATGTCAAGTGTTGGGAAGTCTTCTAACGCAGGCAATACTATCAGCTTAAAGCCTTTATTCTTTTCTAGTCTAACCGGGTAAAAAGGCACGACTGAGGCTTTGGTTATTCTGGCCAATTTGGCAGTCGCGGTTAATGTTGATGCGATACCACCGAGAAAAGGGGTAAAGACGATGTCCTGATGTTTGAAGTCTTGATCGGGTGCGAACCATGTAGCGTTTCCTTGCTTGAGTCCGCGAATAATGCCACGTACATTTTTATTATCGACTATTTCATTAACATGAGTTTTTCGGCTTTTTATCATGAATGCGTTAAACAACGGGTTGCTGGCTTTTTTATAAACAACATTGGTGCTTTCGCAATAAAAACTGATTAGTCGACCACCCATTTCAAGTGGCGCGATATGCCCTGTTAACAAAAGAACGGGTTTGTTTTTAGCCAGCGCCTTATCAAGGTTCTCTTTCCCCTCTATTTGACATCGCTCTTTTAAAACGTGATTTTTTTCAAACCAGGCCATACTTGTTTCAAAAAATGATATGCCTATGTTTTGAAAGTTTTTTTTAACCAGGGCGTCGACTTCGTTTTCGGTAAAGTTTGGAAAAGCTTGTTTAATATTTATTTTGGCGATTCGCCTGCGATAGGGAGCCGCGTGATAAATGAGTACACCCACTATAGTACCCAGCAGTGACATAGCGGATCCGGGCAGATAAACAGCCAGACGTAGCGAGGAAATTGCAATCCACATCGGCCAGTATTTTGGTGCAAGATAGTGTCTGTACTGTAACGCACTGTCTGTTTTTTTATCCACGAAGTATCTTCGTTCTGTTGGTTAACATATCTGCCATTCACTAATGCATTGGTTTTTATATCATTAAGATGGCAGCGACTTGTTGTTTAGTCGCTGCTGCAAATAACTTAAAAATTCAGCGCAAGGCTACCACTGTGCGTGCTCACCCTGAGAGGGGTTATTGTCGCAAAATTCTGGTGATCGCGTCCAGGAGTCTGCGCCCCGGCGACTGGTGCGTTGTCGCGCTGCTAACGGGACATCCCTGCCGGGGGGCTTTATTTTTGAAAAGACCAAAAACGACATGCCCTTCAGGCGGAGTCACTTTTCAAACGACGAAAAAGTAACCAAAAGTCGTCTTGCGACAATTCAGCCCTTCGGGTGCCTGCGGCATTTTGAGAGCGATCATGGAAGAGGGTCGCGCAAACAGCCATCCATGGCTGACAGCGCTCTTTGCGCCATCCATGGCGCGCCGACCCACTTGCACGATCACTCTCAAAACTGATTAAACGCGGGTAGATCAAGATCTAAAGCAAGAGCAA
>CAZNOB010000069.1:0-24032 GCA_964574535.1 uncultured Granulosicoccaceae bacterium | reverse complement strand
ACGCACCGCCAGGGCGCGTTCGCAGTAGCAGAGGTTCTGCCGCGCAGGCTCCTAGCTTTGTGATTGTCCATTGCCTGCTAATAAACTGAACAATCGAGGCCATTCAAAAGCAGGGCCAGGGTCGGTTTTACGACCGGGCGATATAGCACTGTGGCCGACAATATTCTCTTCAATAATGGCTGGATAGGTGTGCTGCAGAAGAACAACTATTTGCGCTAAACAAGAATATTGCTCAGCCTCATAAGGCAAGTCATCAGTGCCTTCAAGCTCAATACCGATCGAAAAATCATTAAACCGTTCACGACCTCGAAAGCATGATTGACCGGCATGCCATGCCCGCCTGTCAAAACCCACAAACTGCGTTACTTTGCCTTCTCGATCAATCAGTAAATGGGAGGACACTTCCAGTTGCCTGATTTGTGCAAAGTAAGGATGAAATTGCGGATCAAGGTTATTGCAAAATAGTGCGTCAATATGCCCCCCGCCGAACTCTCCCGGAGGCAGACTGATATTATGAATCACGATAGTATCAATCTCGCAGTCCGGCCGATCATCAAAGTTGGGAGACCTGCAAAACCGCGCCCCCGTCAGCCAATGCTTCTTTATATCGCCTAACTCACTCATTGAATACCGTGTTCTCGTTACTGTGATCAAAGCGCCATGCGAATACTATTCTATTCAGTTAGGATGCACGGTCGCTATAATAACGCCATCAGGACAGCTACCGGTCCCACCACCGCAGATCACTGACTATGAATGACGTAATCTTAAACTGTATCAATAAACTCAAAGGCTGTGGTCAGAAACTGGTTCTGCCAGAAGGAGATGATCCCCGTATTCAACAAGCAGCACTTGAACTGCTGTCTTTGAATATTGCGCAACCAGTGTTACTCGGAATAGAGGATGAAATCAGGTCCCACTCTGCAATGGATCTTTCACGTATTGAATTTGTTGATCCAACCAATCACACCAACCCTGCGCTTGAGGCGGCGTTGGTCGGAAAAAAACGTAAAATTACCGCCGATAATGTAAACGAATTTTTGACGAATCCCGCCTATCACGGCGTGGCAATGCTAAACACAGGGATGGTGCATGCGATGGTTGCAGGTGCCGTGTTACCTACGTCAAAAGTAATAGAGGCCGCATTTGCTGTCGGTCCGGAAGCAGGCGTCAAAACGCTTTCCAGTTTTTTCCTGATGGATTTGCAATCACCGCTGGAACAGATACCAAAATCTCTGATATTTGCAGACTGCGCAATCAATATTGACCCCAATGAGGAACAACTGGCAGAAATTGCTGTGACCACAGCAAAAAGCGCTAGCAAGCTCCTCAATGACACCCCGCGTATCGCGATGTTGTCGTTTTCCACTATGGGGAGCGCCCGACACACTTCGGTGAGCAAGGTGGCAAGGGCGGTAGAGCTGGTGCGTGAATCACACCCGGAAATAAAAATCGATGGAGAAATGCAGGTCGACACGGCGCTGTCAAAGCGAGTGGCCGAAACCAAGCTCAACGATCCTGGCGAAGTAGCCGGACGTGCCAATGTAATGATTTTTCCAGATTTGAACGCGGGTAATATCGCTTATAAGCTGGTGCAATATTGTGGCGGCGCCCAGGCTACCGGACCCGTACTGCAAGGCTTTGCCCGGCCGGTTTGTGATTTATCACGCGGTGCCACGGTGAAAGATATTGTCGCTGCTGCGGCGGTAACAATGGCCCTATCACTATAATTAACCAAACTGAACTGTATGTGGCGAGGATACGTCAGAGCTCGTTTGCAGCAGTAAAATTCTGTCACACAGGTTTCTGGTCTGCTGTTGCCGCTAAAACTACCTCAAAGGAGCGGATTGGTATGGAGTCTGCGAGCATAGTTGACTAATTATCAGCAGTCTGACTACCGTGAACGGACCACAGGAGCGCAGCATCACTATCTTTGATCTTGAAAAATGCCTCAACAAAGCACACATTAAATTCCACGCAAGTTTTCCTTCTTGTGTCACGATCCCCTCAACGCTGCCCCCAAAGCAAACCGTTTCTATTGAAAGTTATCTTCTATGAGCACAGATGATCCGCAAGTATTGCCAAAGAAAGGCGCAAGTAAAACCGGGCTGATACTACCCGGGCAAGCACTGCCGGGTAAATTGCTTATTCTACCGGTCTACGAACGCCCGTTTTTCCCCGCGCAAATCCAGCCACTGGTTGTTGACAGGGATCACTGGCAAAGCACATTTAACCACTTGCGCGAAACCAAACAGCATATAGTCGGGTTAATTCATGTAGGCGAAGGCGCCGATGAAATACCAGGCACACAAGATTTTGCTACAACTGGCTGTGTGGTGCGTATGCACAACGTTGTAGAGCAAGAATCCAGTATTCAGTTTATTGCACAGGGCCTGCAACGTTTTACGGTTAAAAAATGGTTGCGCCTCAACCCGCCATTCGCGGGGTCGGTTGAATATCCCGTTGAGCCGGACGAGAAACGCGATGAAGTAAAGTCATATGCAATGGCATTAATTCAAGCCATTAAAGAACTGGTTCCGCTTAATCCTCTGTACAACGAAGAACTGAAAAACTTTCTCAGCCACTTCAATCTAAACGAACCTTCACCACTGGCAGACTTTGCAGCCGCGATCACAACTGCCGCGGGCGATGAACTACAGGAAGTTCTAGATACCATTCCAATGCTGCAGCGCATGGAAAAAGTATTGTTATTGTTACGCAAAGAAATCGAAATGGCGCGCCTCCAGGGAGAGATTCGCGAAGAAGTTGAAAGTAAGATCCATAAAAACCAACGTGATTTCTTTCTTAAAGAACAGCTTAAAGTTATTCAGCGCGAGTTGGGCATTGCGAAAGATGATCGCACCGCAGATATTGAAGAATTCAAAAACCGCATGGAAGCCCGCTATCCGCCAGAGCGCGTACAAAAACGCTTCGATGACGAAATCCGAAAGCTGTCGTTTCTGGAAACCGGCTCACCGGAATACAGTGTCACGCGAAACTATCTTGATTGGGTATCTTCGGTGCCGTGGGGAGTGCAATCCCCCGACAAACTCAACCTTAAGCAAGCGCGTAAAATACTCAACCGGGATCATGCGGGCTTATCGGATGTAAAAGACAGAATTCTGGAATTCCTCGCACTCGGTGCATATCGCGGTGAAATATCCGGCTCTATTCTGCTGTTGGTTGGGCCGCCGGGGGTTGGCAAAACCTCAATTGGTCGATCCATTGCAGATTCACTGGGCCGAAAATTTTATCGCTTCAGTTTGGGAGGTATGCGCGATGAAGCAGAAATAAAGGGTCATCGGCGAACCTATATTGGCGCAATGCCAGGCAAACTTGTGCAGGCGCTCAAAGATGTTGATGTTGAAAACCCGGTCATTATGCTTGACGAGGTTGATAAGATTGGCGCTTCATTTCAGGGTGATCCGGCGTCTGCTCTATTAGAAGTACTGGATCCTGAACAAAACGGTGAATTTTTAGATCACTATCTGGATCTGCGAGTTGATCTATCCCGTGTACTATTTGTTTGCACAGCAAACCAGATGGACACAATTCCACGACCATTGCTTGACCGCATGGACGATATCCGCCTGGCCGGGTACCTGCCAGATGAAAAGCTCGAGATTGCTACCAAACATCTTTGGCCGCGGCTGCTGGAACGAAATAAAGTAACGAAAAGCAAAGTTGCTATCACTGACTCTGCAATTAAAGCACTCATTGAAGGTTATGCGCGCGAAGCAGGGGTTAGAAACCTTGAAAAATTATTGGCAAAGATTCTTCGAAAATCGGTTGTTAAGCTGCTCAGTGGCAGCAAAAAAGTCTCAATCAACAACAAAACACTGCCAGACTTTGTCGGGCAGCCTGTGTTCCGCAAAGAACGGCAGCTGAAAGGTATCGGGGTAGTGACCGGCCTGGCATGGACCGCAATGGGCGGAGCCACCTTACCGATTGAAGCATCCATTGTTAATGATCAAAAGTCCGGTTTTAAACTCACCGGCAATCTTGGTGCTGTAATGAAAGAATCTGCCGAAATCGCTTACAGCTTTGTGACCTCTACACTGGATCAACACCAGTCAAAACGAGATCTGAACGATAAAGCATTTGTACACATACATGTACCGGAAGGCGCCACACCAAAGGACGGGCCCAGTGCAGGTATAACAATGGCGACTGCATTGATGTCTCTTGCACTCAATCAAAGAGTCAGTCCGACTGTGGCAATGACTGGCGAACTGACACTTACCGGCCAGGTGTTGCCAGTCGGCGGCATTAAAGAAAAATTAATCGCCTCCAAAAGACTGGGGATCAAAACTGTGATTCTGCCTCTGGATAACAAACGTGACTTCGATGAGCTGCCAAAGGCCATCACCAGTGGTTTAAAAGTGCATTTGGCTGAGACCTATAGCGATGTCAGCGCGGTGGTATTTAAATGACTGGGCTTGGCGGTTAGCCGGCCATCACACCGTTGATCACTTCATCGTTGTGCTTTCGCTTCCACGGATATGGACTTACACCGCCGTTGAGCTCCGATAGCTGACGTGCTTTTTCAGCGTCGTCGCCGATCATCTCAAACGCATAGGCAATGACGTTACTGGCGATACTTCGCTGCCAGTGACCCAGCGATTGTCTTTCTTGTTTGAATATTTTCAGCTGAACATAGAGGTCGGCGATGACACGCGAATCAGTTTCTGAACCTTTGCTAAATTCTGCACATTCAACATGAGCCATCACACGGGCGATCGCTATAGTCACTTGATGCTGCTCAGCACACCTTTCCACAATCTTGATAAACCGGTTAGCGCTATCGGGCGTGCGAACTAAAAAACGCGCGGCGGAGATCAGGCCATGAAAATGTCGCGGGTCACAGGTCAGCAATTTCTCAAGGGTGCCTTCGATATGCTCACTATTTAGAGCAATAAATCCTTTGGCCATTACAAGACCACACAACGCTTCAACATCTTGTGCATTCAGGCGTAGCGCAAGACGAAAGTGCTTAAAGGCTCTGGCTACTGCAACCGCAGTGTGCTCATCAGGCATAACTCCGGGGACCAAACCCATTTCCTTTGCGACGCATAATTTTACGTGCCCGTATAGTATATGTGCATCTGAGTTATCCGGATGGACTACGGTAAAGTCCCGTACTGCTTCGGCGCAAAGGCTGCCGTAATTCAGATTGGCATAAAACCCCTGCCGTTCAGCAGAGTTAAATCCGGTGAGTAACTGGATGACTGCAGGCCAGTCTTTTTTATTGATGCTCTCGATGGCAAAACCCGTCTCTTTTGGAGCAACAGCAAAATCGTGTGATTGAGTGGCACAAAATAAACTGACTGGAGCGGCAGGAGGTAAAGTCACGACACCCGCCTGAATATCCTTGCTCAACTGCAAATCCACATACCAGGTAGCAGCATTGAGCAACCCCATGGTCAGACAAAGAGCAACAACCGCATCTGCACCGGGCACAACCCAGCCAGTGCTGGAGAGGATCACTGTGAGCAGTAGTGCGACGGTAGCAAAGTAGGAGCCTGGCAGTTCAAGTTTGCGCGCGTAGAAATACATCGCAAACATACCGGGCAAAATAAATAGAAATGACACAGATCGACCTCCGATGTTCAGCGACGATCAACCGTCCCTGCGAGATACAATCTTATCTGAAATGCGCGCACCGGGCTGTGACTACGATTATGAATCCGCAAAGTTTGCCGTAAAAATCGGCGTAATGTGCCGTGGCATGCTTCACAGATTTCGTTATTTCTACAGCTGGCTTTCCGAAAATGGAAGTAATTGCGAGGGTGTAAGGGTGAAGTATCAATTCATTATCTCTGGCCCGCACCTTCATCTAAAAAATGTAAAAGGCGCTAGATTTTTCTTCTTTTAGAGGGCCGCACAAGAACTTTTCAAAATAATCCCGCGCAAGGTAATGTCATGCCATAGTCTCCTCACAATGACGTAGCACTGTCCATTTTTAATGGTGACACATCGCGTTGATTATCCAGCCCGGCGCGATACAAGAAAAAAATTGAAATCTGCACACCGAAGATCAGCGATGCGAACCACAGATGCAACGGTTGTGCAAACGCCGGCATGTGGAGGCGATCCATTGTGACACCCAGTAAAATAGTAATCACCAGCAGCCCACCTAAGCCAAGGCCAAATTTCCTTAATACCTGTTCCGCAGGAAGATGCTTCCAGAGCTTCCAAATCAGCCACAAATTGGTAAACAGAATTATCGACGAAAAAGAACGATGTACATAAAAAATGATATTCAGCCGTTCCACCCATAACTCACGAGAAGTGTTGTTAAACGATTTGGCGATAATATCTATTGACTCTCTGACCTGAGTGCCCATCACCATTTGGATCAGCGTCATCGCCATTACAGCGATGATCACTTTTCCAATAACCGGCGGAAGCTCACTGATCCCGTCATCCTGAATAACCCGGCGCTGAGAACGAATGACCGCATAAATCAACATCGCTACAATACACTGAGCCATCAGCATATGTAACGTGATCATCCCGGGCTGTAAATTACTGGCCACCACCCTCGACCCCAGCCAGCCTTGAAAAGCTACAGCGAGAAACGCCAGCACCGAGACGCCAGTCACTACCGGATCAATGCGTCGAAAATGCCTGGACGCCAGCATAGTGAGAAAAATAAAAATGCCTATAGAAACACCAAGCAGACGATTGATGTATTCAATCCAGGTTTTCTTCACATTGAAACGTGTGTCCGCATAACCCCTTTCAGCGTAAATCACCTGATAGTCGGCCGGCAGCTGCTGCTCGCTGGTTGGCGGTATCCAGCGGCCAAAGCATGTAGGCCAGTCCGGACAACCCATCCCGGCCCCGGTCGCCCTTACCGCACCCCCGACTAAAATAAGAACGTACACAGCAAGAACGGTAGACAGTCCCAGCGCGCGGAATTTTTTAAGCTGTATCGTGTTCATTAATTACTAGTATGGTTCGTTTCCAGAGAAAAGTACGCAGATCGAGTTTTTTGAGTTCAACGCTGATAAGGCCCCCAGCAACGTCAAAAAAACAGCGCTGTATTCTTAGTGGTGAAAACTGAAGAAAAAACTTGTCCAGGAGGCCAGCCTCTTCGTTTTTAGTCTTTAAAATGAAGCCCTGGCGGAAATGTCCTGTAAGAGCATCCCACTGGAGTATAAACGCAAAGCTCAACCTGTTTAGGTACGCGACAGCGCACCGCTCGTTGGGGTGTAATATCCCGTTAGCGACAATAATTAACGCTGCAATTGCGGCATTGTATGACTGGATCTGAAATTTTGCCCTATAGTATCAGGGTAACTTTTTGCTTTCCGCTGTTTTACCTGCAGCGGCAATTTGCGGCCCGAAAGCTGATGGTAATTACCCCGGATTTCCGGCGGCGCAGACAGCCCGACAGAAAAATAATGCATAAAACCACGTCGAACCAACTTACCTCTGAGCAATATGAAGACATGCTGCATATTCGCATGGCGATTCCGGAATTCAAGCTACTATTAGCAGAGGCTATTCCCGAAGACATCTGCGGTACCACCCAGATCTTTATCGACTACCTGATGGATCTGGGGTTCATATACACGCACGAAATTGTGGTGAAAAATGCTGTTGGTAAGGATGAAGGGGGATCTGCCCGGATTATTGTTTACCTCAATGTCGATCAGAATGTGTACGCGCTGGTCACTGACCTTTATCACACTCAATCGTGGATTCATTTCACTAGTTACTTCCCCAACGGAGAACGAGTAGTGACCTCGAGTCAGCCGGGTGCCCTGCTGCTGGAACCAACTCAGCGAACCGATGTACTTAAAGATCTCACCGTGCAGAACGCCGGATCCGCGACAGTAGATGCACAATGGAAGAAGCACCGTCGACTCGCAGCGAGCCATTTCCCAAATGAGACTGGCGCTATTTTCAAGCCCGAACAACATCTGGCGGTGGAACGAAGTTTTTATCTTCGCTATGTGCAGCATCTTCTCACCGGCAATATTCTGCAACAATCAGATACGCAGACAGTTCGATTTACGCGCTCGGGCGCACGTGCCTATTACTCTGCGATTACATCAAAATCAGCTAAAAGACCGAAACCACAAGTCGAGAAGTGGATTGGAAAACGCGGGAAATTGCCACTGCGACAATCGAAGAAGGCACAATATGCGGTGCTGGCCAGTGGTGCGCTTGTGGCCATGGGCCTTGCTTTGGTGGTGAAACTGGATCCAAAGCTACCTTTGGTATCGTCGGACGCTGATCAGACTCAAACAGAAGTCGCTGTATCAAGCACCGATTCAGCCTTGATTGAAAATGAAGGACCAGGCACGGAGCCTGTGAGTCCTTTCACGATCGTTGATCGATCCAATCCGGCTGATGAGGGCTCGCCACAACAGAACAGCCTCAAAAAGGACAGGCAGCAACTTATCATTGCTTCAAGTGAAGATGAGATGTGGCGAATCGCCGTGGAAAACGCCGAGTTCTTTCTGCTATCCAATGATGGCGATCCTGCCCCGTGGATCCGGACAGCCAGAAAAATCGCCGCAGGTTTCAAAACTAATGACTCACGATTAGCAAGAACTTACTTTTTATCGGCTTTAATGGAACCCGACTATCGAATCGCCGAACAACAATTCAATCGTGCATTGAGCATTCAAACAAAAACTCTGGGCCTGTACCACGCGGAGACCGCGCAAACCCTCGAGGCGTTGGCATGGATTGCAGAGCACAATAAAGAATCTCTGGACGAAGCCATCACACACCAAAGACTGGCAATAAATATCTATCGCGATATTTTCGGTGCAGACGCTGAAGACACAAGAGCGGCTCAATGGAAGCTGGAGTATTTTGAAGATCGCCTTGCCGGCCTAAGACCAAAGGCGGATTCGAACAACCGGTTGTTACCGGCACTGGCAAGGTTTAGCCGTTAGCGGACTTGGCTTTATCAAAAAAAACCCACAGAGAAAAACCTGTGGGTTCATTATATAAATAATGACCGCTTTTTATGTTTTAAAGCGGTGTTTAAAAAGTTTTAGCCTGCGCGGCTGGCCATAAATTTTTCGATCGCCTCAACACTCAATGGTCCCGGGTTGTTACCTACTAACTCCCCCGACGGGTTGAATAGCAAATAAGTCGGGGTACCACGCAAGCTTTCTTCGGTCATATGCTGATAATGCGAAGCCACTATGGCGATGTTTCCAACCAGACTTGGAAAGCTGGTTTTATGGTGTTGCATATTGGCTTTAATCTCGTCGAGCCGCTCCATGCCATCCAGAGCAATTCCTAACACATGGGCATCGGTGTCTTTATGCTTTTCATGAAATGCAGATATGTCAGGCTTCTGCATTTCGCAAATATGACAGGTTGTCGCCCAAAGCATCACCAGCAACCATCTGCCGTCACCGCGGAAATCGTCAAGATCGACCACCTGCCCGTCAACATGCTGTAACTCCATTCCTGCACGCGCAGGATTTGCCAGGATTGCCACGCTGAAAATCGCAGCAAAAAGCATAGTTTTCAATGAGTTAAATGATATTTTTTTAGTCATCAAGGTCGCCATAGGCCGTTAGATTTTAATTTATTTGTGCTAGTGCTCAGACGATTTCACATGCAGCAAGTTCCCTCTATGTGCAATTTGAAACATCGTACATAGAGACACAGCATATTTCGTACTGATTTAAAAATCTCACCGAAATCTTATCTGTAGCACTGAATAGTCTGACTGATCTCCCGCATCAATCCATTCAAAAGTTTTTGCTCGGTTATATGAGGGCACATTAGATGCAATATTCAATCTCAATCCAGCTAGTCGACCAAATTGAATTTGCCCCCTTTCGCGCAAAAAGTTCGCCCGAATATCAACCGAATTATACATTGGTTGGTATGGACGGTTTTCCTGTTGGTGATGCTCCCGGGCGCTCACAGTGAAGTCGATGTCGAAAGTCATCAAATTAGCACAACAATTGTTGGAGTTAACCGCGAACTTGAAAAACAGATCCGTGCTTTCATCGGCGAAGATTTCTCGATCAATAGTGAAAATCTGCCAGAAAAAATTGACCAAATGGTCGATGATGCGAAAAAAAGCCTCACTGCACTCGGCTATTACGAGGCACAGGTTGATGCAGAACATTCCACCTACAAAAACAACACCGTGGTCAAACTGAATGTTCGCAGAGGCAAGCCGGTTCGGATCAGCAATATTGAACTGGTTATTACCGGTGATGCCGCGACGCATAAGGAATTCCAGTCTTTAATCGGTTCATTACCGATAAAAAAGGGACAGGCTTTCAATCACGGAGACTATGAACGGACCAAGGATCTACTGCACAGCAATGCACGCAATCTGGGTTACTTCGATGCAAAATTTGATCGCGCTCAGGTGCTTATTACCAGGCGATCGCTTTCAGCAAAAGTTTATATTGAATTTGATTCAGGCAAACGGCATCGGATAAAAAACATTCAATACGAAACAACTTTGTTCGATGATGCGTTTTTAAAACGCTGGCAACCGTTTGGCGAGAACATCCCATACCGAGCATCTCACGCATTAAACCTTACTCAAAATTTGCAAAACAGTGGATATTTTAAATTCGTCAGAGTGCGCCCGCAGTCTGAGGTCACTAACGGGACCGATATTCCACTGGTTGTTGAGCTGGAACCAGCACGTGAAAACGTGATGAGTATTGGCCTGGGTTACGCCACTGACACAGACCTTAGAATTAAAGCCAGTTGGCTGAGGCCTCATCACAACGATAAAGGCCACATACTCAAGGCCGACACCAGTATTTCCAGACTGAGCCAGGAGATCAGTGCAAGCTATCAAATTCCACACAAACGATCACCGGCAACTGGAAAATATACACTAAACTTTGGCATTCTCAATCACCGTACCGAAGATACCTTTTCACAACTTCGCACTTTAAACATAAGTGATCAACGGCTCACTAAACGCGATTGGTACCGTGATATTTTTTTACGTTGGGAAAACGAAAACACCGATGATGGCAATGATCGCATTAACCTCTTGTTGCCCGGCTTCAGTTTTTCTCGCACAAAATCCAGCGGCGGCATTAAGCCCGGCAAGGGCACATTTTATTCATTCAGAGCTTTGGGTGCCAGCACAAAGCTGTTGTCTGATATTAATATGCTAAGGCTTACTGCTGCTGCAAAAAAATTAAAGTCATGGAAAAAACGACACTACCTGATCACCCGTCTGGATTTAGGTATTCTTAACACACAAAGTTTTTCGCGGGTGCCACCATCGCATCGATTTTTCGCGGGAGGCGATAGTAGCGTGCGAGGCTTTGAATACCAGTCCATTTCACCCATTAATAATGACGGAGAAGCGACTGGCGGGAAGTTTTTAACCACAGCTTCTGCAGAATATAACTTCTATTTTCGTGATCGATGGGCTATCGCCGGATTTATTGATGCGGGTCGGGCATTTATTGATTTCGATGCACCCTACCGAGCGGGTGTTGGTGCCGGGCTGCGCTGGTTATCTCCGGTCGGCCCTCTTAGAATAGACCTGGCTGTGGGAATCAGTGAAGAAGAAAAACCCTACCGACTACACCTTGCAATTGGGCCGCAGCTATGAAGATAAGACCAGTCGCAAAAACCATTTGCTTCACCGGCCTTCTTTTCTCTCTGATTAGCTGCGCCATTCTCACCTGGGCCTTTCTCACTGTTAAAGGGACCGACGTTTCTTTAGGTGTGCTACAAAACCACATGCACAACCTTAGCTACACCTATAAGTCAGGAAACCTGGCTCAAGGTATTGTATTTGAGGATCTAAAGTGGAATCTAAAAAACAAAACCCAGATCAGCGCCAAAGATATAGAAGTAGACTGGGATGCTTCATGTTGGCGCGGCAGAGAACTATGCATTAAATCAGCACATGTCGGGGAGGTGAAGATCGTCATCGCCCATAAAAAAGAAAAATCAAATCCAATAGTACCGCAATCAATCAAGCTACCATTCGCATTGATTGCTGATGAATTAGTGATAGACCAACTTACGATTGAGAATGGTGCGCCAAAACCTTTGGTTTTGCACAACCTCTTCTTTAAAGGATCGTTAAAAAAATCAAAACTGAATGCTGAGTCTGTGTCTTTCGATTGGGAATGGATTCAGGCCAATGCAAAAGGCAGCATGAAACTCATCAACAATTATCCAATCGAGCTAAGCGGGAACGTCAATTCAGTCAAAGGCTCACTTGCACTACCGGTTTCCAGCACAGTCAACATTAGTGGCGACTTACTCACAATGATCACAGAGGCTACTCTGACTGCCCCCTACCCTGCGAATATTTCCGGTAGCTTGTCACCATTGACTCGCAACTTTCCAGCAAATCTTGATATCCGCTGGAACAGCACGCAGTGGCCTCGGGGTTCTGATCAACCAGCTACCTTTGCCGACGACGGCCATTTTCAAATTACCGGTCTGTGGCCGGACTATGATATTAACGGCAATACCAAAGTCTACGGACCCGGTATACCGTCCATGGCGACATCAATGACCGGAACCATCAATACCAAGCGCGCCACATTTAACCCGTTACATGTACAAACACTCGATGGATTGGTAAATGCGATCGGCGTATTTAAATGGCGAAACGGGTTATCATGGCAGGCAAAACTTACCACTGACTCCATTAACCCGGGCGTTTATTGGCCACAATTTAAAGGCACTATTGCGGGCACCGCCAATTTAGGTGGCAGAACCAACAATGGGCTAACACAGCTCAATCTCACTGAGATAGATACTACCGGGAACTTCTCTGGCACCCCCTTTTCCGTCACCGGCAGTGCAACAAAAGACGCTGATGGCACCTACTTTCTTTCCGCTGTCGAAGCCAGGAGCGAAAACAATACGCTAAACGCTAATGGCGTTGTCGGCGCGCAAAGCGATATGTCAGTGTATTTTTCATTTAAATCACCGCAGGATTTCTACCCTGCGCTACAGGGCAACATAAACGGACAGCTGGATATCAAGGGCGACATTAAAAAGCCCGATATCACCGGCAGCGGCAGCGCCTCAACACTTCACTATCAGAATATCAAACTGGTGAATACCAAGGTCGACGGCGTGCTACGCCGTATGGGAGAACATTCAAGCCAACTGCACGGTGAAGCGGAGACTCTGGTTATTAATAACCAGACTATCAACAATGCTTCAATATCCGTGAACGGCTCTGTTGATAATCATGTTCTACAGGCAAGCTTGCTGAGTAAACCGTTTTTAATTGATAAAATGCGAGTAGCCGGTAGCCTGGATGAGCACAACAACTGGACCGGGATGATTAATCGGGTTAACGGGATGGTGGGCACTTTTCCGGTCACGCTTGAAAAGCCATTTTCATCAACCTGGATCAAAGACAATCGAACACTTGCATTGCAACCGCACTGCTGGAATTTCGACCTGGCATCTGCCTGCCTAAAAGAATCTGCATTGATAGGCAGAACCGGTGTTGTAAATTTCGACGTAAACGGTCTCGATCTCCAAGCAATTGAAGGTATCACACCGCCAAACATCAATATTGCCGGCAAACTACAATCTGATGGTGTAGTGCAATGGGGGGAAAATCTGGAGCCCTCAATCAATATCGATTCAGAACTTACCGAAGCGAGCATCACCGTATTTGATCAGGCACTAAAAGAAAATTTTCACGCTGACCTTGATCGCGTAAGTATGAGCACTAAAACCGACAATCGAATTGTCTATAACAATTTACGTATTGGAGCAAAAAAACTTGGTCAGATTAGTGCGATTTTCTCGGTTGATACCAATGACAAACCCTATCCACTCACCGGAACCCTGAATGTCTCTGATTCGCAACTGAGCCAGTTTAGAAACATAAACCCGAAAATTCAGACCTTGCAAGGACTGTTATCCGTTAACGCCGCGATAAACGGTACCTTATCAGCACCTGAATTTGACGGAACCATTAAAATTAATGATGGCGCTGTTGCATCCCCGCTCATGCCCGTAGATTTGGACGGAATAGATCTGGAACTATTGATCGATGGTAAAAATGCCGAAGTAACCGGTACGGCGAAAACTGCTGGTCAGGAAGTCAGGTTACAGGGGACGGGGCAATTGTCTGATACCAGCTGGAAATCAGATTTACATATCCAGGCCGATCGCATCCCGGTATCACATGAGTATTTGGAAAATGCCGTTATCTCGCCCGATCTTACCCTGAAGCTCAATCCGAATGGTGTTGAAGTAAGCGGTAACATTCACGTACCCAAAGCGAAGATAAAACTTACTGATTTTGGCGATAGCGGCGTACCAATCTCAAGGGATGTTGTTATTGTAGATGCAAAAGAGATGGCACCAGTACAACGCAAGAAACTTCAACAAAACATATCCACTCAAGTTGATATATTGCTCGGTCGGAATGTTCAGTTTGAGGGATACGGACTCAATGCAAAACTGGGCGGAGATTTTAACGTCAGGCTCTCTCCACAACGTACTCCTGAATTACTGGGTGAGATAAAATTATACTCTGGCACATACAGGTCTTACGGCCAAAATCTGATCATCAAAGACGGCCGCATCAATTTTGTCGGACCACTGGAGCAAACCGGCCTTTCCGTAGAGGCGGTTCGCGAAGTTGGTAGTGTGTTGGCGGGATTACGAGTAGATGGATCACTGCAAGACCCTGCCACCGTGTTATTTTCAGAGCCACAACTTCCCGAAGAAGAGATACTCTCTTATATTGTACTGGGCAGGCAGCTAAAGTTCGGCAGCGAGAACCGGGAAGACTCAAATCTGTTAGCAAACGCAGCACTGTTTATGGGCATCTCCAATGGCCGCGCACTGTCTAAAAATGTAGCCGAAAGCCTGGGTATCGATGACTTTGATCTCTCGGCTTCCGGCACAGGAGAAGATACACAGGTCATGCTGAGTGGCCGATTAAATAACCGGCTACTCGTCAGATACGGAGTGGGCATTTTTAATTCCGTAAACACCCTGTTTCTGAGATACGATCTCGCAGAAAAGCTATATCTGGAAACAAGTCAAGGCCTCGAAAAAGCAGTGGATGTATTTTATTCATTCGAGTTCGATTAACTATTATATTGCATCTGCTTCACGCAACTGCTGTATCTGATCATCGGTATAATTTAACAAACCACGAAGCACAGAACAGGTATGCTCACCAAGCTTCGGTGCGGGATGGTCAGTTCGTCCGGGTGTATCATCGAGCCGCGGGTGTATCGCAGGAATCTCCAGCTCACCCTCCGGGTGTTCAACGCCTTCAAATAAACCCCGCGCACGATAGTGCGAGTCACTAAACATATCAGCCACACTGTAAATAGGGCCGCTGGGTACCCTGGCATCATCCAACACCGCCAGTATTTTTTCAGAATCATGTTGCCCGGTCCAATCGTTCAGAGCACGATCTATTTCATCTTCATGCTCAACACGCCCTGCATTATCGGATAGCCGTGGATCATCAGCCAGGTCCTCTCGCCCGGCACAGGTCATCAGACGTTTATAGATCGAATCACCATTGCCTCCTATCACCACGTACTTATTATCACCACACTGGTAGGTATTGGTCGGAACAATGCCAGTCAACGTAGAACCAGATGGTTCACGCACTACGCCACTTCCCGAATACTCTGGCACAACAGCTTCCATCATATTAAAAACCGATTCGAAGATAGAAACATCAACCATCTGACCACATCCGGTTCCAACGCGATTGAGCAGAGCCAGCAGTACACCGATCACAGCATGCATCGCCGCCAGCGTATCTCCTAAACTAAGGTTGGGTCTCACTGGCGCGCGATCACTGAAACCATTCACATAGCGGAAACCCCCATAGGCTTCGCAGGCCGATGCAAAACCCGGTTTGGAGGCAAGTGGTCCCGACTGCCCGTAACCACTCACACGGGTATACACCAGCGCCGGATTGGTCGCCTTAAACGAGTCTGGTGCTAATCCCCATTTCTCCATTGTACCGGGGCGGAAGTTTTCGATCACAACATCCACTTCATTGATCATCTGCCTGACCAGTTCCCGTCCTTTATCAGACTTCAAATTAACCGTGACAGATTTTTTATTGCGCGCAATGCTCTGCCACCAGAATGAGGTACCTTCATTATCAAGCACCCGCCAAGTTCTGATCGGATCGCCATCACCCGGTGATTCAACCTTGATCACTTCCGCACCAAAATAAGCTAAAACACAACCGGCCTGCGGTCCGGCAATCAACTGCCCCAGCTCAAGTACTTTTATCCCGTCCAACGGACGTCTGCCATTCATTTCTTCCACTGCAGTTCCCCGTGGTGTAATTCTCATATAAAGTTATCGCCTCGGCTTTGTCAGCTGCATCATCAAAGTTGATTGCAACACTCAATGTTTAAAGGACCCTGAATGCCAAACGCCGCCGTGAACCCATTCGAAAAAGATCTTGATAAAAACACTGCTAACTATGCACCTTTGTCCCCGCTCAGCTTTTTATTTCGCGCGGCAGAGGTTTACCCTGAATACCCTGCAATCATATATGGAGATTTGCAACAAAGCTGGTCTGAAACCTGTCAACGCTGTGTAAAACTGGCCTCTGCACTAAGCAAAGTCGGGGTGGGAAAAGGTGATACGGTGTCTATCATGGCCGCTAATATCCCTGCCATGTATGAAGCGCATTTCGGTGTACCACTCAGTGGCGCAGTACTCAATGCAATTAACACCAGGCTGGATGCAGATACGGTTGCGTTTATTCTGCAACATGCGGAAACCAAAGTGCTGTTAACAGACACCGCTTATTATGCCGTCGTCGCCCAGGCCCTTCAGAAAATTGACCGGAATATCATTATTGTCGATATCGAAGATCCTCATATCACTGACGGGCAGCGGCTGGCTAACATTGAATACAATGATTTTCTGCAAACTGGTACCACGGACCAGCATTTCAACCTGCCAGCGGACGAATGGGATGCGATCAGCCTTAACTACACTTCTGGCACAACCGGCAATCCAAAGGGCGTTGTTTACCATCACCGTGGTGCTTATATGAACGCACTAAGTAACATCACCGGTTGGGAAATGGCTGATCACCCTCGCTACTTCTGGACTTTGCCAATGTTCCATTGCAATGGGTGGTGTTTTCCATGGTCACTGGCCGCCATTGCCGGCACGAGTGTTTGTTCAAGGGTAGTATCGGGTGCCGCCATATACAACGCCATCAAATACCAGCAAATCACCCACCTTTGTGGCGCACCGATTGTACTGGGCATGATTATTAACACGCCGGAAGAGGACGCGGTTGAGCTGAACTATCCGGTCAGGGTAATGACCGCTGCTGCCCCGCCGCCATCGACCATTCTACAAGCGATGGAAAGCCGCGGATTCCATATGACCCATGTCTACGGTCTGACTGAGACCTATGGACCTGCAGTGATGTGTGCCTGGAAATCCCGCTGGGACGACGAACCCTCCGAGGCAAGGGCTCGACTAAAATCCAGGCAAGGAGTGCGATATCAGGTATTGGAAGGACTGGATGTACTGGACCCGGAGACAATGAAACCCGTGCCTCGAGACGGCACTACCGTTGGCGAAGTGATGTTCAAAGGGAATATTGTAATGCGCGGTTATTTTAAAAATCCTGCAGAAACCCGCAAGGCATTCGCAGGAGGCTGGTTTCACTCTGGCGACCTGGCAGTGATGGATGAAGACGGTTACCTGCGCATCACCGATCGATCAAAAGATGTGATCATTTCCGGTGGCGAAAATATATCCTCCATTGAGATCGAGGACCTGCTCTATACCCACCCGGATATTAGCGAGGCAGCGGTGGTTGCGATGGCAGATGAAAAGTGGGGTGAAACACCATGTGCCTTTATCACACTCAACCCGGGCGCTGAATGCACCGAAGCAGCAATCCTTGCCTGGTGTCGGGAAAAGCTGGCTCACTTCAAATGTCCGTCAAAGGTGATTTTCGGCGAGCTTCCCAAGACGTCTACAGGAAAGATCCAAAAGTTCCTGCTTAGAGAGAAAATTTCAAAATCTATATGAACGTATCATTTACTTATCTGTTTATTACATTATCACGCCATTTTCTCATGAGAGTTAACACAAATTAGCTCCAATAAACCATTGTTATTAAAAATAAAAAAGCAAAAAACCTGTTTTTTAACGCTTTGCGCGACTTTCACTTTCCATTGAACCAGCTGGCCGAAAACTGTTACTATTTCGCCATACTGACATAACATTCACGTTACATTTCACTACCAGTTTGTCAATTTTATGACGCTCTGCCAAGAAAAAGCAGATGTCGTTGGTTAACCTTGCCCACTACAGCGTCGGATTTGAAGTTGAATTCGACACAGAAGGCTAATCAAGTGCCCTTTTCCGACTCGGAATTGGATAGCGGTACAACAGATCGGAAAGTTTTTAATGAATTCAACTCACAAAGGCGGAAGTGTTACGGATGAAGCCCGACGCTCAAACGACCAACGCGCATTCGATTCGCGTCGGACGCTCTTCTGTGATCTCAGTGGCCGCCACGCAGATCTTGCTGCCTCTATAGAGAAAGCAAAATGGAAAGTTGAAACAGTTACAAGCTGTGACAATGCCAGCAAGCGTTTGTTCGCGACTGAATTTGAAGTAGCCGTGATTGTTTTACAAACGTCTGACCTGTCTCAATTATCCTCAATCGAAAATCTACTCAATACACACTCGCTTAACTGGGTGGCTGTGATCGAGCCTGACATGGTGGAGAACGATCGAATTGCCGGAATGATTTCAGATCATTGTTTCGACTATCACTCTCTTCCCTGCGACATACAACAACTCATCGGGACACTCGGTCACGCCTATGGCATGTCTGTTCTCAGACCGCGCCCGGCACTAAACGCACTGATCGCCGACAACGAAACACAAATGGTTGGCCACAGCGATGCCATGTTGCACCTTTACGCTACCGTAAAAAAATCAGCGCGCGTAGATGCACCAGTAATGATCACTGGCGAGACCGGTACCGGTAAAGAATTGGTAGGAAGAGCTCTTCATAGCCAGTCGCCTCGCAAAACAGGTCCTTTTGTCTCTGTAAGTTGCGCCACTATTCCGGGATCCGTAATCGGAGAAGAACTTTTTGGTTCAAAAGAGAAAGGTCCAGGTCGTATCGAACAGGCAGTTGGTGGATCACTGTTTCTGGATTCCGTCACAGATCTCCCGACCGAGCAGCAAATGTTATTGCTACGCTTTATGCAGTCAGGTCAGGTCGAACGCTTAAACAGCAATCAACCCATTCCCTGTGATGTGCGGATAATTACTTCAAGCTCCAACAATATTGATGAAGCCGTCAAAACTGGTCAATTTCGAGAAGACCTTTACTATCGACTAAATATCCTGCACATTGAAATACCAGCACTGCGCGATCGTATCGGCGATGTGGAAAACCTGGCGCAATATTTCTTCGAACAGTTTATCGACGATTCTCCCGGCAGAATAAAAGGTTTCTCACAACAGGCCAAGATAGCGCTTCACCAGCATAGCTGGCCAGGAAACGTACGCGAACTATTGAACCGCGTGCGTCAAGCCATTGTAATGTGTGAAACCAACCTGATTCAGACAGCCGATCTGGGCCTGGGAACACCGACGACAGTAAGTGATGAATCCGATGCACCGACAAACCTCGATGAAGTTCGTGCGAAAGCCGAAGGCGAATTTATTAGAAACGCACTGGAAAGAAACTACAACAACGTCACAGAGACGGCTTCACAACTGGGTGTTTCTCGCGTCACCCTGTACCGACTGATGAAAAAGTATGGTGTTAACATCGCAGGTAGTGGCAGACGCAGTGCTTCAAAATAAACCGATCATATTCCAGAACAAACCCTAAGAAAAAACCAAGCAGACTAATAGTGCCCGTCCGGGCGCTTGTTTCTGGATGGGCGCTAATTAACTAAAGAGCCTGCTTCTTAGGTTTTGTGGTTTTATAAAAATCGCGTGTTGTCAGCTCTCTGCAACACCTTATCAATCGCCCTTTCAATTGATGCTTCGGCCGCCATACCGAATTTTTGCTGCAGTGTTTTCTTTTCTTCAAATTTTACGCTGTACACATCCGCTGATTCACAGCCTTTTACAATATAATCGTCACTAGTGCCTATCTCGTCGATCAACTGCATGTGTACTGCGGCTTCTCCGCTCCAGACTTCTCCCGTAGCAACTTGTGCGATATTTGTCTGCGGTCGGAATCTGGAAATAAAATTCTTGAATTGATCATGAATCACCTGAATATCTGCCAGAAACTTTTGCCGTCCCTTATCGGTGTTTTCACCCAGTACAGTAAGCGTTCGCTTGTATTCACCTGCGGTTAACAGCTCAACATCAACATCGTATTTTTTAAGTAGTCGATGAACATTGGGAATTTGTGCCATCACACCAATAGACCCGATGATCGCAAACGGGGCTGCAACAATTTTATTGGCGACACATGCCATAAGGTAACCGCCACTCGCCGCAACTTTATCAACACAAACAGTCAACTCAATGTTTCTATCACGGATACGCTGTAGCTGGGCAGCCGCCAATCCGTACCCGTGAACAGTTCCACCACCACTTTCTATTTTGATCGCAATTTCATCATAAACATCAGCCATAGAGAGTACTGCGGTAATTTCACGCCGTAAGCCTCGCACCTGAGAGGCTCTCATATCGCCTTCAAAGTTAAGAACAAACAGCCGGCGACGCTTTTTCTCATCAACTATTGTGGTGCCATCACCACGATTCTTAGCTGCTACTTTTGCAGCCGCCTTTTTTTCTTTGGCCTCTTGCTTCAGTCTTTTTCTTTCGATTTTTTCAGACTGTTTAAAGTCTGACGGGTCCAACACCATGGATTGCAACATGTTCTTGCTTTGATCCAGTTCTTCATTGATGTGAGTTACCACAATCGTGCCCCGCTCGCGGCGGCCACGGCCACTCATTGATGTCACCAGCACCAGCGCAATCACAAATAGCACAAAGAACGTCAGCAGTTTGGCTAAAAACAAACTGTAACTGAGAAAAAATTCACCCACTCTTTTCGATCCCGTAAATATCTACTGTTATTCTACCGTTCATTGGCAGTGACTGTCGTCAGGGCACAATTACCGGTCCTTTACCTGAACAAACCAACACTGATGAATCCGTTGATTCCGGGCAAAATCGCGCTGCAAACTCCATTTTGTGCGATCCTGCACGTGATACTTTTCCATCACAGACTCAGCAAGCTTAAATCGCCGGTAGTTATTAGAAAAGACCAATATCCCTTCGGGCCTAAGTATAGACATACATCCGTCAATCATCGAGATATGGTCTCGCTGCACTTCCCAGTCACCATCCATAGAAGTGGAATTGGAAAATGTCGGCGGGTCCAGAAATATGATGTCGAATTTCTCTTTTCCGGCCTTAACGGCATCTTCAACCCATTGTCGGCAATCAGCATGCACCAATTGATGCGACGCTTTATCAATACCGTTCAGGGCAAAATTTTTATCCGCCCACTCCAGATACTTTTGCGACAAATCTACACTGATACTCTCTGGTGCGCCCCCATTTACTGCATGTACCGTGGCGCTGGCTGTATAGCAATATAGATTTAAAAATCGTTTCCCTGCGCTGTTTTTACCAAGCCACTGACGCACTTTGCGATGATCAAGGAACAGGCCGGAGTCAAGATAGTCATGGATATTGATTAGAAATCGACTCTCGCCTTCGACTACCTCATGACTCTGGTTACGTTTATCAAGCCGCATGTATTGCGACTCCGCGCGTTGTTTTTCGCGTCTTTTAATCGACAGGTTTGACAAATCACATTGCAGCTCTTCAATCACTACACTCGCTGCACCGTCGATTCGACGCTGCGCCAGAACCTGATCGATATGCGCCGGGGCCTTGTATTCCTGTAAACACACATAGGGCACCATAGTACTGTCATCCGCTACGCCGTAATACACATCCAGCGCAAAGGCATAGTCCGGCAGGTCTGCATCATAAACACGGTAATTGGTAATACCTGCAGATTTTGCCCAGCCAGTGAGCTGCCGAAGATTCTTTCTTAAGCGGTCGCGAAATTGATTCAGTCCGGGGGCTACTGCAGAAGTTTTCGTCGACTGCCTTTGTTCACGCTGTTGCGTGGCCTGATGCCAAGGGTTGGGTTGTTCACTGGCCTTGAGCGGAGCTACCTCGGCTTCAGGCTGCAAGGATTCTGTAATCGGTGCCGGCGGTATATCTGTGAGAAATAATCGACAATCAATCCCACCATTTGCACACTCAAGAACAACCCGTCGCGATAAGCCAGTGCGGTGAAACAGCGCGGAATTTCCGGTAAACAAAGCTAAATGCCAGTTGCCTGCATAACGGCGCAGATTGCGTCCAAGCCGGGTGTAGAAGACGCCAATCTCAGAGTTTTTCTCAAGACGCTCCCCGTAAGGCGGATTCACTATCACCAAACCGGGACCATGTGACAGTGGCGCAGACGTTTCAAAGAAATCTTCGCAATCAACTTTCACAACATTCTCTAGTCCGCAAGCGGCAATATTCTCGCGCGCGATCGCAACCGATTTTCGATCAATTTCTGTCCCCCGAACAGGTGGAACTTTATCCAGATCTATCGCTGACCGAGCCTCTTGCAGCACTTCCTGCCATAGTTCAGCCTGGTGATGTCGCCAGCCGAAAAAACCAAAGTAGTCACGATTGATACCTGGCGCCATATTGCCGGCCATCATCGCAGCTTCGATTAACAACGTGCCGGATCCACACATGGGATCGTGGATTGCAGATCCGCGCTTCGCATAATCAGGCCATAGCGCTGAGTATAGAATTGCAGCTGCCAGATTTTCCTTAAGTGGTGCCATTCCCCCTTGTTGACGGTAATTACGCCGATGCAAGCTTGTACCCGCCATATCAAGACTCACCCGGGCGCGGTTCTTATAGAGATAAACGTTTATACGAACATCCGGTTTATCACGATCTACATTGGGCCGAGTGCCGGTTTTTTCCCGAAACCAGTCGACCACGGCATCTTTTGTCAGCTGCGCTCCATACTGACTGTGCGTTATGCACGAATCTGATGAGTAAAAATCTACGGCCAGTGTTCCTGTTTCTGACAAGTGCTCAGACCAGTCAAGTTGCAACAACTGCGAATAATAGTTTTTTTCATCCGAGACCTTGAAGGCCGTCAACGGGTAGAGCAATCGATTTGCAATTCGCGACCATAAGCAAATACGATAAATATCGCGAAGCTCAGCCTCGCAATCGACACCGGCTCGCCGTATTCGGAGACGCTTAATACCAAGCGACCTCAGTTCACGATGCAGCAGTTTCTCAAGCCCTGTTGCGCAGGCTACAAAACAAGTGGGGGTATCGGTTGTTTGAGTTTTTACAGACACGGTGATTAGTGCATCGTGGATGGCGGCAGACCGATCACCCTACCCTTTGTGTGTGCGCAGGTAAAGGGTATAGGACGGTCCTGACTAAAGCATCAGGCTTTTCTTTGATCAAGCGTATGCCAGCTACTTTCAGCCTGAAAACTCTGTATTGGCTGACCATCGCTTAAGCGACTATATCGGGCAGTTAACTCTTGCATTCTAGCCGCGAGTGCAGATTCAACCTGATGCCAGTCGAAACGCCAGTTCCAGTTCCCTTCAACCGTGCCTGGCGTATTCATCCGATGGCCAGTCCCCAGGCTCAACAGGTCCTGCATTGGAAAAATCGCGGTTTGTGCACTGGACATCATAGCACTTCGAATCAATGGCCACGGCATATCGTTGTCAGAACATTCCAGGTACCGGCGAACTCGATCGCGGGTTGCGTCATCGGCAAGTTGATACCATGAGAGGGTGGTGTCGTTATCGTGAGTGCCCGTGTAGACAATCATGTCAGCAGAATGATTATGCGGCAGATGATGATTACCAAAATCACCATCAAAGGCAAATTGCAGAACCTTCATCCCCGGCAGTGAAAACTGACGACGCAGGTCATCCACAGCGCTGGTGATTATTCCCAGGTCTTCAGCCACCAATGACATTTCAGAGAATTTTTCCTGCACTCTG
>CAZNOB010000068.1:0-24215 GCA_964574535.1 uncultured Granulosicoccaceae bacterium | reverse complement strand
TAAAATCAGCGGTTAACGGCCCGGTCTGAAGCAAGTCGCTACTGACCACACCCGTTGCCTGATAGTCTTTCAATTCACCACTGGTGAGCGCATCAATGGAGACCGGAATTCCATTGAGCCCTTCTGCGAACGCGCCCAGATCTTCGCTGTTGACCGCGACGCTGCCATCCCACGACAGCTCACCGGTAACATCATTAACCATGGCATCGATATCCACAGTGGCAGCTCCGGTGACCGCATGTTGTAGTTGCAGGGATTTAATATTGCCCTGCATACTGCCATTGCCGATAAATTCACCGAACTGCGGGTGATCGACACGCCATCGCTGGTTGAGATCAATTGGCCAGTCACCACTGCTGTTCAACATGCCATCGACGGATAACTCACCCTGCGGGGCAGTCACACTGAGCTCAAGCAGTTTAAGATCAGTATCACGGGCACCGGCACTGAGCTTAACTGCATCGACAACTATCGGCTCTTCGACACCATGCGGGTAGACTTTGATATCTGTCAGGTTCACTTGTTTTATTTCAGCGCCTAAAGGCAACGCCAGATCACGCAGCTGAAATGGCTCAGTTGCTTTTTGTGTTTCTTCAGATGGCGGTGGCAGCCGAATGGTAATGCCACTAAGGCTCAAGTCATCCACTTGTAATGTGCGTGAAAACAGCTTGCGTGGTTGCCAGTCAAAGCGCGCTTTTTCTATTTTTACCGAGGCACCAACATCACTGACGTACAGCACATCATCCAGTGTTGCAGGCCCCAGCAATCTACCGCTTGACTCACCCCAGCTCAGTTCACCCTGCGCGTAACTTTGCCCCAATGAAAACAAGCGCTTCATTCCCCCGTGCGTCATGGTGGCATAGGCAAGTACCGCCAGCAGCAACACTAATAACAACAACATTAATAGCAGGAGTCGCTTAAGTACAATCACAGGTCAGGCCCCAGTGAAAAATGCACTCGCACATTACCTTCACCCGGTGAGTCAAAACTACGCGCAACATCAAAACGAACCGGCCCGATAGGGGATCGCCACCTGACCCCCGCCCCTACCCCCAGCCGGAGGTCGAGACCACTGTTGAACGCATCGCCATAGTCACTGAAAACTGCCCAGCTAAAGTTCTCTCTAAACGGGATTTCATATTCGACACTGGCTTCAAGTAAGTGTTTACCGCCATCTGTCTCGTTTTCTTCATTTAACGGTGCGATGGCCGCGAAATCGTATCCACGCACCGAAGTATCACCGCCCGTGTAGTAACGCAGCGACAACGGTAACTGATCGAAATCATCGACCCAGGTGGTAGCTGCCGTTGCACGCAACAGCAAACGATGTTGGTTCTCGAATGAATTAATTACCTTAGCCGAAATTCTGGGCTGAACAAATGAAGTATCTGATAGCAGTGATTCAGCCGCACCACGCAGACCAAGCTGCAGCCAGCTGCCATTGATCGCAAAAATACGCTTTTCAAGTTCCGCCGGAAAAGTGCGAGTCCACTCCAGGCTGGGCATTAACAGGCTGGTCGTGGTCTGGTTATCACCGGTGACTTCAAATTGATTTACCTCATATTGCAGTGCATAAGTCTTAAACCAGAAGCCATCACGAAAGTTATAGTTTGCCCCGAGGGCAATGGAACGATAATCACCTCTGTCAGAGTTTTCTCGTTCTAACAGCACATTAACCCCGTAGTTGTCGGTTCTGGGGTCGCCGGTGGGGATCGTGTATTCAGCGGCAACACCGTAACCAATCTCTGATAGACGACCCTCGGCATTATACTGATGCCCCCGGGTATTAACCCGCCGACCGGTAATACCCAGTCTTCCACGTGCACCGGTATCGGTGCCATAACCCAGACCCAGAATATATTCGCGTGGTTTAATATGAGTCAGATCAACCTTGACTGGAATCACCAGTTCTTCGGCCTCCTGAACCGACGCCTGCACATCGACTTGTTTGTAGTATTCAGAGTTCGTTAAATCACTTTGCAGTGATTGCAGTTTTCCGGCATCAAAAAACTCCTGATCTTCAAGCTCGACATAACGATCAAGCAGATCATCCGAGATCCATCGCCGATCCTCTGTGAGTATCGCTTCACCGATACGATAGCGTTCACCCGGTTTCATCACCAGCATGATTTCTGCGGTGTAGGCTTTGATATCAATTCTTATTTCATGCTTGGTAAATTCTGCATCGAAGTAGCCCAGGCGACCGGCAGTGGTTTGTAATGTTTGCTTTAAACTGTCGTAGGCCTGCTGATCAAGTGGTTCACCTTTGCGAAGCGCCGCTTCGTCACGTGCTTCGCAAAATTCGATCACCAGCGCTTTATGTTTGTTAAAAGTGTCATCTTCAACTTTGATATCAGGCAGCAGGCTTTTGGGATTGTAGGGCTGATAACGAAAATCAGTGCAGTCCACAACTACATCGTCCAGCGCAATCACAGGCTCACTGGTAACCTTTACCCGATCGCCTGGTGTGATTTCATATTCTGCCCGCCACTCACTGCCCTGATCGGTGAGTTCCGCTTTCACTGTTGCCCGGTAATAGCCGAAAGGCTTTAAGGCATCCTTGATCTGTTGCGGTGCCTCACTATGCATAAACCGCATGCGCGCCACCGAGGGAATTTTCTTTTCGTGAAACGCCCATAGTCCGAGCATACCTTCGACATTGGTACGAAGTTCTTTTTCAACACCCTTTAGTACAACACTGATGTTCTTTACCCGGGACTGGTTATCGGAGTCAGTCTGGGCGCCGGATGATGACATGAACACCCCGAGCACCACACAGATCCCTACCAGTTTCGCCGCATAGCGAAGCCTTTGTAGATTCCCAGAGATCATTAATTGGGGACCAGGAAGTTCAATGTGTGCCGATTTGCCTGATTGCGGTAATCCATGACGGGCAAGCGCCCGTTATGGTCATCCGGTTCTTATTGTGGTCACCGACAGTAATTGCAACTGCAGAGGGCCGGTGCGTTTATTATTTAAGTGTAGTCAATAGTCTGGCGAAGTGTTACCACAACCGAAAAACTTTGTCACCGGCAATTCGGCGGAACCAGCTGTTATTTTTCGCGTGCTGCAGCGATAGTTGCCAATACAGTTGGCAGGTATTGATCAAGCTCGGCCGCGGCGATTGAGCGGCGTAAAAATCCCGGAATATTCGCTTCAAACTCTTGTGTATTCTGTGGTTTGAACTCGAGCAGAGCTTCCTGCATTGAGGCACGCAACAGCCGTTGCCGTGCGCTATGTTTGGGGAATTCGACCTCTATTTGAGCAGCCAGTTTAAGCAGTGCGCGAGGCAGATCATGCACCGGGGCAATTGCTGCTGCCGCTACGGCTGGATTTATTTTCGGGGTTTCGTTCGGTGCCGCCGGGGGCGGTTGAAGCGCGCTTCCTTCGGCTGAATCTGCTGGCATGGCGTCTGCTGCCTGATCATCAGGTTCGCCGGCTAACTGTAATGTTTTAGCACTCAGCTGCTGTAGCTCATGGAGAATCCGTTGCATTTCCGCATCCGGGTTTTTAAACCAGTCGGTTGACCAGATTCGCCGGATTCGCCAGCCCAGCCGTTTAAGCACCGCCTCACGTAGTCGATCTCGGTCACGGACAGTTTTAGCCGAGTGATAAGTGGCACCGTCACACTCGATTCCCATCAGGTAGTGCCCTTCATTGGCCGGATCTACCACAGCAATATCAATAAAAAAACCGGCCACACCGATTTGCGGCACACAGGTATAGCCACGTTGTTCAAGCCGATCAATGACGGCAATTTCAAAATCACTGTCTGGCTGGCGCCCCGTGTGGCGAGTGGCATGGACAATACCGGTTTCGAGAAACGCCAGAAGATCTTTCAGTGCAACCACACCACGGCGACTGGACTCACCGGCGACAATGTCTGCCGAGGACATTGAGGTAAATACCTGCATGCGCTTGCGAGAACGAGTTAACAGTACATTGAGTCTGCGCCAGCCGGTATCAGAGTTGACCGGACCAAACCGCTGATACACCTTCGCCCCGGCTGCAGCCGGACCATAAGTCATCGAGATCAGAATCACATCACGCTCATCACCTTGCACATTCTCAAGATTTTTAATGAACAGTGGTTCTTCAGAGTCTGCATTGCGTTCAAGTGCCTCGCGCAGAATAGCGTCGTCTTTGGCTTTTGCATCGAGAGTGGCATCAATCAGTTCACGCTGATTGCTGTTCATCGCAACCACACCGACTGAATCGTTCGGGTATTGTTGAAAATGAACCGCGACTGCATCAGCGATGGCGTTGGCTTCCTGCACGTTAACACGACCGGCAAAATATCCGCCAACCTGAACATGTTTCACACCGAACTCTTCAGACTGCCGTGCCGGTGATGGAAACAACACAAGATCGTTGTCGTAAAAATTTTGATTTGAAAAGGCAATCAGTGACTCATGTTGTGACCGATAGTGCCAGCGCAGGCGGCGGCTTTCGAACATGGGGATAGTGGCATCCAGAATACTTTCCTGCTCACCCAAAGTAGTGGTTTCTTCGTCGTCGTCCTCTACCACACGATCAAAGAAATTGGTGGGGGGCAACTGCTTGGGATCACCCACGACCACCAATTGCCGACCACGGGCAATCACACCAAGCGAGTCCTCGGGTTTTATTTGCGAGGCTTCATCCATGATCACAACATCAAATTCCAGTTCACCGCGCTCAAGATACTGCGCGGCAGACAACGGCCCCATCATAAAACAGGGTTTTAACTGCACCAGCGCATTGGTGGCACGTGACAATAGTTGCCTGATCGGTATATGGCGAGTTTTTTTACTGCATTCATGGCGCAGCAATTTTAATTCAGTCAGGTCCCGAACATAGCCACCGCTGCGACCTTCGGGAATCTCGTTTTGATCTGCTCTCCAGGCTATTCGTTCGCGTTGCAGTTGCTGTATTTTTTGATCGGTCTCTGCAAATTGCTTACGCAGTGATTGTTGTATACCACCAGAGAATTCTGCCAGCGGTGAACATTCGCGAAGGATTTCACGGGCTAATTCATCATACGCCACCGCTAAGCAGGCATCATGAATTTGTGCCACGGGAAGATCACCCTGCTCACAACACAGCGCAACACCGGCAAAACCCAGTGCGCCCAATTGCGCTGCTGTGCTTTGGTAATTCATCCACTGCATCAGCGTTGACTTATGGTTCAGTGCATTACTGTTACGCGTATGCAGCAAGGTTAAATCTGAACCACTGTGCAGGCACCAGTCCTGGTGGCTGATATCACCTTCGCTTAGAAACGCTTTTTTTGCAACGGCGTGCGATTCAAGCGCTGTGGTGAGTTCAGCCGAGATTTCATGTAGTTCATCAATGGTATATTGATGCGGTGATTGTCTGAGGGTGAGCTTCACGGCATCACACACTTCACAATCTTCAAGCTCTGTGACAAATGACAGGGTCGCATGCATGACGCCGTGCGCCGGGCTGTTGCGCTGCAGAGTGGCGATATCGAGCTGAAATACGCTGGCCAGTTCATTATCCGGTAGAATTTCACCCTGCCATTGTGCTGTTGTTTGTGTGAGCTCAACGATGGCTGCAAGCTGCTGATTCACTTCGGCCACGCTTATATTGCCGGTGCCAAAGCTGTGCTTTATCTCTGTGGCATTCTCGCCCACGGTCGCCGTGATCGTCTGCAGCGCTCCCTGATTACCTAACAGTGGTATATCATCATTGTGCAGGAGATCACCCGGCACCAGTAGCTGCCGTGTTTGCCGGGTGGTGTCGATGATTTCCTGCAGCATCGATAGCGCACCATTGTCGATAGCACGACGCAGCTTGTGTTCCGAGCGCGGTGGCAGTGCCGTTAGTCCACGCTGCATTTCACGGTTAAGATCGGTGGAAACCCTTTTGTACCATTGTCTTATTTTAAGCAAGGCGTCGGTATCGGTGTTGACGCCTTGATAGTGTTCACCAAGTAAGCGTGCGTATTCGGGGTGATCTTTTAGCTGTGCACAATCACCTGAAAAGCGAATGGCCAGTGGCAGGTTTTTTCTTAGTTCGGACACACTGACAGAATCTGTAGCGGCGATTTTTTTTAGCGTGGCTCTGGCCGCACGCCAGTTGCGATTAAACCAGCCCAGCAAACCACCGCGATTAAGTACCTGCTGAAGTTCAAGCAGCGGCGCTTCATCACCCAGCTTGCGTATGTTAAATACTGAAGACAAACTTTTCTTTTGCTGATGAATGGCAGAAACCTGAGCACCCAGTTGTGTCAGGGCTTCTTCAATTTGTACAGACTCGAATCGCGGGTGACGCAGCAGACTTAAATCGGGATCAAGGTCGGCAAGCAACTCCAGAAAACGGTGTGATTGCAGCAGGCTATTTATACTTGAATGGCAAAGTACCGTCTGCGCATGAGTTGCTATATCACCGTGTTGCATTTGCTTAAGCAGGGCGTCACCATCACTGCTTATGCGGCTGGCGCGCTGTGTTATCTGAAGCGCGGTATCGAGAGTTATATCGGGCTTTAAATGCCGGGTGATTTGTACCGCAGAGTCCTGTAGTGACTCTGTAGGTAACACCCCCTGATTCAGCTGGCGACTAATGGCGGGTAGCAGTGCGTCGCCAGCTCGATGCATTTGTTCAAATTGTGCAAGCTCATACTGACATTTATGCAGAGTTTCACCGGATAACGCAGGCAAAGCGGCAGCACTGATATTCGGGTTTAACAAAGGCAGTTTTTTCAAGCCGACGGCCAGTACTGCCATGGATTCAACCGAATCGGCAACTTGTAGTGGCTCGCACTGCAGCTGCTGTGACAGGGAATCACGCAAACTGATCAGTCGCTCAAGCTGATTTTGCCACTGACTTAATGCCTGCGTTAAGGCATGGGTATCCTGATGCACAAGATCAAATCGCTTTACTCCGTACCACGGATGATGACCCAGGCCGGGGGCGATGGCATCGTCGATAGGCTGAAGCTGGCTTGCAACGGAATCGACTATTTGCCGATAGCGATCCAGCTGATCCGACAACTGTTGTCGAAACGCCGGTGTGAACTGTTGGGGTGTGTGATGATCCGGTCCGGCTTCGGAGCCAGTGGTCAGGTTAGACAAGGCAAAAGGCAGGCTATCCCGAAAGCGGGTTGCCGCAGTAAACACCTGATAAGGTGTTCGCCGGGTGTTTTTCCAGTTGCTGTTGATGAGTTCAACGTGCTGTTTCAGTTGCAGCTTTAATTTTTCATAGCGATTGATATCGGCATCGATTTCTGTGGCATCACGGTATTGCCCGTGCGCGTTGAGCCGCTCTTCGATTGAATTCAGCAGCTGACGTTTTTGTGTTTTATGGCTATGTAGCTCGAGACAAAATTCACCCAGACCAGCCTGATCAAGCCTGCTTTTGACCACCTGCAGGGCAGCCAGTTTTTCCGCTACAAAAAGTACCCGTTTACCATCACTGATGGCAGCGGCGATAAGATTGGTGATTGATTGGGACTTGCCGGTACCGGGGGGACCTTCGATCACCAGGCTTTTGCCATCCAGCACATCGATAATGGCACTGTGCTGAGATGAATCTGCATCATATATGAGCGGGTAGCGCCGATGCACATCGTCTATGTTATCGATTTGGTGCTCAGCGGAAAAACCGTCGACAGAAGAATCAGCTGTCGGCTGTGTGCCTAAAAATTGTTTAACAACGGGATGATCTTCTAATCCTTTATTGTCAGGCCAGCGCTTGGAATCAAGATCCAGGTACATGAGCAGCTTGTGAAAATTCAACAATGACAAGCTAATATAACGCCGCACACACCAGTCTGGCTTTGAGTGGTGCAGCATCGCTTCAAGCGTTGAGAAATAGTGTTCTGCGTAGGGTTCGTTTTCTTCTTCTGAAGACGCAGGATCAGGTAGCTCTGGCAGCATTAGCCCGAAGTCGTGGCGCAGCTTTTCCTGCAAAGACAGGTTGGGCACTATGTCTTCACCGGAATATGAAAGTCGGTATTCGAAGGTGCCTGCTTTTTTATTCAACCGCCCTTTTTCGATGGTGACCGGCAGTAGCAATAAAGGCGCAATACGCGTGGCGTCACTATGATCTGCTTCGGACCATTCTAAAAACCCGAAAGACAAATACAGAATGTTGGTGCCCATTTCCTGAACTGCTGATTCTGCCTTTTGACTTAAGCCGCGGACTATAGTTTCAAGTTCTTCGGGATAGAATAATGTTTGAATCACCGAGTCGGTATGTTTCTCGGGCGGCACTGCTTTTATGGGTGCGGGGTCGGCAGGCGACTGGGGAACAGGATTGGAAGGCTGGTTACTCGATGCAGTATCACTTGCAGGCGAATCAGCCTGCACGGTATCCAGATTATTCAGATCGGTTAGAAGGGACGGTTGTGTGGTGCCCACAGGTACTGGTTTGGCGGGTTCAGTCTCTTGACTGTTTTCAGTACCGATACCACTAAGTTCGTAGTCAACGCTGATGCCACAATAGGCCGCCCATTGTGTCGCGGACGGTGCTTCACGCAATACCACCTCGGCGCCGGTTTCCGGGTCCTTGCCGAGATACCCCGCTTCAATCAATTGAGCCTGTGTCGGCACCGGTACCGGGGCAAAGCGCAACTCTTTGCCGTCGAGTAGCAGGCCTATTAATTGATCGGGTATTTCATCGACCACACGTAAACTGCTTTTGCGTGTGTGGCGAAAGTTTAGCAGCCGGTTACGCGCAGTGAGATCAAGTAATCGATTGCGCAGTTGATCCAGCGCTTGTCGCGCTATGTCCTGTTGCGCCGCATCATCGTTGTTTGCCATCAAGCCACATTAATTTTACAGACCGGGGAAGGAGACTAACGCCCTGCTTGGCATTACCCTGCCGCGTTAGTTTACAGGCAGGCGGTCTTTGGTTGCCAGTTGCAAATCGATGCGGTTTGCCGGGGGTAACAGGTGGTGGATTGGCGGGATTGGTTTGAGGGAAGGATTAAGGGTGGGAGTTGATTTTTGACTAGCGAATCTTTATGCGACCACGGTTTTGGCGCGGCCGGGGTTCTTGCGGAGATTGGGATTCGCCCAACGGGGTTGGGGTCCCACGTGGGCTTGCTGTCTGTGGGGCTCTTGTGGGAGACGATCTGGTTATTCCGCTCTGCGTCTGCGCAGCCGACTGGCAATCACCGCCAGGAACAGAACACTCAAGCCCGCAGATCCACCACCGCCGGTGGTAATGTTGTTACCGCCGCCACTGTTACCTCCCCCGTTGATCGATGCCACCTGAAACGGACGCTCGTTGGTCACTACTGGCTGACCACTCGCTGACGTGACTTCAATCTTCCAGCTCGCTTCCTGATCCAGGTCTGCCGGGGCGGAAAACGGGACTGCGCCCAGTGCATCTATGACGACGACATCGTCTCTGCCGGTACCTTCTCCAAGGGTGAGGGTCCATTCTGTTTGATTATCAATACAGCTGGCATCGAGCGTTGCATGACGGGCCAGTTGCTGATCCCCCATATCCGGATTAAATACAAACGCCGGATCAACCGTCATTTCATCAGAGGAGAGCGTGGTGTAAAACCGCGTGAGATAGCGATTATCGTCAAGCAGGTCTATTGAGTTTTCCATCGCCTCTATAATGTCTGCACGAACAAATTGATCGAGTTCGGCTCTGGCGGCAGATAATTGTTCAGCGGTAAAAGTCACTGCCAAAGACAGTGGGTCAAAATACACAGCGATGGTTTGGCCATCAGTTAAGGGCAACGTGTTATTTAATATTGAATTCACCGAAAGATTACCTGGAAATATCTGCAGAGCACCACTGATATATTCCGCATCAGATAACGCATTCAATTGATTAACTGAATTTCGCAACCCTGATGGCGAAGGCAGACTGGCCACCAGATTTGGAAACCGACCGGCGTAATCTGTTGCAAAACCCTGCCCGCCCGCTTCATTCATTGCCTCGGTGATCAAGCTCTGATAGCTCGAATAGGCATTGCCACTGAATCCGGTATACCAGTTAAGCCTTGTATAGTTTGGTGTCACATGTAAATAATTTTCCGGTACTGCTCTGGCATCACCGACAACCCACACAATCACTCCCATATCTTCCACTGCGGCAATTGCTGTCAGGCGAATAGGTACTACCGGTTTGTCACTTTGGTAATTCAGTATCAGCGGCTGAATATCACCGGTGTCCCGACCGCTCTGCAGCCTGACCGCAACAAAGTTCATTCCTTCTTCAATATAAGGTGCCAGTAGTTCGGCTCCGCGAGAGGAGAGTTGATAATTTCGTTCCTGCAGCCAGTTGGCGACTTCCTGAGGGTCGTCTCCGGCGATTACGGTGACAACGTAACTACCCACCTCTTCCACACTGACTACCGTCACTCCGCCATCACTGGTGTCGCTCTCAGCGCTGGCATCTGTACCACCAACAGAGGGGGCCAGAAAAGACACTTCGCATTCCTGCCCGGTACGGGTTAGATTAAACTGTGGCCGTGTCGCGAGTTCGAGCTGGGTAAACACTTGATTATTGCCCAGAGCAAATGTGGGCACATTGGGTACCGGCACAACCCAGCCAAAGTCCGGCGCCTCACCAACGTACTGTATTTGCACCATTGCGCTGATCTGATCACCTTCCTGACGAAAAACAATTTGCTCCCCCGCCTGGTCAATAGGAAGGGTCTGGCAAAAAAAGCCACCACAGGCAGATGCACTTGGTACCCAGGCCGAAGTCAGCAGCAGCAATGCGCCAAAAACAATCCCGATCACCTTGTTCATTGTTCTGTCCTTCACTATTACTCGAATAAGCACTGACAATAGGCGTTAAAACCTGCTACGACAAGTTTCCGAAGGCCAACTTTTTACCGTCATCAATCAATCTGCAACGATTACTGCTATGCATATCGGGGATCGTCTCCCACAACATGACGCTTTCAACCAGACCAAAAGAACCAAATGACACATTCAGTTAACACAGCAACCACGACCTTTTTTATCGGCCTCTGATGGTGAAACGCTATAGCCTGTCGTTGATAATCATCATCAGCATGCTTAACATGATTCAACTCACACCAGCTACACGCACGTAATGACTACGCACAGGCAAGACTACAGTCTGCTGGGACACGATGGCCAGCGGGCAGTTGAAAGCGGACTGGCCAATGCGAGGTGGTATAAAACTGCACTACCGGCCGAAACCATGAAGGCCTTGTTGCAACAGCGGGATGGCCCGGCGCTGCGCGACACCGCTTTATGGTTGGGATTCATGATTTTATCGGCAGCTGTTGCCGTTGCGCTGTACCCGCACTGGTGGTCGATTCCGTTTTTTCTGGTTTATGGAGTGCTCTACGGTTCTGCCAGCGATTCTCGCTGGCATGAGTGCGGGCATGGCACCGCTTTTAAAACGCGCTGGTTGAATACTGTTGTCTACCAACTGGCCTGCTTCATGATCATGCGCAACCCCGTGACCTGGCGTCGCAGCCATAATCGGCACCATGGCAACACCATAGTGGTTGGCAGGGACCCTGAAATCGTTGCCATGCGTCCACCGGCACTTGGGCGGATTGGATTAAATTTCTTTGGTGTCCTTGACGCCTTTGCAGCAATGAAAACCATGTTGCACAATGCCGCCGGAAAGATAGATGAAGAAACGAAAACCTATGTGCCCGAGTCACAACACCCGGCTGTATTCAGAGTGGCGCGTATCTGGTGTGTTATTTATGCCATCACTATCTGCAGTGCACTGTGGTTTGGCAGCATTGTACCGCTGCTGCTTATTGGCCTGCCAAGACTCTATGGCGCGTGGCATCACGTGCTAACAGGCGTATTGCAACATAGCGGACTGGCAGAGAATGTTATTGACCATCGGCAAAACACTCGCACCGTATACATGAATCCGATCAGCCGTTTTATCTACTGGAACATGAACTACCATGTGGAACACCATATGTTTCCGATGGTGCCCTACCACCCATTGCCTGCACTGCACGATGCAATCAAACACGATTTGCCCACAGCCAACAACAGCATGGCAGAGGCCTACCGCGAAGTTATTCCGATATTATTCAGACAACGTAAAGAACCAGACTATTTTATTAAACGCGAGCTACCGGCAACTGCTGCACCTTATTTGTATCGCTAAATGCCAATCCGCTATAGCCACTTTCTTCTAACGAATTTATAAGTGCCTCATGGTTCGTAACTTAAGTGTTTTCGGACACATTTTTGCTTCCGTTTTTGGTCTTTCAAAAATGAAGGCCCCCGGCAGGGAACATCATACTTGCGCGACAGCGTACCGCTAGCCAGAGCGAACCTCTAAAGCCCCCCTGCTACAACAGCCGATGCTCCTCCAGCAAATCAGGAAGATCATTTTCATACAGCACAACATCTTTTTCACTCAAACTGAGTTCAGCCAAATGCTGCCTGGCCGCAGCCAGTGACGACACCAGCACGACGTTTGGCCCCTCGCCGCCAAGCGCTTTTACAAAAGAAGGGATTCGATCAGGATTAACCACAATCACAAGGTCACATCGGTGGTCAACACAATGCTGCCCGATGCGCTGGTGTACGGCATCGTGTTCATTTCCAAGCTCTGCTATCCCGGGTGTCACCACTATTGCCTGCCCACCGCGCTCATCGGCCAACTGCCTTAGCACCTGTACAGCATTGGCAAAGCCCTGTTCATTAGAGTTATAGGCATCATCGAGCATTGCCGGGTGACCCGGGTTCTCCTTGAGCTCCAGACGATGAACCACCTGTGCCAGACTTTTCGACACTCCCGGTAAGCGATGTGTTACTGACGGGTCAATAAGATGAACCAACGCAACACACAGCGCAGAGTTCATTATATTGTGATCCCCCAAAAGCGGGATGCTATAGGTAAGATTAGTGTTATCCGGTAATTTCAGTTCTATTTGCCAGGCTCCGCTTTTTAACTGGCTGTCTAGAATTTGCACGTCACACTGTTGGCTGTGCCCGACCACAATGAACTTATCCGGATCTTCTTTTTGTAGTTGCTGAAACGGCTTATTTTTCATCACATCTTCGGTGACTACAACGCGTTTACCGTGTTTGCAAATCCAGTCTGGTAATTCAGATTTTGCGATGGCGGTTTTTTCCAGCCCGCCAAACCGCTCAGCGTGAGCGTCACCCACGGCGGTGACCATACCGTAGTCGGGTTCAACAAAGCGACAAAGCCGTTCAATGGATCCGATCTGATATGCGCCCATCTCTGCAATAAAATACTGATGCGCCGGTTGCAAACGCTGGCGAATATGACGGGTTAAGCCAAGCTCAGTATTGATGCTGCCCTTACTGAAAAACACCGGACCGGAAAGCTCCAGCAGTTCTGCAAGAATATGCTTCACTGTGGTTTTGCCAAACGAACCGGTAATACCTATTCGCAGTGCCTGACTTTCTTTTAGTCTGGCGCGGGCCTCCTGAATAAAGCCTTCGTTTATTTTGGCCTGTGCCGGTGCAAGGGCTGCATTAACCAGCATGATTAAAAAAGGTACTGATTGCAGAACCAGTAAAGTAAGCGGCCTGAACAACAAACACAGCAACACTAAAACAACCAGTACAGCAGCCACCACAACACGGATGCGCTTCAGGCGTTCTGTGACCGCCAGTGGTTTTTTAAAGCGATAGGATTTTTCAGTCCATGCGATAACAAGAAAAACCACCGCGCATAAAAACAGTGCCGCTGCTTTACCAATAAATAGCCATCCAGCCAGCATACACAGTAAAAACACAATACTGGCTTTAACATCATACAGCCGCACTTCACGCCAGGCAGTGACGAATCGACCGGAGTCATATTCTTCCTGCTGAAAATAGGTAAGAATCGTGTTGCAGCGTACCCATAATAAACAAGCCAGCGCCAGTCCAAATACGATGTAAGAGAACCCTTCTATCATTGCGACTGAGCCTGAATCATTTCTTTTATCATCAACGCAACCTGATGCCGCCCGCGATTTAAAATATCAATGTGATCAAATTCGGGGCAAACCACCAACGTGGCGTCAGGTATCAGTTGCTGCAAACGCTCACCGATAGAGACCGGGGTTTCATCGTCTTTCGCACCGTAGACCAGACGGGTAGGACACTTAATATTCACGACATCGGCACTTTGATCTTCAGCAATGACTTTAAGAAAAACATCTCGCAGGCCTATTTCTTTGCTATGAATGTAGTCGGCGCTGCCATACCTGTTTTCAAGGTCAGTCAGTGCGGCCTGATCAGCAGCGCGCTTCTTCGCCACCTGAAATCGAGCGCTCTGCACTCGCGTTTTTAACTGCTGTACTGCACTGCGTTTTCTGGGGATACCGGCACTCGACACCAGCACCAGTCCGGATAATTGTTGCGGATATTTCACGCCCAGACGCAAACCGATTCTACCCCCGAAGGAATGCCCGACCCAAATCACCGGCTTGTCAGGTAACGCGTCTAAAAAGTCATTGATATGATCTGCGTATTCAGCAGTACCCCATGCGTCGGCGGGGCGCGGCGTTTCACCAAAACCGGGCAGATCCAGCAAAATTGAGTGTGCAAGCGGCGCAATGGATTCTGCAATCTGGATGAAGTCGTGGTGGGTTCGGCCCCAGCCATGTGCGAACACCACTGCCGGCGCACCCTCTGAGCCGATACTAATATATTTCATATTGCTTGAAATCAATCATATAATGGGTTGCCTGAGTGCAAGTGGCTATCCGAGAATGAGGGTCGTAGCGAGGAAGCGAGATTTTAAGTCAGAAATTTTGATCAGCTGAGGCAAATTGTTATTCATCATTAACGATACTGATCGGAATAGCTGCCCGGAATATCGCTTTTGCAGTTGATCATTACCTGTCAGACACAGCCACCGGGATGCCCTTCCACCGATATCGTTCACAGCATTTCGCTTGATACTATCCACAGCCATTTTTCTCTAGTGTTACTTTTAATTTCAGGATGCAAGCGCGGGTGAAACGCAAAACCAGAATCGCTGTGATCTTCGGTGGCCCTTCACAAGAGCACGATGTCAGTGTTGTCAGTGCGTCTCAGTTAATGGATGCCGCAGATAACCGACACTGCGAAGTTTTACCGGTTTACCTTGATTTTGAAAACCGGTTTTATACCAGCCCCGGGCTTCGAGAAGTTGAAACTTATCGCCCCAAACCTCCGGGCTTGAAACCTGTGAAGTTCGGCTGGGGTCCGGCAGGGCCATATTATCAAATTAACGGCGAGCCAGAACAAAATAGACTCGATTGTGTCCTGCCTGTATTACACGGCCCCTTTGGCGAAGACGGTCGGATTCAGGGCTATTTCGAAACCATCGGCATACCGGTGACCGGGTTCTCGGCCATCAACTCTGCCATTGCAATGCGTAAAGACGCCACCAAAGCGCTGGTGAAGTCAGAAGGGGTAAATGTGTTGCCGCATGTTTCTGTCAACCGGGGCCGGCAGGTCACCAGTGGCGAGTATATTCAACGCGTCGAAACAGAAATTGGCTACCCGGCAATCATCAAGCCTTGTCATCTTGGCTCAAGCATCGGCGTTGGTGTGGCGAATAATCGACCCGAACTTGAAACAGCCATTGAACATGTGCTGACTCTGGATACAGTCGCACTGGTCGAGCCGCGAGTGGATAATCTGGTTGAATACAATGTTTCGCTGATCCATCAGAATAATGAAATAAAGCTCTCCGCCATCGAAAGCCCGAAAAGCGTCACCGACCTGCTGGACTTTCGCGAAAAGTATTTGTCCTCTGAAGATGGCTCGGGCGGTGCCAAAGGGGACTTCCTGCCATCTCAGGGCATGTTGTCACTCACCCGGGACATCAACCCGACGTTGCCTGATGAATTACAAGAGAAAATCTACCGTTATGCGCGTGACTCTTTTCAGATCCTGGGCGCACGCGGCGCACCACGTATTGATTTTCTGAGCAATTCGAAAACCGGTGAACTCTGGTTCAATGAGATTAACCCGATTCCCGGTTCTTACGGATTCTTTTTATGGGAGGCTGCCGAGCAGCCACTGCTGTTCCCCGAATTGATTAGTCACCTGGCCAGCGAAGCCATGCAAACTTCATTGAAATTCTTTGATGACCCGGTGCCAGCTGAAGCCCGATTACTACCGCGGTAAGGGACACAATTTCGAGACAGGGCTGCAGAGTGCTGAGATCGGGGTAGATTGATGCCATTCGCGGCTCCGAAAGCCTCGCAGTGAGCGGCATTGTGCTTAATTCACCGCCTGGATTAGGTCAGCGCCACGACGGGCGGTGATATCGCACTCTGCTTCCAGAATAGCCGCATCCATCCCTTTGTAAAGACTCATTGAATTACCTCCGGGCGCGGGTTTTCAAGGATCCACTACGGGTGCGGTATCGGGGCAGCTATTTCGTTCAATCCGATCCAAAAACGGGCAACTATTCTCCACAATTGATCATTTCTGACCGAAAACCCTCACAATCCAGGTAAGACCCTGCTCTTGGGCAGCCCCCCGGAGCCTGCGAGGCTGATTTCTGCTACAACGGTGGCGCGCAGGTGGCCGTTCAGGAATGAGCGATCAATACTTGATGTCGAATAATTCCCTGCTGTAGAGCATTCGATATTTTCTGGCAGCGGAGTAATCAGGCTTGTTTATAACGCGGGATAAAACCGACCGTCCGACGGGTGGAACTCTTTGCCCCCGAGAAGGTCACAGTGGGAGGTTGAACCGTCTCAGCCTGTAGGGCGCGCGGCTGTTCAATTAGTACGAAAATAGTCACTGCAAACGGGCACTGTTTAGTAGACAAAAAGGGGGGTTGACCTCAGTGGGCTGATTAGCGAAATCGAAACCAGTCCAGCCAACACCACTATCGGAATTATCACCTCATACAGGGTCCTGTTTTTTATTTTCAAAACCTACTTCATTATTGAAAAATCGGTTACCCGATCGCCGGAAGATTTTGTGCTACATCATCGGTATGTAGTGTGGCTTTATTGATAACCAGCCGGCACGTCCTGTTCGTAGTCGAGAATACAAAAAAGATAAGCCTCCTGCCTCGATAGAAAACGCATTTGATAAGCTATTGCATAGCGCCTGAGACTTAACATTGAATAATAATTCGCACAGGAACGTTATTGGCTGAATAATCTTTAACAACTCCATTTTGATCACAACACTCAAACGCGAAAGCTGATTCATCATTCCGTATTAAACTTACATAGCAGGTGCAGCTGTTGATTTGAACCTAACCCCCGAGCAAGTGTTTTAGACTATACATACAGGTATTTTGCTTATTGTCTCAGATCGCCTTAGAACATAACGGGAAATTAAGTAATGACTCTGAACTAACGGTTGAAAAGACAATTTTATTGCCATCAGCAAGCTAGACGGCTGAATTTATAATCTTTAAAAAAATCTATTCTGAACGGCATTGATACGCCAGCAATCTGACAGATTTGACGCCACTATCGTTTTTGCTCCACGCTTCAGTTTAACCAGGTAATCAACCATCAAGCCTGTGCTCGCACGAGGGAAAATCCATCGCGCCGTTTTTACTTGCAGAGACTTTCGTCACAATCCCCAGATGCCATTTTTTCCTCACCAGTGAACGTCTCGAGATTGCCGCACTCTAATAAATAGCCTTATTGTGGCCTATAGCAACAATCCCTGCCCGAATCCGGCTGACAGCAGTCGTTTCCGGTTAAAATAACATTGCAGCCCTTGTCCTGTATTTGATATGTTTGTGCGGCACTGAAGATCTGTAGGTGGGTTGTCTTTTCCACTTCAAAACCACGGATCACAAGTCCGCAGATTGACTTCCCTGCCACGTATCACGCCACAGGGTCGCTGCAGGTCATCAGGCATTCACTCCAGTGTCTCTTTTTTTCACTGGTCTAACGTGTTTCTTGCTCGCTACTCATCCTGAGTTGGCGAAAGGGTTACACAAGGAGTAAATATGCGATTTCGCTATTTTTCCATGTTAAGTGCGGCACTAGTGCTTTCACTGGGCAGTATTACTGCTCAGGCGAAAGAAGTGGTGCCTATGCTTGGCGGCGTTTTAATCGATGGGTACGATTTCGGAGCAGATATCGGTCCCAAAGGAAGCGTCGCATTTGATGAAAAAGCTGGTGTATTTATAGGTGCTTACAATGGCCTTAAAATGCCGGCCGGCCGAAGAGCAATCTTCGCTTGGGTCCATGACACGGTTAATCAAACATCCGAGTACATAGGCCCAGTCGGTTGGTTAAAACCAGGTACTGCGGGAAAAGAGAAGGGAAGATTCAAAATTGCTGTGCCAGCAAAATATCGCAATGGCGATTTTGGCACAAATGAAATTTTGGGTTTCACCTCTGAGTCTACCCCGTACATCAACAACACCGGTGCTGCAGTCACTATACCTTCCGAACCCTCGGGTAGTGATATTCAGGCCGATCTAAAACCTGCGTTTTATCTCTACGCAGCTTTGCCAGGAGCTGACACTGATCTGCACTACTGCGGTCATGGTCAGGATTTCTTCTATGCAAAAGCGCCTGAGAAGCAGGTTTGCTACGACTGACTATGCGGTGCAAAGTATTCAAGTTGCATACAAGCGGGTTTAGCTGCCCACTAGTAACACTTGACTACTTAAAAATTCGATCCGTGCGATTGAACAGACACTGTAAGTCGATGTTCTGTGTGAGGCAGTTTTACTGCCTCACACTTTAAGGAAAAACGATGAAAAAAAATATTTTTGCTACTCTGTTACTTTTGCTTTTGTCTTTTAAATTACATGCGCATGATCCATCACTGCATGGCTTTCAATTAACCTCGTTTGATCCGCCATTTCCGGCACCTGATTTCCTTCTGGCTACTCTGGATGATCAGAAAAGTTCGCTGGAAGATTACAAGGGGCAATACGTGTTACTGAATTTCTGGGCAACCTGGTGTCCCCCGTGCCTGGAAGAAATGCCGTCCATGGAAACTATTTACCAGCGCTATCAGGGTAAAGGCTTTACCGTAGTGGCAATTTCAAGCGATGAAGGCGGCAAAGCAGACATCACCCCGTTTATCGATAAATTAGGGGTAACATTTCCCATTCTGATTGATTCAGACAAAGCCGTTTCCTCAATATACGGCGCCACCAATCTGCCCTTATCTTTTTTATTGAATCCCGAAGGAGAGGTCATCGCAGGCTCGGAAGGTGCGCGCGACTGGGAAAGCCCCGAAGCGATATCAGTGCTTGACGAATTACTTGCCTCACAATGAAAAACTTTCTCCCCACTATAAACCTATGGCTAGGTTTATCATTGCTGGCCGCCGGCACGGTGACCAGCGCTAATGATGATGACCCGGTACTGGCAATCATAAACGACTATCAGTTACGCGCATCAGATATCAAAGCACAAATTGCCAAAATGCCTCTGGGTGACCAGGTGTCAATCAGATCAGATACGGAAAAATTTGCAGAATCGCTGATTCAGGAAGAAGTACTTTTTCAGTATGTACTTAACAATAGCTTTATTAATGAGCCTGAATTGCGCGATGAAATAAAGACGCTGGCAGTGAACTATTTAATACAAAAATACGTCACTGATAAACTTGATGTGACAGATGCAGAAATCGAAGCGTTCTATAAAGATAACACCAGCTCAATCCGTGGCGAAACTATTCAGGTGAGCCATATACTCACCGCCACCCGCGATGAATGCGAACAACTGCTGCAACGTTTAGAAAACGGCAGCTCATTTGAAGATCTGGCAAAACAGCATTCTATTCATCAAAGCTCCGCTGAACGCGGCGGCTTACTGGGGTCAATGATGAACCACGACGGTCCGCTGGGCTTCGAAACCAGTCTGTTCGACATACCGGAAAACCAGCCTACCCTGTTCGAGAGTGAGGATGGGTGTCATATCATGATGGTGACCGGCCGCGATACACCGCCGCTACCCCCTCTCGAAACGGTAGCCCCGGCGCTTGAATCTTTGCTAATGCGTGAACAGGAAATCAACGCACTGGAGTCCTTAATTGAATCAGCAAATCAGCAAATCAAGGTAATCCGCCCACAATCTGAGTAGATTCCACGCTCTATGCTAATCGATAGAAATGAATTTTCAGGCATAGATGATGTAGTTCACTTAAGCGCCGGTGGAGAATCTCCGCTGCTACAGTCGCACCAGAATGCGTTTTTACGATTCATGGATCACAAGTCCAAGGGTGAACGCGCCCGGGATTTGATCACTGATACACTGCAGCAAACCCGTCTCCAGTGTGCCGAGCTTTTTCATGTGTCAGACAGCGATCTGACCTTTGTACCCTCGGCTTCTGACGGAATAAATATTGTGGCACGAGGTCTTGACTGGCAGCAAGGCGACAATGTCGTGCTTGCAGATGTCGAGTTTGGTGCCGGGGCGTTTCCATGGACGGCACTTGCCGATCAGGGCGTTGAGATCAAAATTGTTCGTCATCGCGACTGGAAAATATCTCTGCAGGATATCGAAGCCGCTATCGACGAACGCACCAGAGTAGTATCCATCAGCCATGTCAGTATGTTCAGCGGGCAACGTCTTCCTTTAAAACCACTGTCTGATCTGGTGCGTCGGCATAATGCTGCATTGGTACTTGATGCCACTCATTCCGCGGGTGTAATGGACGTCGATGCAGCGTTAACCGATATCATGGTGAGCAGCTGTTATAAGTGGCTGCTGGGCACTCACGGGGCAGCGATCTTTTACTGGAATCGAGACACTTTGCCTAACCTTAAAGCACCATTCCCTGGCTGGAACAGTGCGGCGACTATCGGCGGCTGGAAAGATCCATTGCAGTTCTCGCTACACGAGGACGCCAATCGATTTATGTCCGGGAACCCGGCCTTTCTAAGCCTTTATTTATTGAATAATGCACTGGATACTTTATTGCCACTGGGGCAAAAAAGTATCGAACAACATGCCTTGAAGCTTAGCGGTCGATTACACGCAGGCATTAGCCAAATGAATTACACGTTAATGACTCCGGAAGATGAAAATCAACGCGCGGGAAATATTTGTATTATGTCCGACCGCATCGAATCGCTGACACACTCGCTGCGTGATCAAAATATTCTGGTATGGGGTGCTTACGGCAGTGACGCGCGTCTGCGAATTTCAACTCACGTCTATAACAGTGAAGCTGATGTAGACGCCTGCCTGGCTGCACTGCAACGACTGCAATAATAGCCTTGCAACGTTGTCGTCATACCTTCAAATACCGCATTCGCAAGCGCACACAAGCTGGCAGTTTTAGCACCTGCATATTAACGATGGCATTCACTGCGAAAAAAATAGATGAAGGCTGCCACGATTACCGGCATTGACACTGCACCTCTTACCGCCCCTCCGGTATTCGGATCCCACGCCTAACCTGAAACTAAAAACTGCTATGCCTGCCCTCGGGGATATCGCTGACAGTTGTCATCAATTTTCAACCATTGCATTTGACTGTCTGTATAGATGTGATAAGTCGGCGGCACTTTATCAGGATCATCAAGAGAGGCAATCGCCAGACTGAAATATTCCGGGTGCTGCAAATGCCGGTAACTTAGCGTGCTGCCACACTTCGAGCAGAAGCCACGCCGTATGTGTTCCGAAGACGCAAACTCCTGCAACGAGCCGGAGTTTGTCCAGGTCACCTGATCAGATTTAAAATCCATCCATGCAGAGACCGCACTACCGGTACTTTTTTGGCATTGCCGACAATGACAATAGTCTGCAGCAAACGGCAGTGCACTGACAGCATATCGCATCTGTCCGCACAGGCAGCCCCCTTCCAGCGAGGTTAGTTCGGTCATTCCACCTTTGCTCACCATTTTTTACTCTGGCACTTTAACAAATCACAACTCGCTTTTAAAACAGGCGGTAACCTCAACCGAGCAGAATAATTCAATAAAGCAGAGGGCAATTTAGTAAATTTTAGTGTTACCATTTATTTTTTGCACACACTCATCTGCATTTCGATGGGGTGTATATTTTATCTGGCGAGGAAGAATAACAGTGAAAACCATTAAGGGCCCCGGTTTATTTCTGGCACAGTTCGGCGGTGAAGATGCACCGTTCAACAGCTGGGACAGCATCACCAAATGGGCCGCAGACTGCGGCTACAAAGGGGTCCAGGTACCAAGCTGGGATGCCCAACTCATCGACCTTGACAAGGCCGCTTCATCAAAAGACTACTGCGATGAGTTCAAGGGAATTGCCACCGAAAACGGTGTAGAGGTAACGGAACTCTCCACTCACCTGCAGGGTCAGCTTGTCGCGGTACATCCTGCTTATGACGACGCATTTGACGGGTTTGCAGCGCCGGAAGTCCGTGGCAACCCGACAGCCCGGCAAGCGTGGGCAGTTGACCAGGTCAGTAAAGCGCTTAAAGCCTCAAAAAATATGGGTATCGGCGCACACGCCACCTTTTCGGGCGCACTGGCCTGGCCCTATGTATACCCCTGGCCTCAGCGTCCGGCCGGATTGATCGAAACCGCGTTTGATGAACTGGCTAAACGCTGGCGCCCGCTACTTGATCTGGCCGACGACTGCGGTGTCGATGTCTGCTACGAAATTCATCCGGGTGAAGATCTGCATGACGGCATCACGTTTGAGATGTTCCTCGAGAGAGTAAACAATCACAGCCGCTGTAATATGCTCTACGACCCATCGCATTACGTTTTACAACATCTGGACTATCTGGCTAACATTGATATCTATCATGAGCGTATCAAGATGTTCCATGTAAAAGATGCAGAACTCAACCCGACCGGCAAACAAGGTGTTTATTCAGGTTACCAGCCGTGGGTTGATCGTGCAGGACGCTTTCGAAGCCTGGGTGACGGACAAGTAGATTTTGTTTCTATCTTTTCAAAACTTTCTGCTTGTGGCTTTGACGGCTGGGCAGTGGTTGAGTGGGAATGTTGCCTTAAACACCCGGAAGATGGCGCACGCGAAGGTGCTCAGTTTGTCGATGCACATATTATTCGTGTGACAGACAAAGCCTTCGATGATTTTGCAGATTCAGGCACCGATGAAGCTGCCAATCGCCGTATGCTGGGCATTCAAAGCTGATCATCACCTGTTTTTGACAAGCTTTTTCAGTACTTTTATAGTAACAACGCAGATTCACAATGACTGAACAAAATACAAAACCGGCACGTATTCGACTTGGTATGGTGGGCGGCGGACGCGATGCTTTTATCGGTGGAGTTCACCGTATAGCCGCAAGAATGGATGATCACTATGAATTGATCGCTGGTGCTTTTTCTTCCACCGAAGAAAAATCACTGGCGTCAGCAGCCGACCTGGGGGTAGCCAGCGACCGCGCTTATAGTGACTTTAAAACCATGGCAACAGCAGAAGCCGCCATGGAAAACGGAATAGAAGCAGTCAGCGTAGTAACGCCAAATCATCTTCACCACGATGTAGCTGCAGAATTTCTGGCGCATGGCATTCATGTGATTTGCGATAAACCATTAACTTCAACGCTTGAAGACGCCAGGTCACTGGTAAAAATTGCAGAACAATCCGGTGCTCTGTTTGTGTTAACTCACAACTACACAGGGTACCCGATGATTCGCCAGGCACGTGAAATGGTGCAATCAGGAAAACTGGGCGCTATTCGACTGGTTCAGGCGGAATACCCGCAGGACTGGCTATCGACCAAACTGGAAGACACCGGTCAAAAACAAGCTGGATGGCGCACTGACCCAAGTCGCTCAGGACTGGGGGGTTGCGTTGGAGATATTGGTACGCATGCATTTAATCTGGGCAGTTTTGTGAGCGGTTTAAAAGCACAGTCTTTGTGTGCAGACCTGGATACTTTTGTCGACGGCAGACAGCTTGACGACAACGCGCACATAATGCTGCGCTATGAAGGTGGTGCCAAAGGAATGATCTGGTCAAGCCAGGTTGCTCCAGGCAATGAAAATGCTTTGCGACTGCGTGTTTACGGCACCGAAGGCGGATTAGAGTGGAGTCAGGAAGATCCCAACTATTTGTGGTACACCCGACTGGGCGAACCAAAGCAATTGATTACTCGCGGTGGCAGTGGTGCCAGTGATGCGGCCAATGCAGTAACCCGTATACCACCGGGACACCCGGAGGGTTATCTTGAAGGGTTTGCCAATCTCTATTCAGACGCGGCCAATGCAATTATTGCGCTTCGCGAAGGTCGTCAACCGGATGAGAGTCCGCTATTCCCCACTGTGCAGGACGGACTGGCCGGGGTGAGCTTTGTGGCCGCAGCGGTAGAATCATCCAAACAAGGGAGTAGCTGGATAACACTTGATTAAACGATCAGGCGATTGATGTT